>CALRWX020000125.1:0-9854 GCA_943371975.1 Pseudanabaena sp. UWO311 | reverse complement strand
TTGAGCATATTTATCTATTTCTGAAGACAACACACATTTAGTTTGAATGCCAAGATTCTGCATAGCTTGCTCAAATCCCAAACGCATTCCACCAATACCAGCAAATAAATCAATAAAATTAATCATTTAACTTTTCTTGAATGAAGTTTGCCAAAATTGCAATTTCTGCTTTTGAGTATGCAACTGTACAGTCGCTGAAATTGCAGATAGTTCCGATAGCTGACGATCTTTGGAAATTACCTGCACCATCAATAACATAGGCAATCCAAAACCCATTCTCATTCATCAACCTAAAGCGATTTTCTGCTTGCCCAGATTTACGCTCAATCACACTATTGGTTGTCACTTGAAAACTAACTTCTATGCCTATTTTTCCCCCATTTCTTTGGACGACTATATCAAATGGCATTCCATCACTCTTGTCATAGCCATTGAGAATAATGGAACCGTTTCGGGTTAATTGATAATCTTGGTTTAGAAACTCTCGTAAAGTCTCTAATACATAAGTTTGAGCAATTTGTCCAAGACTATTAGTATTTGCTCCTGTAGTAATTCTGCTGACATATAAATATTTTTCACGAACATACTTGTCAATTGCTATCTCATCACCAAGCAAAATACCAATTTCACATTTTTCTAAGGCAGCTAGATGAGCAACATCTGAAGTTGCTCCATGCAAAAGAATCATAATCAGATCTTTGTGCAACGGAGACAATGGAATGACTTTAGTGATTGAAACACCGTCAATATCAAGCTTTGTATTTCCTAATCCATTGATAGGTAACACTTGAAATTCATATACTTCAGTTTTTTCTCGAAAAACATACTGCATCGCTCGGCGATTTGTAACTGGATCAACTGCAAAAGTTTCTGTGAACTCCCGACCTAATCGCTTAATTAGCTCTCCTCCATAATCAGCGAGAATAACCAGATGTTTTAAAAACAGATTCACCGACATTCCCGATGCTTGTAAAACATCAAAGACCTGATGGGGATCGTCACCTGACAGTTTCAGAATACTGATAAATCGGTCTTGAGTTGCGATTAACTTGGGAATAACACTCTCTGCGGCAACCGTTGCTTCTAATTCTTTCGGCCACCACTTGACAGCTTTTTTCTCCAGTTCTGCAAATGTACGGTTGTAATTCAATTTCGGATTTCCTGATTTATCATTGATGACAGTTTACCAAAATTACGTCATCATAAATCATGATTATACGAAAATAAAATATACGAGAATGTCAAATTTTTAGCGATCGCCTATACACTTAACCATGAGATGACAAGGCGATCGCCTATAACAACCTTGCTACAATAAGCACAACCCACAATCTTCAAATCATAACCAATGAAATTAACCTATTGATTAGAAAAACAACCTATGAGCGAAATACAAGAATATGACCTTGTTGCTTTAACAGAAGATGCGATCGCTACGCATAAAGTCACTCACCAGCAAATCCTACTGCGACGAGGACAAATGGGAACAGTTTTAATGTCCTTTGATAACAAAGCATTCCTAATCGACTTTACCGATAAAAAAGGCAATACCTTCGCTGTGGAAACAATCGAACCTGTCAAGCTATTACGCCTTTATCAATGAACCTGAATTAGTCTATTCATGACTATACCCATGACCTTCACAGCAGTCCTAGAGAACATAGCCCGATCGCCCATCGCCACAAAAATAGGCGAGAAACTGAAAACAGCCAAAAGCATATCCCTATCAGGACTATCACGCTTATGTAAAGGACTGATTAGCACCCACCTATGTCAACAACAAACTAAACCATTACTCATCGTCACCGCCACCGTCGAAGAAGCAACCCGATGGGCTTTGCAACTCCAGTCAATGTCATGGCGAGTCTATCTATAACCCCTTGATACATTTCCCTACGAATCAGCCCAAATCGATTTGGAAACAGCTTGGACAAGGATTGAGATATTAGCACAGTCTAACTTAGCGATCGCCTATACGCTTAACCATGAGATGACAAGGCGATCGCTAAGTTAAACAGACGGACGTACCACCCGAATCAACTTCCCCCGCAACGATTCCTCTGTTCTCACCGCCTCATCAATCCGTGCCGCAAACTGTTCCCAATTACGATTATTCGTACAAACAACAATCCCGAAATGCTGATTATCACGCCTATGCAAACGGATAAAATCAATTCTATTGACAGTCAAAATTGATCGCTCTTGACCTACAGCAAACGTCAACACCTGATCATCAGGTATCCGTTGATTAGCATTACCCGCTTCTTGCACCGTCAAAACATCATGCCCTAAATTTCTCAATAATTCCGTAACCTGAAAGGGAAACTGCTCATCCGCGTAAAAACTTGCCATCCCCTAAGCCGCCTCATTCTGTTCAATTACCAAATCAATCTCTTCTGCATGAGCCGCCGCATATACCCAAGCATTCGCTAAATCCGTAGCCGTAATCGTTGGATAGCTCGTTAACAAATCAACATCGCTATATCCAAGACGGCGAGCCTCTACCAGCACCCAAACAGGAATTCTAGTATTCACAATGCAAGCCTCTCCACCACAAACCCTTGGTGTTTTTTCAATTCCCTGCCAATTGCTACCAAGACTTTGAGCAAGTAACTGAATCACCTGCACCTTTTCACTAGGTCTGAGGGCAAGAAGTTGCTTTTCTAACTCTTTGACGATCACAGATGCAAATCCTCATAACGTTTTAGCAAACTATATTCACCATTCTACATCCTATCTAACAGGCAATGAGCATAAACTTTCCAATCATTATGCACTCAGAACCTCATCTAAATAAGCCTCTCTTGCCGCCTCTTGCCTTATCGCCGCAATCTCCTCAATAGTCTTGCCCATAAATCTCAGCACATCATCAACCACAATCGGAATACGCGAACCATCAGGATCTTTCCATTCAGGTAGATCGTGTGTCCATTCGGCAACATCAAAAGGATTAAGATGCCCAAAAGTTTGGTAAACCTCATGGATAATTTCCTCCTCTTCCTCACAAAGATCGTCAGTGCTAGGATCAGCTAACAGATATACATTGTGGTTGACATCACGGACAGAAATAAACTTCTTCCAAAGCGGTAAAGCTCCATCAACAGACTTTCCTTTAATCAGATCATACACCCCACTCAGAACAGGACTATAATCCATTGAGAAATAACAATCCCCAGTAATAGTTTGCTCTATACGTTCTAAAGCTATGCGATCGGCAATATAAAGCATCTTCAGCAAACCTAGATATTTCATAGGCTTACCATGCAACTTTAAAAACATTGCTGCGGCTTCAACAGCTTTTTGAGGATGAAACCGAAATAAAATCGCCATAACTGGTTTCCTGCTCTTACGGCTTTCAATACTATTATAAAACTTTAACCTTTCAATGAATACCTAAAATTGCCTACCTCAAAATAAATCTCGGATATATTCCTAAGCGGCTTTAGCTAAATCCCTTGTTTGGATTTTAATAGAAGCACTTTCTAAACTGCTAAAAGTAAACTCAGTCCTAAATCCGAGCTTATCCAACATTGAAAAAAGCATATCCAAAGTAAACTTATCAATTTTTCCATTCACAATGTCCGACACACGCGGCTGAGTAACCGCCAACCTTTCAGCCGATTCCTTTTGAGTCCAACCTTTATCTTCAATGATGTCTCGAATCATGATCGTCAAGTCAGCCTTCAAAACTAACTTACTAGCGACTTCAGGCTCCTCGATCGCATGAAACGGACTTTCGTAAAACTTGATCGACATATTTTTTTACATATATCTAAAATACTAGCAAATTATACAAAATTTTATATAATAAGTCAAATATAGATTTAGTGATCGCCTTTAACAAGCTTACTACAATGATTTAACTTAGCTGCTTCACCAGTTCATCAGGCGACATAATCGGAACTGGAGAACCAACAAAACCCACAACATCACGAGTAACAATCGCATCTAAACTTGTTCCCATTGCCGCCGCAACCTGCACAGAATCCTCAAAATCAGACAACCCCAAATCCACTGCTTGTTGGATTACCCCACGAGTGGATATCCGTAACAGTCGTAGCTGAAATAAACCCTTGAATCTTCCCTAGTTCCACTGCCTCTAAAAGATACGCAGCATTTTCGACAAAAGGAACACGCGCCAACACCGCATCTAGTATAACATTCGTATCAAATAATACCTTCATTACTTCTGCAAGAGCCTTGTTTCTAAAATAGATTTAACCTCTTCATCTGTAGGTGCAGGCGCATTAGTCTTCGCAATACCCACTAAACTTGATGCAAGGCCCTTGTGTCTGTTCACCAATGCAGGTTTTGACCGCAGGGATTTCATTAAGATATCGACTAATTCCCAACGATCATCTTCGGGAAGCGTTAGTACTTGTTCGTGAAGTTTCTGAAAAGTCATAGCGTTTTAAGCCATAGGATGAATTTACATAAAATTGTACCAAATTGTCTCATGTCACCTCAAGAAATAGCGATCGCCTATTTCATCGGACGAACCACACTAACCAATTTACCCAGCAATATCTCCTCTCCCAAAATAGCTGCATGAATTCTCTTAGCTAGAGCCAATCTATCTCCATCATCCGTACAAATAATAATTCCACCATGATCGGGAAGCAATCGATGCAAACGTTTGAAATCCTTGCGATTTAAAGTTAAAACAACTCGCTCATTACTACTCGCAAAATCAAGAACGCGATCGTCAGGAATTTTGAGATTTGCGTTTCCCGCCTCTTGGACAGTAAGAACATCATGTCCAAAATTGCGTAAATGTTCCACAACCTCATAGGGAGACTGCTCATCGGCATACAAACGACCCATTAGGCTTCTTCATTCTCCTTAATAGCCAAGGCAATTTCTTCAGGATACATCGAAGCATAAAACCAAGCATTTGCTAAATCGCTTACCGATAGAGTCGGATAATCTTTCAAAAGTTGAGATTCACTAATACCGATATCACGAGCGTTAACCAAAACCCACACAGGAATCCGAGTTAAACCAATGCAAGCATCACCACCACATACCCCCAATGTTTTCTGAATGCCACGCCAAGGATTGCCAAGACTTTGAGCTAATATCTGAATTGCCCGTGTTTTTTCATTTTGGCTTAAAGACAGTAGTTGTGGTTCTAAACTTTGTAAAGTCATAAAATTACTCCCAAACTGCAAGCAGAGAATCGATATTATAATAACATGACAGCTAAGAAAGTTCATACCTTCCCTATGGAAACAATCGAACCTGTCAAGCTATTACGCCTTATCAATGAACCTGAATTAGTCTATTCATGACTATACCCATGACCTTCACATCAGTCCTAGAGAATATAGCCCGATCGCCTATCGCCACAAAAATAGGCGAGAAACTGACAACAGCTAAAAGCATATCCCTATCAGGACTATCCCGCTTAGGCAAAGGACTGATTAGCACCCACCTATGTCAACAACAAGCCAAACCATTACTCATCGTCACCGCCACAAGAAGCAACCCGATGGGCTTTACAACTCCAATCAATGTCATGACGCGTCTATCTATAACCCCTTGATACATTTCCCTACGAATCCACCCAAATCGATTTAGAAAATGCTTGGACAAGGATTGAGATATTAGCAGAACTGCTTGCCAAACCACAGCATAACCTAGAGATCGCCTATGCACTTAACCATGAGATGACAAGGCGATCGCCCTTCACCAGATTGCTACAATAAACACAGTTCTAATCAACTGAAATCGCCATGACCATTCAAGAAATCGAACATCAATTTCTCAACATATCACTCGCCGACCGAGCCGCGATCGTGCAACGTCTCACCAAAACCCTAAGCAAAAATTAATGAAGCGATCGCTACTCAGGAATCTCTACAAGGTAAACTTATTGGAGTTGTGCTCCCATCAAGGTAGGAGCGATCGCCATTAACCAAATTGCGACAATAAAAATAATTCATTGTTCTTGAATCTTAGGCAAAGAGAAAAATATGCTTGCCATATCTCAACAACCCAGAATGTCCATAAAAGAATATCTTGAATGGGAACCCCATCAAGATATCCGCCATGAATATATCAATGGTGAAGTACTCGCCATGACAGGCGGCACACTCGCCCATAACGACATCACCCTCAACCTTTATAGAAACCTATATCCCCAAGTGCGATCGCGTCGCTGTCGCATTAACGTTGCCGATGTCAAAGTACAAGTTACGACCAATAGCCCCTATTACTATCCTGATGTCGTTGTTAGTTGCGATCCTCAAGATCTCAACGCCCGTAAATTCATCCAAAGTCCGACCATAATTGCCGAAGTTCTCTCACCTGGAAGCAGTGCCAGAGATCGCGGCGAGAAATTTACCAACTATCTCACCATCCCCAGCTTACAAGAATATCTACTCATCAATTCCGACAAAATATCAGTAGAACGCTACGCACGCGGCGAAGGCAGAATGTGGCTGTACTACCCCTATATCGCTGGCGATACGATTACCCTATCAAGTCTTGAATTTGAGTTTGCCATCGAGCTTCTCTACGAAGGGATTATATTTTAACCAGAATAGAAAATCTTTAGTCCCCACCCATGACCTTCAGAGCAGTCCTAGAGAATATCACCAGATCGCCTATAACAAGCCTGCTACAAGTTGTTTTTATTGTATAGCGATTTTTATTCAGGCAATTCGCCAAAGCGATCGCGATATTGTTGCAACATTGCCTCCATCTCCGTAAGTTGTTTCGTAGCCCGTTCGGCACGCTGGTACTCATGTTCAGCGCGAACAGATTCATGTTCTGCTCTTAAGCTTTCCTGCTCCAACATTCTATTAATTTCGATATAAGAATAGAACTTAGTTCCATCAGGACGATAAATTTGAAGTTCGTCACCTGACAGATCGAAGCGAATACCTAACCTAGGACTGACCCAATCATGAGATTCAGAAATGCTATCCAAACTATTACGATTTCTAGCCCAGATTTCTAGATTGTTATTTGTAGGGTTATAGATGTAGTACTCTTCAACGCCGTAGCGATCGTAAAAAAGCAGCTTTTTCGCCATCTCTACAGATTTATCACTAGGCGAAAGAATCTCAAAGACAACATGAGGCGCAATATTATCCTCTTCCCATTGTTTATAAGAGCCTCTATCTCCCTTAGGTCTCCCAAAAACCACCATCGTGTCAGGAGCCGCCCCAATTTGAGTTTGTCCCTCAACGGGATACCACAATAAATCACCAGCCACGAATACTTGAGGATCGTTGGTATATAACCAGTCAATATTTTGCTGAATCGTCAAAATCCATCGAAACTGCTTAGTATTGTCTACCATCGGTTTCCCGTCACTTTCGGGATAAATAATTTCAATTTTGCTCAGTTGACCGACCATAGTTTTTGGCTCCCGAACGTATGCACTTTACTTATTATATCGCGGTTTTTATTGAAACAGATCGCCATAAAATTGAATATCAGCTTATACATTCTAACTTCTATAATGCGATCGCCTATAACAACCTTGCTACAATAAACACGACCCACAATTTTCAAATCATAACCAATGAAATTACCCTATTGATTAGAAAAACAACTATGAACGAAATCCAAGAATATGACCTTGTTGCATTAACAGAAGAGGCGATCGCTACGCATAAAGTCACTCACAAGCAAATCCTACTGCGACGAGGATAAATGGGAACAGTTTTAATGTCCTTTGATAACAAAGCATTCCTAATCGACTTTACCGATAGGAAAGGCAATACCTTCGCTATGGAAACAATCGAACCTGTCAAGCTATTACGCCTCATCAATGAACCTGAATTAGTCTATTCATGACTATACCCATGACCTTCACAGCAGTCCTAGAGAACATAGCCCGATCGCCGATCGCCACAAAAATAGGCGAGAAACTGAAAACAGCCAAAAGCATATCCCTATCAGGACTATCACGCTTATGTAAAGGACTGATTAGTACCCACCTATGCCAACAACAAACCAAACCATTACTCATTGTCACCGCCACCGTCGAAGAAGCAACACGATGGGCTTTACAACTCCAGTCAATGTCATGGCGCGTCTATCTATAACCCCTTGATACATTTCCCTACGAATCAGCGCAAATCGATTTAGAAACAGCATGGACAAAGATTGAGATATTAGCAGAATTGCTTGCCAAACCACAGCATAACTTAGCGATCGCCTATACCCTTAGCCAGCAATAAGAGTTAATATGATACACATAGCTAATGTGTACCCATATATGTATCAAAGAATTAACATCACATTACCCAACGAAACACTACAGCTACTCGATCGCATTGCACCCAAAGGCGATCGCAGTCACTTCATTGACCAAGCCGTTAAATACTACATCAACGCCGAAGCCAAGAAAAATCTACGGGACAAGCTCAAACAGGGCGCATTGCGGCGTGCAGATCGAGACTTAGGGATTACTCAAGACTGGTTTAATATTGATGAGGAATCATGGCAAAACGAAAAATAGAATTTCCCAAGAGAGGCGAAATCTATTTGGTTAACTTCGACCCTACCATTGGCTCAGAAATCCAGAAAACTAGACCTGCTCTCATTCTCCAAAATGATATTTCCAATCAATACAGTCCCATTACCATCGTAGCTGCCATCACATCCCAATTCGACCCTGAGACATATCCCACAGAAGTTTTAATCAATCCCCCAGAAGGTGGACTAACATTGACATCCGTAGTTCTTCTCAATCAGATTCGTTCCATTGATAAACAACGCTTAGTCAAAAGAATGGGTATTGTCTCCGATCTCCTCATGGGATATGTAGATAACGCAATTCAAATTAGCTTAGGATTGATTGAACTATAGAATTAGTTAGCGATCGCCCATAACAAGCTTGCTACAATAAACACAACTCACAATCTCCAAATCAATAGCCAATGCAAATTATCCTAGAAGTCCCCGATCTCCTCGGCAAAAAACTACAAAGATTAGGCGATCGACTCCCTGAAACCCTAGATCGCCTACTTGAAGACATTCCCACCCCAGAAACGATCTCTTACCAAGACGATCGCCAAATTGTCGAACTTCTGGCAAGTCAACCCAGTCCTGAAGCAATCCTCGCCATCCGTCCCACACCTGCATTACAAGCGCGGATGAGCGAACTACTCGAACGTAACAAATCTGGAAGCCTTTCCCGAACTGAAGAAACTGAACTCGATCGCTACTTACTATTAGAGCATTGGGTAAGATTAGCTAAAGCCCATGCATATAAGCAATTACAGAAATCAGCATGAGCTATGTATCAGTTCCCCTGCGTCGGCTAGTCACCCAACGCGCTGAAGAACAGTGCGAGTATTGTCGATATCCTCAAGCAGCTTCATTCTTTACTTTTGAAATAGAACATATCATTGCTGAAAAGCACGATGGCATTACCAAAGCCGAAAATCTAGCTTTATCTTGCCCTTGCTGCAATCGTTTCAAAGGCACTGACCTCGGTTCCATTGATCCTGAAACAAGGCAGCTAACTCCATTTTTTAATCCCCGTATGCATTTGTAGGGTGATTGTCCGCATAAGTTAACTCCTAGTTTCTCTGTATAAATCACTTTTACATTGAGGTTTATACTTTGATATTTTATCATCTCTACCCTGAATCGCGATCGCTGTTTGACAAAAGTTGGCAATATTTGCCATAATTGAATAGTCAGAAATATACATAACTACTAGCTATGACTACAGTAAATATCTGTTACTAATCAGAGTAAAAAGATACAGAAGTAAAAAGCAAAAGGTGTTAAAGATAGATCAGTGAGAGAAAAAGCCATGGCAAGTATCAGTCGCGAGAGGACAGAAAAAGCATACGAGCAGGGAATCGAAGCAATCATTGTGCTGATAG
>CALRWX020000124.1:0-9857 GCA_943371975.1 Pseudanabaena sp. UWO311 | reverse complement strand
CCTTTCGCTGCTTCCAGCGCTATTTTGGCTTTGAATTCTGCACTGTGTTTTTTTCGTTGCATTGTTTTTATTCTCTCCATACTTTCTTGGTGATTTCTGGCAGCTTTTCTATCTTAATCTCCTGTCCGATTTATAGGGAGCATTATATACCTCCGCCGATGACATTTCTCGTGCTGAGCGAATCAGCAAACCTGCAATCACTAAGCAGGAGATCGTCGAGCTACCACCATAACTCAAGAAAGGAAATGGCAATCCTGTGGTTGGTAATACTCCTGTGGCTACGCCGACATTTAAAATTGATTGCACCACAATTAATGATGTAGAGCCAAGGGCAATTAAACGAACTACGGGATCTTTGCATTTATATGTTACCGATATCCCAATCGTGCCGTAAATCATTACCAATATTAGTAAGCAAATACCTCCAAACAAACCAAACTCTTCCGCAAAAACCGCAAAAATAAAGTCTGTATATTGAATTGGCAAAAATAGTTTTTGCTGCGACAGTCCAAATCCAGTCCCCCACAGACCACCTGAACCGATCGCCATCAAGCTCTGAGTCAACTGATAGCCATCACCCGCCTGATCTTGCCAAGGATCTAGGAATGACATGATTCGCCGCCTTTGATATTCACGAAACGTGACACTAGCCACCGCGACGCAAGTCCCCAAAGCCGCAGTACCCCACAGGTACAGACTCGGCAATCCTGCACCTAAAGCAATTAACCATAGAGTAATGCCACAGAGTGCCGTTACACTCAAACTAGGCTGCATCAGAATGCCCCCTAGTGCTACTAAAAATACAACTAGCCAAAAAACCCGCATTTTCCAAGGTGTGCGCTTCCAGTTACCGAAAAGTTGTGCCGCCTGTAAAATTAAAAACGGCTTAATTAACTCCGATGGCTGCAACAAAAACGAATTTCCCAGCGATAGCCAACGTGTTGCGGCATTGCGAGTTGTCCCTAGCCCCGGAATATGTGTCGCGTAGAGTAGGGCAAGAATAATAAATAGGAAAATCGGACTAATTTTGAGCATAAACCGTAATGGTAAATGCACAATCCCATTAAAAATAATTAAACCAATTACAGCCCATGCTAATTGGTATTTGAAGTAAAGAGTGCCATCCTTGAAAGCAATATCGGCAACGGGATAGGAGGCAGAAAAAAGTACTGCTAGCCCTGCAAATAACCACAAAAAAGTCAGCCATCGCAAGAGGCGAGCTTCGGTTGCCCATTTATCGACAGTGCGATCAAAAAATGGGAAGGCTTGAAAAATTTGAAGGAGTTTCACGGTTGCGTGGGGACTTGAATGGTTAAAAGCAAAACGAATTTCGTGATGCTATTTTAACCACGATTTTTAGCGATCACTAAAAACAAAAAATTAATTATTTATCAATGATTATATCTGCTTAGTTCTTTATAATAGGACTGGTGAGGGTTATGCGGATACTTATCATGACCGATCGCTCTCTCAAGGACAAGTTGTGTGTACATATTAGCCCTTTTAGGGACAGGGGCTAGGGGTGAGTGGCTTAGCAACTTTTGCGTAATTCCTATAAGATCAATATTAATCATCCCATTCACCCGCCGCCATGTCTGCTACCACCTTGCCAAACTCTACCCAAAAAGTCCTACCATTATTGGGGCGATCACTATCGGAACTCACGGAATGGGTGGAGGCACAGGGACAGCCGCGCTATCGTGGCAAGCAGCTTTATGACTGGCTGTATACCAAGGGCGCAAGGGCATTAGCTGATATTACCGTTTTCCCCAAGGCTTGGCGAGAAGAATTTGCGCTCAATCCTACTGTGGCGATCGGGCGATCGCAGATCCATCTGCACAAACAAAGTCGCGATGGTGCTGAGAAATTTCTCTTAAAACTAACGGATGGCGAAATTGTCGAAACTGTCGGTATTCCCACCAGCAAGCGGTTAACGGTTTGTGTATCTACACAAGTTGGCTGTCCTATGGCTTGCGATTTTTGTGCCACAGGCAAAGGAGGCTTTCGGCGCAACTTGGCAAAGCATGAAATCATCGATCAAGTGCTAACGGTGCAAGAGGTAATGCAGCAGCGTGTGAGCAATATCGTGTTTATGGGTATGGGCGAACCATTACTCAACTATGAAAATCTAGTTGGGGCGATCGCGGTCATCAACAAAGATATCGGCATCGGTCAGCGCAATATCACCGTGTCCACCGTCGGCATTCCCAATCAAATTCCTAGATTTGCCAAGGAACACTTGCAAGTAACCCTCGCCGTCAGTCTCCATGCGCCCAACCAAGAAGTTCGCGCCCAAGTAATTCCTTCCGCCGATCGCTATCCGATGATTGCCTTGATGGATGACTGCCGCGAATATGTAGAAATCACAGGGCGCAGAATTAGCTTTGAGTATACTTTACTGGCTGGCGTGAATGATGCCCCTGACCAAGCCGAAGAACTCGCACATTTAATTCGCGGCTTCCAAAGCCACGTTAATCTCATTCCCTATAATCCCGTTAGTGATTCCGATTATCAACGTCCCAGCGAGAAAGCAATTCAAACTTTTGTACAGATTTTAGAAGATTACAAAATCGCAGTCAGTGTAAGACGCACAAGGGGACTTGAAGCGGATGCCGCCTGTGGGCAATTACGAGGAGAACATCAAAAAGTTTTAGCAAAGTAATAAAAAAGCTCGCAAAGCGAGCTTTTTTATTACTTTGCCAAAGAAAAAGAGCGCCTAATTCAGCCCCTTGGCATAGCTTTGAATTTCATCAATATTAAATACTGCACCAAACTGTAAACCTTCCTTCGCGTAAAGCTCAGCACCACCCTGTTGGCGATCAACTAGCGTTAATACATGGGTCACGGTATAACCTGCAGCTCGCAATTTTTCGACAGCAAATAGAGCGGATTGTCCCGTTGTCACCACATCTTCTAGCACCACAACATTAGTATTAGGCGCGAGTTCGGGTCCCTCAATCCATGCCGCCGTACCATGTCCTTTAGGCTGTTTCCGAATAATTAACGCAGGAATTGGCTTATTTTCATAAGCAGACACCACACTTACCGCACTCACAATCGGATCAGCCCCCAAGGTTAAGCCTGCCACAGCCCCCGTACCCTCAGGCAACTTAGACAATAGAACTTGACCAGTCCATAAACCACCAAAGGGGTGTAACGTCACCAACTTACCATTGATGTAGTAAGAGCTTTTTTGCCCAGATGATAATGTAAAGTCACCACTTTTGTAAGCAAGACGGCAAAAAAGGGCTAGTAACTTTTCGCGATTTGAATGTTCCACAACTTTGACTTAATTTTCGATTTTGTAAATTCCTTATTAAGTTTATAGTGCTTTTCCAGCAAGCTAAGTAAATAGGATTGTTTCCCGCCGAAGGCGGGAAACAATCCTATTTATTGAAATGAGATGTGATAGATCTCATTTTTATGCTAGGAAACCCGTCAATTTCTAACTGGATCTGCTACATTAGTCAGCGTCAAACAGTGAGGATGTGTATTTATATGAGTACTCGGTTCTCTTGGCTCGCCTCGTCATTGGTTGCAGCATCGACGCTGCTCGCTAGTGGTGCGGCTTTTGCCGATCCCATGCTCACCGATCAAGATCAATTTCCTCGAAACTTGCCTCCTACCTACAATCAGGTACAAAACAAAGTTTTGGATTTGACCTCTGATTCTAACTTGCCTAATCCCTTCTTTCAAACTACCTTTAGGGATCAATGGATTGAACAGCAAGCCCGTGCTTTTCGCGCAATTAACCGGGACATGATGGACTTGCAAACACTAAGCGATGCGACCATTCGCACCCGTGATTTACCAAGTGCCTATTGCTCCTCCTTGCTTGCTGAAGGCTATAACGGTTGTGCTGCCCCTGAAGAACCTGCTCCTGCGGTTAGAATAGAAGCTCCAGCCGCAGTGCCTGCGCCCCCTGTTCGTGCTTTGTGGTAATGGTTGAAGCGGTAACTGATTAAGTTACCCTAACAAAGTTTTTTGTGTTGAGTCTAAACTTCAGAGGCAGTGCTACCTATGCACTGCCTCTGAAGTTTTACATCACAATTTTAATTGGGGAAAATGCGTAAACGGCGATTGGGTTCAGAACCGTAGCTTTCCGATCTCAGTTGGTAATGTTCGACTAGTTCATGCTGCATCCGACGGATTACCGATGAACGGGGTAGTAACTCGACGGGCTGACTCTTAGGAATCACAATTTGCTCAACGGCAAGACGGGTTTCTTCGAGGGCTTCGATTTCGTCTTCGGAGTCACCGTAGGCAAACATGTTCAGATCTGTAATCGTGTCCGCAGGGCTTTCATCAATATGTAAAATGCGTCTGAGGGCGCGATTAATTTGGGGCAGGGTGCTAGTTTTAATCGCGTGAATGGGGATTTGACGGGCTTCCGCAACTTGGCGAACTTTGGAACTAGTGCGAATTTGCGATCGCAGCGCCAGCACAATATCTGCTTCTTCGAGATCCTTGGTGACTTCAATCGGTAAATTAATCGACTGGATCACCTGCTCAGTTTGATGACGACTGACTCCGTAGAGATAGACATAGAGCATGCCAAATCTCTCTTGAAGGGCGTTATAGGAAGACAGATCGCTAAATTCTTCGACGTCTTCATCGCCGGCTTCGCTGATTTCTGCTACCGAGGGCTGACTAACTTTACTGGTCAAATTAGCACTCTCTAAACGCATCTGTACCTGTGGATCGAGGGGAATGGGCTTGAGCTTGCCTGTTGCTCGCCAACCCTTGACAGCAGGATTTCGCATTACTTCAGGATTTTTGGGCTTTTCTTCAGTGGTGGTCACTTCACCGACATCACTGACGGATCGGATCTGTCGGCCGGGGTCGCGATCGCGCAGCAACATATCAATCGTTCCCGCTACATCGTCATGAACCGCCCAACGGTAACGCTCCCACATTTCCACAGCAATATCAAAGGTAGGTTGCGCCTTGCGTTCGAGAATACTCTTTTGAGGCAAGCCTCGCCGCCGCATTTCTTCATCGCCGAGGGTTACTGACTGAATACCACCAATTAAATCTGAAAGTGTAGGATTTTTAATTAAATTTGCTAATTGATTACCATGCGCCGTGCCGACTAACTGCACACCACGCTCAGCGATCGTTCTCGCGGCTAGAGCTTCCAGCTCCGTACCAATTTCATCGATCACAATCACTTCAGGCATGTGATTTTCTACTGCTTCGATCATCACTTGGTGCTGCAATTCAGGCTGCGAGACTTGCATCCGCCGCGCCCGCCCGATCGCAGGATGAGGGATATCGCCATCACCCGCAATTTCATTTGATGAATCGATAATGACGACGCGCTTATTCAGGTCATCGGCAAGGACACGGGCAATTTCGCGCAGAGCCGTAGTTTTGCCCATCCCCGGTTTACCGAGTAATAAAATCGATTTACCTGTTTCCACTAAATCGCGAATCATGGCGATCGTGCCATAGACGGCGCGACCAACGCGACAGGTTAGTCCGATGATTTCGCCTTTGCGGTTGCGGATGGCGCTGATACGATGCAAGGTGCGCTCAATGCCTGCGCGATTGTCACCGCCAAATTCGCCTATTTGTTTTATACAGATCGCTAAATCTTCTTTAGTAATCGGTTCATCGGTTAAATATTTGGTGCTGTCAAAATACCGCGCCTCTGGCAACCTGCCTAAGTCCATCACAATTTCGACAAGTTGTTCTAACCCGCCGCAGAGTTCGATGCTGTTTTTGATACGTGGTGGCAGAATATCGAGAAGTTGATCGAGGTTATCGGTAACTTGCTTGCGGATGGAGTCCATTAGGCTTTTTTAAGGTTTTACGGTTAGGTTTTAATTTGCACTGGACATAGCGGCAAACAACGACCGCACCAATAACAAAGACTTGAATATAGCCCCATTGTAATCATTACTAAACCTGATTGCATTGTTGGGACAGACTTTTTCGCGGGAGCTAGGGCAACCATTGGGGCAGAGCTTTCTCTGCAATATTTACCAAGATATCATCGAAGGCATTTCTAATTTGCCATAAATCTGTCATTAACACTCAGCACAGTATCATACAAGCCAATCTGCTCGCCTTCGTGCTTACTAAATCCCACATATTCCAAGCTGGCATCTTCATAACGCTTAAATTTGTAAACGGCATCATTCATCAAGGCGCTATTAAATACGCCCAGACTCACCAATAACTCAAAATCTCTGACAACTAAGCCTGTAACTTTTTTAAATAGCGCTGGTTCGAGTTGGGTGATCACATCTCTAAGGCTTCTTTCACGGTAATCGGTAAGATACATAAATACAGGGATGCGGGTAGCAAATTTAATTAATTTCTCCTGAATTTGTTTACGGATGCTTTTGTACTCTTTTTCCTCATCGGTGAGTTCTTTCTTTTCTTCTTTGGTTAGTTCCCTTTCATTAGCTTCTTTTTTAGCTTTTTTGACCGCATCAGATTTATTGATGATCGTTTCGATGTCTTGATTGAGATTACGGAACCCTTCGATATTCATCAGGGCTTGCATTGCTTCTTCATTTTTCATCAAACGTTGCAAAGTATTGTTATCGACATTCACCAGTAAGGCACTTTCCCAACGTCTGGCTAGTAATGTTGCCGTTGTGCCACTCATCGCCATATCGAGAATCCCTGCGGCATCGACTTGTTTCATCGAGCTACCATCGTAGGCAAGCACAGGCAAGAAATGAATAAATTCTTCGACTTTTTTCTCTGGATTCGATTCATCGACGTTTAATCGGCAACTGTAATCTGCTATTTGTCTCAGGGCGCGATCGGGGGCAAAGTCAAAAACGTAGCATTCTTGTTTGATGATTTCTTCTTTATTGGGGGAATTGCTATCAGGATTTTTGATTGTCCAAGGAGTTTGGACTCGAAATGCGGCTTGGAAATAGGTTTCAGGGCTGGATGAATTTCGCAGCATAAAGATGCCTGTCCAAGGTTTGACGGATACGCCTGTTGTGAGTTTGCCGCAGGAAAGGGTGATGGTTTTAGTTTTTAGTGGGTCATTCATTGCTTGTAAAACGGGGGGTAATGCTTCTACACCAATACCAGCACTAGTGCCTGCGGCGACAATGATTTTGTAATCGTGATAGAACTTGTTTTGCTTTTGGGCTAACAGGTTTCGCATGGCATGGCAGGATGCGACGGTGGGTAGAAACCAGAAGGTATGAGACAGAATGTTTAGTAATCTGTTATCGGAATAGGGCATAGGCGGCTTTTTGGCTCCGAGTTTGAGATTATCGATCGCTGTTTCTAGATGATTCCCCCTGATCAAATCGAGCCATTTTTGGACTTCATTCTCATAGGCAAATTTAGCGTTTTTGTCGTTACCTGTAGCCGAGAAAAATACATTCAAATCAAATTCGTTAAACTCTCCTTTCATTGCAATCTCGCGAATCGAGTCGGGTAATTGATAGGTGAGCATCACCATACGCGGTAGGGCGGCATAGGGATTATTTTCGCCTGACCATGATTCCTTCGCTCTTTGCTCGTCTGAATATGTCCAGTTATAGATTTGTTCTTCGATAAATTCACCAGAGGCGATCGCCCTGAATGGTGTACCCGACAAATATAAATAGGCGTTAGTGGTAATCGGAATAATGCTTTCATCGAAATAATCGATCCCCTCACCTTCACCAAACTCTAGTTCTTTCTTTCCTTCTGCTTCAAAGAGTTCCTTAGCATTATCGCGCCATGCACCGTAATGGTATTCATCAAATACAACACAATCCCAATTAGTTAAATGCACCCATTCATTTTTGGCTTTGATCCCACCCGCGCTATTTTTACCTAGATAGTCCTGAAATGAACCGAAGCAAACTAAGGGCTTAGTTTTGTCGGCATTCTCAAACTCTAATCCGTTGCGCGAGATAAATTGCCAGCCTGTGAAATCAATATGCGATTCTAAATCCTCTTGCCATGCGCTTTAGACTGCGGGCTTAAAGGTGAGGACGAGAATTTTTGTCCAGCCCATTTTTTTAGCGAGTTGATAGGTGGCAAAGGTTTTGCCGAAGCGCATTTTCGCATTCCATAAGAAATGTGGCGTTTTATCGGGATTCTCTTGTTTGAAACTGCTGAAATAGGCGATCGCTTTGTCAACTGCTTCTTGCTGTTCGGGACGCATCCCAAAATCAAGGGTACGATTTTCGACATTTTCTGCACCATTTTTAATCGCTAATATGGCATTTGACATCTTTAGCGGTGCATTGAAACCATTCGCCATCAGGGTTTTTAAAGCCTTGTTTTCTGAGATAGTGATGTACATCATGGTCACTAAAGGCACTACCATTTTTATAAGTTTCTGAATAAACTGCTGATTCTTCGAGCAGTATTTTGTAAGGTGATTCCCCTGGGCGAATGACCTACCGTGTACACACAAGTCAGATTAAACTAGGATAAAGATATTGTAAGGGTTGTAGATGATGGAAAATCCGATATTAATACATAACGAGGTAACAAACGGGAAAGCATTTGGTGATCCACGATTGGTAAAAAGGGGAGATCGTTATACGAAAAAATGGTTGAATACCAATCGGTAAATATACGGCAAATCAGTAAAAACAGAGCCGAACAAATAGCGAATTATCGTTTTTTAGAGAATGACAAAGTGACGATATCAGAACTGACCAAAAGCTTGTCAGACCATTGCCAGCAGAACGTAGGAGGACAGCACGTATTAGCAATAAGCGATACCAGCGAAATCAACCTGCAAAGCCATAAGGGGAGACTAAAGGAGCAAGGGCTGGGAGTAGTGGGGAACAATAAAGATGTGGGATTTTTTATTCATCCAACCTTGGTATTGAATGCAGAGACAGGATTCCCATTAGGTTTGAGTACAGTGCAGGTTTGGACAAGAGCATTGAATCATGCCGACAAAAAAGCGAGAAAGTATAAGCAACAGCCCATCGAAGCGAAAGAATCATATAAATGGTTAGCGAGTGCTGAAAGGAGCATAAGATGTCTGGATGGTGGAGATGCAAAGATGGTGACTCACATTGGCGACCGTGAGGCAGATCTGTATGAAGAATGGGCCACAGTACCCAAGCAACAAAATCATCATCTATTGATTAGAGCTTGCCAAAATCGCTGTCTATGGCAAAGACCAGAATTGCTGTATGAATATCTTGCCCAACAGCCTGTTGAAGGCACTTATGGGCTGCGAGTTCATGGTGATAAAAGAACTGGTCGCAAAAGTCGTGATGCTTTTCTGGCGGTACGGTTCGCGCCAGTCGAAATTCAACGCCCTGCATCTTTAGCTGCCGCCGATTATCCCCCGCATTTACGCATTTACGCAATTGAGGTCAGAGAAGTTCAACCGCCCAAAGACCAAGAGCCAATCCTATGGCGGTTGCTTACTACCCATGAGGTGTTATCTATCGAAAAAGCACTACAAATTATCCAGTGGTACTGTTGGCGATGGCGCATTGAGCAGCTTTTTGCCACCCTTAAACTAGCTGGATTAGATATTGAATCGACTCAGTTAGAGTCTCCTGAGGCTATTAAAAAGCTTACCGTTTTAGCTTTGTCTGTCGCAGTTCGCACTTTGCAAATGGTTGAGGGGCGTGAATCTTCTAACCTTTCGGCTTCACTGGCTTTCTCTGATATGCAATTACAGTGCTTGTCCGATATTGAACCGACTTTGCAAGGCAACACTGAGAAGCAGAAAAATCCTCATCTTCGACTATCTTTACCTTGGGCGACTTGGATTATTGCTCGTCTTGGTGGCTGGTCTGGTTATCTCTCTCAACGTCCTCCTGGTATGCCCACTATTGTCCATGGTCTGCAACGCTTTGAGGCTATTTTCCTTGGTTGGATTTTGCCTCACTCCCGACTTGTGTGTACACCGTAGG
>CALRWX020000123.1:0-10200 GCA_943371975.1 Pseudanabaena sp. UWO311 | reverse complement strand
TATAAACGCTCAGCTTTCAATCGCCATCTCCTTGAACGCTTTATTTCCCTGTTAGATTTAGACCTTACTTCAATTAAATTACACCCTAATTTCCACAAACTTTGTAACTACGGCTCCATCTCTGCCCCAATTTGTCCGTAGTATTGATATTTAAAAGGTTACTTTTTATAGATATCATCGGCGCTCAATTCTTGGATAAGATTTGGCGACATCTAGAGCAATCTGAAATCACTTCGGATCGCTATATAAAAGCGTACCTTACCACCCCAGAATACGCGCAATTTGAGAAACAATTTGAACAGGATGAAAGGGTTTGGCGATCGCGCCTTTGACCCCTAACTGAGAAATTTTTTGAGGTTCGGTTAGGTCAATTCGAGCAGTTAGTAAGACAACGGGAATATCGGCAAATTCAGGACTAGCTTGCAAATTTTTAAGAAATGCAAATCCATCCATGTTTGGCATGAGCATATCTAGCAGGATGGCATCAGGTCGGATATTGGCAACGGCGGCTAAACCTTCTTCGCAGCAAGGGACGGTTACTGGTTTCCAGTCACTCAAAAGTTCTAGACAAGCCTGCATGATTTGGCAAATATATTCTTCATCGTCTATTACTAAAACTGTTTTTTTAGATATATTTTCCATTGGAGCTTTGATGCACAATTTTGCTTCTAATTTACAAATTAGATTGATTGTAAGGAACAAGAGTGAGGATAATCTGAGGATATGTATATTTTGCAAACTTATAGCCATAGCCACTTGATATTAGGACATAATTACCAATGTAAAAGCACAGCAATTTGATCGGCGATTTCGAGTGGCTCAAAGGGTTTGGTGATTGTCCCTGCAACATCTAATTGAGCAAATCTGGCGCGATCGCTGGCTTGGACTTTGGCAGTTAATAGAATTACAGGAATATTTTGAGTGTTTGGATTTTGTTGGAGATTCTGAAAGACGGTAATACCATCCATATCAGGCATCATCACATCAAGGAGAATGGCATCGGGTTTGAGTGATTCGACAATTTTCAGTCCTTCTTTGCCAGAGTTAGCGATTTGGACTTTCCATCCTTTAAAGCTTTCTAGGCAAACGGCGATGACTTGAGCCAGATTTGGCTCGTCATCAATCAGTAAAATCGATTTAGTAGGCATAGTTATTATTTTCTAAATAATGTTACGAAATCTTTCTATGTAAGGCTTGAGGGGGATCATTCTCATTTTCTGTAGTGGGGAATTGTAAATAAAAACATACTTCCTTGTAATAATTTACTTTCAGCCCAGATTCTACCGCCATGTTGCTGCACAATACTCTGGCAGATGGCTAAACCTAAGCCTGTGCCTCCCATCTGTCGAGAATCAGAGGCATCGACTTGGTTAAAACGCTCGAAAATACTTTCTAGATGGTTCTCGGGAATGCCACGACCCTGATCTCTAACATAAAAAATGGTCGCCTCAGCAAGAGATTCTACAGTAATCTCAACTTGGCTTTGGGGTGGGGAGAACTTAATTGCATTACTGAGCAAGTTGACTAGGGTTTGCACAAGGCGATCGCTATCGGCAAAAATTCGGAAGGATGGACATTCAGCTAAGATTTGGATTTGGCTTTCAGTGGCGATCGCCTGCATAGTTTCAACGGCTTGATGACATAGTTGCGCCGTATTGCACCATTTGCGATCGAGGTTGACATTGTTGGATTCTAATCGCTCTAAATCCAAAATATCATTGACCAAACGGACTAATCTCTCAATGTCGTTCGAGGCAATATTGAGCATATTCTTAGCAACTTCGGGTTTATTCGCCAATATGCCAGAGGCAAGCAGTCCCAATGCGCCCCGAATAGATGATAAGGGTGTGCGGAGTTCATGGCTAACAATGGAAATAAATTCATCTTTGACCCGTTCAACCTTCAACTTGTCGGTAATATCTTCACCAATACTCAATGTACCGATAATTTGCCGATCTTGATTGTGAAGGGTTGTATTGTACCAAGCAATAATTCTTTCTTCGCCTGTCTTGGTCAAAATCGGATTTTGATAGTGTTGCTGAAAGTTATTGATATTGATTAGTGAATCGATAAAATCTGCTTTCACAACTTCTTGCGCGATCTGGGGTAGGAAATGAAAGAACCAGTCTTTGCCGATTACTTCATCTAGTTCATAGCCTGTAGATTCGAGAAAAAAGGGATTGACATATTCCACTATGCCATCACAGGTTAGTCCCACAACGATTAAGCGGACATTATCCAGTAATGACTGCCAACGGCGGTTTGCCTCGGTGAGGGCAATTTCATTGAGTCGATTTTGGGTAATGTCATATAAGATCAGTAGCATCGTCACAATTACGCCATCGGGAGAATATTCAGGAATGAGATGGGTTTGATAATATGTAATTCCTTTCCCCTGTGGTAATGGCTGTTCAATTTCAAATCGTTGTTCTTCATGTGTTTCTAGTAATCGTTGAACCGCAGATTCGATCGTGGTTACATGCTTTTCAGGAAATCCCATTTCTCGACCTGTTTTACCCAGAAAGTCTCTAACAGGTCTACCCGATTTCCTCTCTACCACTGGATTAACGTAGATATGACGCATTTGATGATCGAGGCGCATCATTATATTCGGCGAATTTTCGACTAGGGCTATAAATTCCTGTTGGTGTTTAAAAAGTTCAGCAGTACGCTCCGCGACACGATTTTCTAATTCAGCATTGTAGATCTGGAGATCGCGATAGAGTTCCGCTTGTTGGAGGGCGATCGCTAACTGGACAGATAATTGCTGAAGTAAGCGAATA
Source organism: Pseudanabaena sp. UWO311 (assembly GCA_943371975.1). Lineage (GTDB taxonomy): Bacteria > Cyanobacteriota > Cyanobacteriia > Pseudanabaenales > Pseudanabaenaceae > Pseudanabaena. The sequence goes on along the minus strand of CALRWX020000123.1, from coordinate 7,417 downwards.
TCCGTCTCTTCCCAATTACGCGGCTCAAAACATTGATAGGTACATAGCAAACCCCATAGAGGATTATCTTTGTCATTGGGGCGGAGGATAGGCACAATCAGGCTTGCCCTTGTGGGAAAGCTTTCTAGCATTTCCACATGGCATTCACTGAGATTTGCCTGATACACATCAGGAGCCACAAAAGTTCTTCCTTGACGATACTCCCCTCCCACATTTTCAGGAAAGTATTCATCTTTAAGGTGTCGATGCAGACAGGTTTCCCAAGGTGGAAAGACCGACTCAGCTACGACCATGCCACTGAAATCAGGATTGAACTGATAAACTACGGTTCGATCGGCTTTTAAAAAGCTGCGTACTTCTTGGACGATCGCATTGAGAATTTCTTCTAAACCAATATATTGCCGAATATGGAGGGCAATTTTGGCAATTAAAAGTTCCTGCTCTTGCGATCGCTGCAATTTACGAGCGAGAGTCAGGGCATCTACTGCGGAATCATCATCAATTAGCCCAGTCATATTTACCAATCTACGCCTTTCTTGCCCTATCTGGCATGATTATCCAGTAAAATTGTGTCGGGTTTATCCTTAGCGATCACTTTCAATTCTTCTTTGCCTGAAATTGCGACTTTTAAAGGATGCCTTAGTGCAGCTTAACTCATCAGTATAAATCTCAACAACGTGATTTTAAGCACTTACGATATCAGGATTGAAGTAATTGCGCTTGCTAGTAAATGCATCGTGACTGATAGATTCTACTGATTTATTCGCGATCGCCTTCCACTTAGGATTAGTGGCAATCCCTTGATGCCAATCAAAGGAAACCTCACTATATTCTGTGTTGATTGGACGGCTAGCATAATGAGGGTCACGTTCGATCCAAGTTAGGCGATCGGGGTCAAGCTGAAACATCCGAACGATATGAGTGGCTAGTTGCTCTAGCTGAGAAGGAACAAACCAACCAATCTCACAGTTTTGCACAGATACGATCGCGATCTGCTGTCCAAACTCCCGATCAATAATCCGTAAATGGCATTTCAACTGCCAGATCGCTGACTCTTGTACAGTAACAGGACATTCATAAAACTGCTCAAATACTTTCATATTTACAAATTCTTTAAAGGATAGTTAGCAAAAAGACTGCTTACTTCTAAAAATAGCAATCAAAAGTGAGGACAATCTGAGGAGATCAAGCCGATCGCACTAAATTACTTGCCATGACAATCTGATGCCTACCTGAAACCTTCGCCTGATACAATGCTGTATCCATACTGCGATACAAAACCTCTAGAGTTTTGCCGTCACGAGGATATTCCACTACACCTGCACTAAAGGTACTCCCAAAATATTCACCTCGCATCGTGGTAAATATTTCCTTACGCCATGTTTCCAACAAAATATTCAGGCGTTCGACACTTTGCTGAAGATTTGCTCCATACAGCCCCACCACAAACTCCTCACCACCCCAACGCATCGTGACATCTTCATGCCGAAAGCTTCGGCGCAAGAGACTTCCAAATTGCTTCAGCACCGTATCGCCCATACTATGACCATAGCGATCGTTCACATCCTTAAACAAATCTAAATCCAAAATCGCTAAACTGAGGATCTGCTGATTGCGTGCAGCCATTCGTAAAAGCTGCGTCAAAACTTGGATGCCGCGACGGTGAGTATAAACCCCTGTCAAACCATCAAAATCGGCTGTCTGTCTCGATAGGCGACTGCGATCTAAACGGCTAAAAATACGGGTATATAAATCACTTTCCGCAACGGGCTTACTCAAATAATCATCCGCACCCGCGACAAATAATTGGCGAATTATTTCGCGCTCGCTATGCGCCGATAAAAATACAATCGGTAAATCATGCCAAAGAGAAGCCGTTCGCACCGCTCGACACAAATCAATACCGCTATATTCAGGCATCATCACATCTAAAATCAAAAGATCGGGAGCCGTTGATTCCAATACCTGCCAAAATTGCTGAGGATTCTGTAGAGTAACCACTTCAATCTCCTGCCTTTCAAGCGATCGCCGCAGGATTTTAAGCAAAGTCGGATCATCATCGACAATCATCACCTTAGAGCGATCGTTACAGTGTTGGTACAAGACCTGCGACACAGTATTCATAATTTCTGCCGTAGAAGCGGGTTTCTCGATAAACGCACAAACACACTTACGCGCCACCATCACGCGATCGCTCAACCCACTCGCCGTTGTAATCATCACCGTCGGAATTTTGCGTTCTCTTTGAGCTAGTTCATCCAACAATATCAACCCATTTTCACTAGAATCAGGAAAGATGTTATCTAGCAAGATCACATCAGGTACTTCCTTTGCAATTTTTTCCCTAGCAATGCTCAAGTCCGCCGCCGTTTGTACTCGCATTCCCCAATTTTCTGCCTCTAATAGAATTTCTTCTGTTAACAGAAGATCATCATCGACAATTAATAACAGAGGTAATGGTGAATGATGGGTAGGGAGTAAGGGAAGCGCAGTAGGGACTATTGGCAATGAGTTGAGGGTATTCTGTTCCAGCTTAGTAATCAATTGCTGTAGCAAATCTGCATTAGAACTAACTAAAGGGAAATCGCTATGGAGTGTTTCTTCAATCTGTCGGGCGATCGCCGATCCTTCAGGAAACTCTAAAGAACCCAGAGAGCCAATCAGTCGATGCGCTTGCATATATCCTTCATAACGCAGATCTACACCCAACTTATCCTGATCCAAAGTGATCGCTAACCGTCGGAACATGGAGATCGTCGCTGGTAAACTTGCGATTAATTTCTTAGACATAATCGCAATCACTTCCTTTACTCGCGCCTGATCTAGCGATGATATGCTCTCAGCTACAGTTTTTTCAGACAAAGGGCCGATCGCTATAGGCTCAGCAGTTACTTGCACGGGTACAGATACAGCAGGTTTGAGCCGATAACCCAATCCGTATACAGTCTCAATGGGATCGGTCAGCAATCCCGCCACCTTCAACTTCTGACGCAATCCCTTAATATGCGTAGTTACTGCCTCATCACTGGGAGTCTCTCCCGCCGACCATACGTGATCGATCAAAGCACTACGGCTAAATATCTGTTGGGGATGCCTCAAAAATATTTCTAATAATCCATATTCCTTTTGCGTTAACCGTAAAGGTTGATGCTTATAAGTAACCGTATTCATCCTCAGATCAAGCCGCAGGTGCTCCCACACGAATTCTTGAATGAGCATATCGCTCTCATGGTAGCGGCGTAACAAAGCCCGAATCCTTGCCACTAATTCCTGAAAGTTATAGGGCTTGACCACATAGTCATCGGCTCCTGATTCTAAACCCATCACGCGATCACTCGTACTATCCTTTGCGGTCAGTAACAACACAGGAATGGTATAGCCCTCATTACGCAGATTGGCACATAACCTAATCCCATCACTATCGGGCAGCATAATATCAAGAATGATCAAGTCATAATTATAGGTTTCCACATATTGCCAAGCCATTTTTGCATCAGCTACCGCGTCAATGGTGTATTGAGATTCTGAGAGTAGCCGCAAGAGCGTTTCTGCAGAATACCAATCATCTTCAACCAATAAAATCTTCAAACTATCTCCCGTCAAGACATAACAGCACTTTTGGCTCAATAGACTAAGTAGGAATAACTCCATTATCAACAAAGAAAATGAGAAAATAATGAAGCTCTATGCCTAACGAACTGGTAAACAAATTGTACGTGTCACTGTACAATTTATTCCTTGATATTTCTGGCAAACTTCTTTAGCTTTAACTTCAGCAGCAATCGAATTTTTTGCCCAAGCTGAACCTGCTGAACCGTTAGAGCCTTCCGCAATAGTCATACAAGCATTCCTTGCCCATATCAATACTTGGCAATCGGATGCACTAGATGCACTTTTACACTCGCTTAAGGCTCTTGCTTCGGCAGTTTTTTGAGAGGAAAAATTCCAAGCATATCCTTTATATCTAGTTGAAGTAGAAAAAGCGATCGCCCCATAACTATCATTATCCTTGTTAGGTGTATTAGGTGGCAAGATAGGGAGAGAGGAAGCAATGTCAGTCTGGGTGGCTGTGGGCTTAGGAGGTTCTATGGTGGGAGAAGGGCTAGAGGATTGAGTTGGAGTTGCAGTAGTTGTAGGGGAAGGAGGTGCTGTAATTTCAGGTTTAGGAGAATTATTTAGATTGTTGTTGCCTGATAGATGACTGGTTAATTTTAGTAATAGGAAAACCGTCGCGATCGCTGCCGAAACTGAAGTTAATAATATGAGTGCAATCCATAAAATGAGTTGTAGATTGATGGAAGATTGCCTATGTGCCGAAATTGTGGGATGGGCAATGGTGTCAGGGATTTGAGGGGTGGTGGGCGTAGGCACAGGTGCTGTTGCGCCTGATAGTTTTATCGCTTCGGTTGGCGCAATATTTACAGAAGGAGCATTAGCCCTATAGATATTATGAATATTAGTCGCAGAGAGGGATTGCATTGCTTGCAAAGCCTCGATCGCTGACTCATAGCGCTGGCTAAAATGATAAAACACCATCTTTTGTAATATTTCTGCAAAAGCACTACTAACCTGTGCGCGATCGCGCCACAAAATTTCGCCTGTAATAGCATCTTCTTTTAAGCTATCAGGAGTAATGCCAGTAAGTGATTGAATCCCAATCATGCCCACAGCATAAACATCACTACTCAAGCGCGGTTTACCCCTTGCTTGTTCACTGGGCATATATCCAGGGGAGCCAATACTTACAGTGACGTTCGTATTTCCCTGTGAGTCAGTTCCTAACGCGCCAACATCCTTAACTGCGCCAAAGTCAATCAATATAATTTTGCGATCGCTGCGACGACGCATGAGGTTAGCTAGCTTAATATCGCGATGGATTACATTTTGTTGATGCACAAATGCTAAAACTTCTAAAATCTCGATTAACAGTACGATCGTGGCAGGTTCTGATAATTTTTGTCCGACGCGAACCTCTTCCTCTAAGCTGTATCCATCTATAAATTCTTCGACCAAATAAAATTCACCATTTTCTTCAAAATGAGCAAATAGTTGCGGGATTTGGGGATGGGAGTTTCCCAGTTTGTAAAGATATTCTGCCTCACGCTCAAACAAACTCTTAGCGATCGGCAACACTTGAGGGTTAGGGTCCTTGGGCTTTAGCTGCTTAACTACACACTTAGGATGGCTAGGCAAGTCGGTATCCTGTGCCAAGTAAGTATCTCCAAATCCTCCACTACCAAGAACTTGCAGAATGTTGTAGCGATTTCGTAATGTCTTACCAACCAACATATTGAACTCTCGATTCATTGCTATTTGTTTGTCAATAGAAGATTATTTCCTCACCTTCGGCTAGAAAATAACCCGTACCTTAATACTTCAGTGTATTTAAAAGCCAAAATCTAGAAACTTGTGCCGTCTACTACGCGGGCGGCACAAGTTTCTAAATTTTAAGTTTACTTATGCTGCGATACTTTCTTTAAGCTTAGCAAACAGCGATATGATCGAGCTAATGTGCTTAATGTAGATTATTGAATGCAAAATCAAAGTGCGATTGTGTTAGGGGTATCGGGAGCATCAGGCATGATTTATGCTGTGCGATCGCTAAAGTTTTTACTAAATCATGACTATAATGTCGATCTGGTAGCTTCTAAGGCTGCGATGATGGTTTGGCAGTCTGAAAATAATGTTGCAATGCCGAGTAATTTGCGATCGCAAGAACAGTTCTGGCGCGATCAAAGCGAAACAGTTAGCGGTAAGCTTGTTTGTCATCAATGGTCAGATGTGGGCGCAACGATCGCCAGTGGATCATTTCGGACATTAGGAATGTTAGTAATTCCTTGCAGCATGGCGACCGTTGCGAAAATAGCTCACGGATTAAGTTCCGATTTACTAGAACGGGCGGCGGATGTGCATCTAAAAGAGGGGCGACGCTTAGTAATTGTGCCGCGTGAAACCCCCTTGAGTTTGATTCATCTGCGAAATCTCACGACCTTAGCAGAAGCAGGAGCAAGGATCGTGCCAGCAATTCCTGCTTGGTATCACAATCCGCAAACTATTGAGGATTTGGTAGATTTTGTAATTGCTAGAGCGCTGGATCAACTAGATATTGATGCGGATCTAATCCAGCGCTGGCAAGGTAGAACACCTGCAATATAGCGGTTTTAATTTTGCCTATGGCAAAATTAAAACCGCTATAATTTCTGTAGGAGAATAATAACCATGACGCGATCAACCTTTCCCAAATCACCACCGCCTAAAAAAAATTCTTCAGGAGCATTTCCCATCGCTCAGTTTTTAATTTTGGGCTTTGTCATCATCATCTTTGCCGCTGTCTTTGTCCAAAATTTACAACCTCTGGTACAGGTTTTTTTCTTAGGTCAGAAGACATTACCGATTCCTTTAAGCGTCACGATGTTAGTTGCCTTTGTGGTGGGTAGCTTGATTGCGTTTGTAATTAATACAATCAGTTCTCATCAGCAAAATACTGCAATCCGACGTGCTGTTGTGGCGGCCGAATCTAAAGCTCCTGAGTCTACAAAAGAAGTAAAGGAACAAGTAGAACCAAACAATTTTACTAGCAATTATCAATCTCCTAGTTCTACAAAATCTCAAACAAAGCAAGTTCCAGAGTTTGTAGCTCAAGAACAAGAATATCCCGAAGAAGAGTATGAAGATGATTGGGAAGATGAAACTGATGATTGGGAAGAAGAAGAAAAATATGAAGATGAAGATCCTGATACTGTCCCCTATGGCGATCGCAAAAATTTAAAATCTGCTAAGCCCAATCGTGAAAAGCGCGATCGCCCTCCCCTTGATGCAAGATATGTTAGATAAACAAAAAGATAGCCGATGCTAAGGATCGGCTATCTTTTTGTGATGGTAGTAAGTGGGGGTGAAGGGACTTGAACCCATACGACCTTACGGTCAACGGATTTTAAGTCCGTAGCGTCTACCATTCCGCCACACCCCCGAAAGGCTTTGTTATTATAACCCTAATATGTGAACTTATGATCATTTGTTTTTTAATTTCCAAAAAAAGGATCGGCTCCTAGAAGCCGATCCTTTTTTATGTGGTTTACTCAGCGTTGATTTTGGCGTAATCATAGCTAAGGGACTTGGTGAGAAAAAATGTCCCACCAAGTCCCTCACCCTTATTTTTTAGGTTTTTCATAGACTTCTCCTCCTTGAGTATTATGAGACTGTATTCTTTTCGCTTTTTGCATCAATTTAAACTTGAGAGAATAAATAATTGTTGTAGATATAAGACTTTCGCTCATGTGGGTAAATAGGTGAAAGGAGGGAAAAGAAGACGGCGGAGGAAATCAAAATCAATCCAACGCAAATTGTAAGACCACTCGAACATGGCTACATAGAGATACAAATACTTTTTATGGATACCGCGAAATGGACGAACAAA
>CALRWX020000122.1:0-10230 GCA_943371975.1 Pseudanabaena sp. UWO311 | reverse complement strand
GGCGCGAAGCGCCGCCACTCACTTATTGGGCTTTGTGTAGGGTAGTGAGTTGATTTTGCTGTTGGATAATCTGAGCCGCCAGCTTACAAAAATATTGAATTGGCGGAATCTGAATGCGATCGCTAGTGGTGACTAAGACAATTTCACGAGTCAAACTTGGCTCATTCAGCGATCGCACAACCAAATCAGGATCAAGACTGAGTTCCATCAAGAACGTCTCAGGCAATAGAGCGATGAGAGTTCCTTGCTTGACAACGCCCCGAAAAGCTTCGAGAGAATTCAATTCAAGGGTCGCATTTAAGGTAATTCCTTGACGATTAAACTGATCTTGCACAAGACGCTGTAATCCATAGCCATCCTTAAAAACGACTTGAGGAAAGTTATGTAAGTCTTTCCATGTTAATTTCTCTTTTTGGTTTAGTACATGATTAGCGGGTAGTAATAATTGAATCCTCTCTTCATAAAGTGGCTCCACCACCATTTCCGAGCTTGCTGTTAAAAATGGATTATTCATGACAATTGCAATATCAATTAACCCATCTTTGAGAACTTTGAGAGCGCGATCGCTTCCCAATGTCGTTACTCGCAATTGCACATTAGGATAAGCCTTAGAAAATTTCTGTAATATTGGCGGTAACTGATAGGCGCAAGCCGAAGGAATCCCCGCTATGCATAACTCGGTTTGTTTGCCAAATTGGAGGTCAGTTAGCTCTTGCTCGGCAGTTGCCCAAATTTGACAGATTCTCTTGGCATGGGGTAACAAGCGATCGCCACCTAATGTTAACTTGGCGTTTCCCTGACGATGAAACAACGAAATTCCTACGGTTGCTTCAAGGGACTGCACCTGTCGGCTAATGGTTGATTGACTAACTCCACACTTCTGCGCCGCCTGCTGAAAGTTTCCCATTTCTGCAACTGCCAAAAAAGCCTGTAACTGTTCCAAACGCATGAGAAATAAACGATAGCTGGTTAGATCTGCCATCATTAAGACGCTTATAGGATTTCAGAAAAGTAGCATCGGTAACAAGGTGAGAAAAGGTAGCCATGATGTGCTACTTATTCTTTCGTGTGGATATGATGCACCGCGCAAAGCGCGGTGCATCGATACTATTAGGGAATAAATGGAATAAATTGTCTTAGAAACTTGCGGAGTTTTAACAAATCAATGACTTCGCGCACTTTGGGGGAGACTAAATCTTCGGCGGGAATATTATCTAGTGATCGTAGCTTTTCCATGAGTTCCGCATATTCGGCAGCAGATAGCTGTGTGCCATCGATAGGCGATCGCGCATCAGTATAAATTTCGGTACGCAAAACTTCTTCGGGGGTGTCTTCCCGCACAGATTGCAAGGATTGGACTTCTGCAAAGATAGCGCTAGGAACTATGAATAGAGATGCTACCTGTAAGCCAAGAAATGCGGCGATCGTGGAAATTTTACCTTTATTTTTATCTTTGTTTTGAGTAAGGGACACACAGTAAAATAAAGAACTAGAATTTTTGTGACGAGGCTTCGCCTCGTCACAAAAATTGGCTAATCTATCTTCCCAATCTATTTGGCACATCTTCACAGCCTCCAGGGATAGTTTTACGGGATTTTTTTCCACACCATGCACAGATGTATTTACGAGTTTCTTCGGATAAATCGATCGCGTTGCTAAAGTCTGCTTCCTCTACCACCGCACCCGTATACTCGCCTGTCTCAAAGTTAGGAAGATGCTGGCGATCGCGTGGCGAAGCAGTTTCTAGATTGCCATAAAACATCTTGACACGACTCAGATCTGTACCGCGCAGATTTGCCTTAGCTAAGATTGCTCCACCAAAATTTGCTCCCGTCAAATCACAATTACTAAAATTAGTTTTAATTAGATTTGCCCCACTTAAATCAGCGTTTCGCAAATCCGTGTGGCTGATACTACGACTTGCCAACATCATTCCTAAATTAACAACCCTAACTCCATTAGCTAGATCGACCACATAACCACCAGTACCATCCAAAATTGGACGACCTAACAATCCATCGCGTTTGAGGGGAGTTAATAGATTTGCACTAGAGAGAAATCGGACAATTTTGGCACGTCCATCGGCATCACAGCCACCAAGTAATGCTGCTGTCCTTGCTTGGGCGATCGCTCTTTCCAACGGCCAATCCTCTAATTGTCCTTGGGGATCGAGAACTAGATCCGATATTCCTTGAAAATAAGCATCAATGGTTTGCTGTTGAGTGATGACATTCTGTTGTCCCGTGAGTTCTTCAGAAATTTGATTTTGTCGCCATGCTACCCAAACTGCCAAAATCGCAATCAAGATCTGTCCTACGGCTCCTAAAGCTTCCCATTTTAAGCTGTTAAACCATTGGGTAAAAGCATCATCGAATTTTGTCACATGGGCAGCAATGAAAATCGAACTGCCCGCAATCAGGCTTGATAGGGTAATGTCCCAGTGTTTTCCTAAAGGAGAATTAATAATCGTGCTGATTAAGGATGGCAAAAGAATCGGTACAACGACGACCGAAATCACGCTCAGGCTGATATAGACCAGTTCATCATGATCTAAATACATAGCCACGATCGCTACGGATGTCGCGATCGTGGCTATGATTAAGCCGAATGCTTTAATTCGAGAATTGGGTAGAGCCAATCTAGTTAACTACGTTAAATCTATTAAAACAAAACTCAAAAGCCTTGTGTCACACACTTAGCGGGTGACACAAGCTCGTCTGCTGAACTACTTATAGCAAAAAAAAGCGACGCTAAACGCCGCTTCTATGAAATTTAGATTAAGCTTCTTCTTTTTCTTCGCCCTGTAGCTTTAGCAAGAAGTATCCGAAGGCAATGCCGACAGGAATTAATACTATCGACAAAACCAATGCGTTAACTAGTTCTCCCATGATTTTTCTCTAAATAAATTTTAATAAGTTACGATTCCTTTAGAAATTTTACCGTATAGCTGTCGCCACAGTGGTTATAAACTTTAGAAACGGTAGGCAGTGCAAAGCACTGCCTACCGTTTCTAAAGTATTACCTCCACATCGATCGCATCGGCATAATCTTCTTCACCGCGATCGGGTTGACTATCCTGAGATTTATGGGAATCTGTTGGTTTTTGATAACTCCCATTTAGCTCAGCTTCGTCTAACAAAACAGGGCGGATCTCATAATGAACTCTCAGGTTAGGTGGGGCGCTGCGTTCAGCTTCACGGACAAACCGATTTGCTTCCCACTCTGCATGAAAAGTATTGATCAGTTTGAGCGTCTTCACCCGTTGTCTTTCTAGGTAAGTCCAGACTTCCCAAGCATTGTACTCTGGTTCCTTCAGTATTTCAGAGGCTTCTTTTGTTTGAGAGCTTCCTTCCAGAGTATCTGAATTATTGGGGGATGTTTGATTAGATTGATCCGCATTTGTGCGATCGCCATTTGTCTGAGTTTCTGAACTTGATGGCTCTGAATCTGGTGGTATTGACTCATTAGTAACAGACTCTGAAATTTTTTCCTTGCGAACTGTTGAATCACGAGACCTTTCAGATTCTGGTTTACTTGATGAATCATAGCCTTCAGCATCAGGAGATCTCATGAGACTATTTATCTCCTTCGCCCGAATTTCCTTAACTGGAGAGCCATCGTTCGCGCTCGCCCTCACCTCGATCGCTGTTTGTGATTGATCAACCCACCCTTTAAAAATCACCTCTTCATCATTGATTAATAAGCGATCGCCTACTTCCAACGCAAAGCCAGCTAAAGATTTAAATAGAGGCTTGGCATGAATTGATGAGTTAACTCCTCTAGCTCCGTGGACATCTTGGTTACGGCTATCGTTATTAGGGATGAAATTATCTGCCTGATTAGATTTCCCTTTGTCAATCAGGCTTTGGACTCCCCCAACTGTGTTCTCAGTTCGCTAATTTGGGAATGTAACGGAGCAAGACAATTTTCGACATAGGTCAAAAGTTCAGGATGTAAAATGAAAGGAACTGGCTCTGGTGTTGTTTCGGGGTTGCTCTCTGACTGAGTTTCAAATTCGCGACTGACTACAGCCAAGATCCAATCAGCGATCGCCTGTTGCTTTGCATCAGCTTGAGATTTGATTTGGCTCAATAAAGGCAGAGGAAAACGAAGATTTACCTGTTTTGTCCTATGAGGAGTTGCCATTAATTGCCCTTAACTTAAAATTTTTTTCAGATTTTGATTATAGCAATCGCAAGGCTAGGAAAATCAAAAACCGAAATAAATGAAAGCAGCCCAACAATCTGGGTGGCTTTTATCAAAACCCAAAAGGTAGGTTGCTATGTAATCTACCTTTTGGGTTTTGATTTTGATAAGATGTGTCCCTGTACTTTGCAACTCCAAAACTATGACCGATTGGCAACTCGCCGCCGAATTTGAAGACATTCTCTATCATAAAGCCGATGGAATGGCAAAAATTACGATTAATCGTCCTCAAGTTCGTAATGCTTTTCGCCCCAAGACGATTACGGAAATGATTGCGGCCTTTGCGGATGCGCGAGAAGATATCGAGATTGGCGTAGTTTTGTTGACGGGGGCGGGACCTGCCCCTGATGGTAAATATGCCTTCTGTGCGGGAGGTGATCAAAAAGTACGTGGCGATGGTGGATATATTTCTGAGTCAGGAGTACCACGCTTAAATGTCCTTGATTTGCAACGACTTATTCGCACAATGCCTCAGCCTATAATTGCGTTGGTAGCTGGTTATGCGATCGGTGGTGGTCATGTGTTGCATGTGGTTTGTGACTTGACGATCGCTGCCGACAATGCCATTTTTGGTCAGACTGGTCCAATGGTGGGTAGTTTTGATGGTGGTTTTGGCGCTTCCTATTTGGCGCGATTGGTTGGGCAGAAAAAAGCGCGAGAAATTTGGTACCTTTGCCGTCAGTACGATGCTCAGGAAGCTTTGGATATGGGCTTAGTTAATAAAGTTGTTCCACTGGAACAACTAGAGGCAGAAGGTATTCAATGGGCGCAGGAAATTTTAGATAAGAGTCCTTTGGCAATTCGTTGTCTCAAGTCCGCTTTTAATGCCGATTGTGATGGACAGGCTGGCATTCAGGAACTAGCGGGTAATGCTACGTTGCTGTTTTATATGACACAAGAAGCCCAAGAAGGTAAACAAGCATTTCTTGAAAAGCGTAAACCTAATTTCCGTCAGTATCCTAAATTGCCTTAAAAGATCTAACAAATCGGCTATTTGCGGCACTTAGTGCCGCAAATAGCCGATTTGTTAGATCCTGTCCTTAGCTTCTCTAATAATGCGATTGCCCTGCAAAATATTATTGATTTGCTGGAGAACTTCAAAATCTGCTTCAGGAAGGTTTGGCGCAGGTGAAAATTGAGGATTCTTTTCTAAAAAGCTAAAGGCTCTACGAAAATCGTTGGGCGTTGCCGAGATCGCATTGTCAAAATGGCAAGGAATAATGCGTACAAAATTCCAACTCGCAACCTTATCTGCCCATTTAATGACCATTTGTGGATCGCGATTGAGAATTAAAGCTTGAAGAATTGGCGCAACAAAAATGCGACCGCTACCTCGTAAAGTCTCAAAGGATTGATACCAATCTTCTCTCCATCTAAAAGGAAATATCCCGAAAAAGGCTTTACGCGATCGCTCTGGCGCTTTGTAAATATCTAGTAGAGATTGACCAAAGGAAACAGTATCTAGAACTTGAGGGCGGAAATAGAATAAAAATAGCGAGGTTCTTTGCCAACCCCGAATTCGATTGGCTTCTGTATCTTTAATTGGATCTGCTGCCCTATCTCTTGCATGAAACAGCAATGGATAGGGATCAATTTGCAATATTTCAGGAGGTTTTTCGGGAATAGAAACGATGGTATCTGTGACTAGGAGAGTCTGCGATCGCTTATCAAATAATGCAACTTCAGCAAACTTTCCTAAACCCAGTTCAATAGAACCTAAAACCGCATAGTCAAACTGCTCAGCAAAGGGAACCTGCGAAATATCTTCAGGTAAAATATGGGTTCTTCCCCAAGGCAAACCTAACCAACTCAGTGGCAAATTAAATGGAAAGCTCCATTGGTGTGGTGAAACATATACCTGTGCTGTGGGGAAATATCGCGCAAATGGCCCAACAAAAACTTTATGCTCAATACCTGACACCGTTGGCAAGATTATATATTTCACATCCCCATGCTCAGCAACAAGCTCATTCACTAGGCGAATACATTCGCGAGTTGGCGCAACGGGTGCATATACCAACAGCCCATCAGTCGCTAACTTCACTACCGTCATCCTGATCGGTACAACTACATAAAAAATTCCTTGAAGCTGCTCGAAAGTCCAAATTGCGTCTTTGACCACTTCTTGGCGAATAGTCCGCCTCTGACCATAGGGATAAAGCGGCACGACTTGCCAAAATTTCCATGACCAGTCCTTAGGGCTAGTTGGCTCATGCTCAGACTTGCTAGGTGTTTTTGGGGCAGTCATCAAACTCGATCTCGTTACGCAACTACTACTGACAGTGCCATTGATCATACAGCGATTTGCGCTGACAGAAATCTCAACAAAAATTTGAAAGGCTTGCTTTACAAGCCTTTCAAATTTTTGTTGAACCCAAATAAAGGTTGGCGGCGCTTCGCGCCGCCAACCTTTATTTGGGTGTAGAGAAGTCCTGTAACTCTTGAAAAACTTTTTGATATTTCGATAAACGTTGAAAATCTCGCTCAGTCGGATTAGCAATCCGACTGATATCCATATTGTGAGTTAAATCCGCAAGCTTAACTTTACGAGCGATCGCATTAGATTTTACCCGCAAAATATAACCTTCATAAAGCTCCCCCTCTTGTTTCGTAATCGCCGCGATCGCCTCAACAATAAAAGCAGGAAATCCCTGTTGGACTAAATCCGTAATCTTCAGATCAGAATCCTCGATCGCATCATGTAAAACCGCGACAATTTTACTCTCGAGATTATCCATCTGTGCCATCACCGCCAAGGGATGAGAAATATAAGGTTTACCTGCTTTATCAAACTGACCATCATGGGCATTTGTGGCGATCGAGATCGCTAGGGCAAGCAAATTTTCATGCACAGGATGAGTTGTGATTTTTATTTTTGACTCAAAGTTTGACATAGTAACGAATACAGGTAAGGGCGATCGCCACTTCATCGGCTCATTGCTGATTCACGGCAATATCGTCAAAGCTAAGGGCATTAGGGCGTAACCATCTCACTGATAATATTCCTAAAACCTCATCACGGAAAGTAATAGCGATCGCAATATTAGTTTTATATTCTTGATCGGGATCGGATTGGTTAAGGCTAACTTGCGATGTTCTTGCCGCGATCGCTGTCTGTACTAGGATCAGTAGCAAAATCCCAATAGGAATCACCGCATATAGCTTGAGTATCAACTAGAGCACCATGCTCAATTAACTGCAAAACTACTGCATCTGCACCAAAATTTTGCCAGAAAGCACTCGCCAATGGTAATACGCAATCCAATAGCTGCTGAGAGCTTCGAGCAATTTCCACAATTACTGACAACAAAGCATTCTGAGCTTGCGTTCTCACTAACTCCTCAGAGCGTTGCTTCAACAAATCATAATTTTGAGTTTCCTCCAACACAACTAACTTTAGTTGCTCTAGTTCCCAAGGCTTATTGATATATTTATGAACCTGTCCTGAATTAATCGCATCGATTAGATCATTAATATCTGTATAGCCTGTCAGTATAATTCGCATCCTGTCAGGGAAATCAGAAACAGTTCGACTAAGAAACTCTGTCCCCTTCATTTCTGACATTCGCTGATCAGAAATAATTGCCTCCATCTCTCCCTCTTGAGAAAGAATCTCTAGCGCTCTAACTCCGCTATCCGCACGAAATACGGCAAATTCTTTACGAAAAGTACGGTATAGCAAATCAAGGTTATCTTGCTCATCATCAACTACCAAAATCCTCGGCGTGGGGGAGGATTTAGTTTTATTTAGCTTATCAGCAGCAAACAAAGGAGAATTCATGAGCAAAATTTAATGAAAACTAACCGCAAATTACAGCAATGCTATCAAAAGATAAAGGGCGCATTTGCGCCCTTTATCTTTTAGTTAAAAAGCTTCACTTATGAGGCTTTTTTCACATCTTTTTTCAAGGCTTAAGCCTTAACAGCTTGACGGCTAACTTGTGTTAGTTCACCCTTAGCATACTTAGCAGCAAACACCTCAAGACCAACTTGCTTGATCTTGCTAGCTTGACCAGCAGCTTCAAACTGCACATAGCGCTCAGCACACAACTTCTGCATATATACAATTGAAGGCTTCAAGAAGTGGCGAGGATCAAATTCCTTAGGATTTTTCGCCAAAGCTTCACGAACAGCAGCAGTGATCGCCAAACGGTTATCAGTATCGATGTTGACTTTACGTACACCAGATTTAATGCCCTTTTGAATTTCTTCAACAGGTACACCGTAGGTTTCAGGAATTGCACCGCCATACTCATTGATTAAAGCCAAGAGATCTTCAGGTACTGAGGAAGATCCATGCATGACAAGGTGAGTATTAGGCAAGCGGCGGTGAATTTCTTCGATGCGGCTAATGGCAAGGATCTCACCAGTAGGCTTGCGAGTAAACTTGTAAGCACCGTGACTAGTACCGATCGCTACAGCCAAAGCATCAACTTGAGTACGTTCAACGAAATCAGCAGCTTCATCGGGATCGGTCAAAAGCTGTGAATGATCCAAAGCTCCTTCAAATCCGTGACCATCTTCAGCTTCGCCCTTACCAGTTTCAAGGGAACCTAAACAGCCAAGCTCACCTTCGACACTAGCACCGATTGCATGGGCAACCTTAACTACTTCTGAGGTAACAGAGACGTTGTACTCATAGCTAGCAGGGGTCTTAGCATCAGCTTCCAAGGATCCGTCCATCATCACACTAGTAAAGCCATTTTTGATTGCAGAGTAGCAAGTTGCAGGGGCGTTACCATGATCTTGGTGCATCACGATGGGAATATGGGGATAGGTTTCGACCGCAGCCAAAATCAAGTGACGCAAGAAATTTTCGCCTGCATAGGTGCGAGCACCACGAGAAGCTTGCAGGATTACAGGGCTATCAGTTGCGTCGGCAGCCTTCAAGATTGATTGGATCTGCTCTAAGTTATTGACGTTAAATGCAGGAATACCGTAATTATTTTCAGCCGCATGGTCGAGCAGCAGGCGCAGTGGGACTAAAGCCATATATAAAATCTCTCCTAGACGAAATCGAGCTTATGCTATTGGTAATAATCTTAAATCATTTTGAAGAATAAAAACAAAGGAGCGCATTGCGCTCCTTTGTTTTTTATAGATTGTTTTCGCCCAATTCACTAGCTATATATTCAAAAGGTGCACCAAGCCAGTCAGAGCTGTCACCTATTAAATCAAAAACTAGTTCCTTCAGGATTTGGACACCACGTACAGTTGGTCCAATGGCTACACCCAATGAACTATAGGTATCACGCAAACCTTGTAATACTCTTTCGTCTAGAATGCCATTGTCGCCAGCAACTAGAGCATAGGAAGCGTAGCGTAAGTAATAGTCCAAGTCACGCAAGCAAGCAGCAAAACGGCGAGTTGTATAGGCGTTTCCACCGGGACGGATGAGGTCGGGGACTTCTTCAAATAGTTGTGAACCTGCCCTACGCACGATTGAAGCAGCATTAGCGGTGATTGCTGCGGAAGCTGCTAGACGGGCATTAGCTGTAGCAAAGTAGGACTTGAGGGTATCTAAGGCATCGCGATCTAAATATCTACCAGTAGCATCGTAAGTACTGATCAGACTAGTGATTGCATCCTGTGGCATATAGTTTTCTCCGTTGATTTAGCTGTAATAAATGTATCTGTAAATGTATTTGTAAAGTTTGCAAACTATATATAACTTAAACTTACAGCACTTCGCGCTAAAGCAAGAACCAAAAATTAGTTGAAAGTGCTGGGAAGAAGCACTCTTAAATAATTTTTAAGTCCTTATAATGGGAAAGCACTGTAATGGACTTGCTATTAATTAAAGTATCTGCGGCTTAGACTACGCTCAGTTAAAGTTGGCTGAGCGTAGTCTAAGCTATATAACTTGGTGGGACATTTTTTATCCGCAAGTGTCTAATGGACTATTTTTGTTTTTTAGAACTCACTGTAACTATTTTACTGTGTTTCAGCGTTTCACCAAATCTTGGTTAACTAAAAATTAAAAGCCAACTCTCCTCCCGATGAATAATTAGGCGTGGGGGGGGG
>CALRWX020000121.1:0-10267 GCA_943371975.1 Pseudanabaena sp. UWO311 | reverse complement strand
AATGATTCGCAAAGCCCGATAGCGCTCTTGAATTTGTAACTTAGCGCCGCATTGATTGCAGAACTTGGTTGTTATTAAATTTGCGAGATCGCAAGCAAGACAAAGGCAGTTACTCATGCTAGGTAAATCTTAGAAAATTTAGCTTTGATAATTTAGTTATAGCTTAACGTGAGCAAATCTTAGCAACACGATGATTTCACTTGCGATCGCATAGTCACAAATAAATTTGCGCTTAGGATGCACTTAGAGCATGATTGAGAAAAGATAGCTCTATTATCCGAGGATATCCGAGGAGAAATTATGAATTCTACATATAAACCATCTTGGAAAGCATTTTGGCTAGAAGACGGCGATCTCGTGGTGATTGACCAGACCCAACTTCCCTTTAGCCTAGTGACCAAAACCCTCAAAACTAGCGCCGATGCAACCCTTGCGATCCAAGACATGACCGTGCGCGGCGCAGGCGTAATCGGCAACGTCGCCGCCTTTGGTGTGTACCTAGCGGCGAGAGAAAGCAAGGGAGATCTCGTCAAGATTAAAGAACTTTCTGCCGTACTTCGTCGCGCCCGTCCCACCGCCGTAAACCTGATGTGGGCAGTTGATCGCTTACTCTCTGTATTAGAAAAAGCCGCCACCAAAAAACTAGATTTAGTGGAAGTTGCGCTGAGAGAAGCGATCGCCATTTCCGATGAAGATGTGATTGGTACACGCAATATTGGCAAATATGGCTGTGAACTAATTGAAGCGATCGCCAAAACAAAACCCAAGGGTGAACCTGTAAATATTCTCACTCACTGTAATGCGGGATGGTTAGCGATCGTTGATCGCGGTAGTGCCTTAGCTCCGATTTATGAAGCAAGCGATCGCGGGCTTAATGTTCATGTATGGGTCGATGAAACCCGTCCTCGCAATCAGGGCGCGAACTTGACCGCATGGGAACTCGGACAATCCAAAATCCCCCATACTCTCATTGCCGACAATACAGGCGGATTATTAATGCAGTACGGTAAAGTCGATCTTTGTATTGTGGGAACCGATCGCACCACCCGTAGCGGTGATGTTGCCAATAAAATCGGTACATATCTCAAAGCTCTCGCTGCCTTTGACAATAAAGTTCCTTTCTATGTCGCCTTACCAAGTTCCACTTTTGACATGCAAATTGTGGATGGAGTGAAAGAAATTGCCATTGAAACCCGTAACGCCGATGAAGTTCTCTATATGCAGGGTTTACAAGATAATGGAGCGATCGGTAAAGTGCGTGTTGCTCCCTTAGAAACTGACGCTTTAAATTATGCTTTTGATGTCACGCCTGCTCGATTGGTAACGGGTTTAATTACTGAACGTGGTATTTGTAATGCTGACGAAACTGCGATCTCAGCTATGTTTCTCGATCTGATTTCCTAAGTTATTAGGATGGGCGGTGCTTTGCGCCGCCCATCTCCCATCTTGATCAACAGCTAAAGCGATCGCCTCAAATATCTATACTTTCAACTCAATAGATTTATGATCAGTAATTTATGGAATCTGTAAAGCAGAATGTTAGTTTAATTGTGATTTTAGGAGCAACGGCAACGGGGAAGACTAGTCTAGCGATCGCCCTTGCTAAGCATCTAAATGCTCCCATTCTGAGCGCTGATTCCCGCCAAGTTTATCGAGATCTAGATATTGGCACTGCAAAACCGACAATAGAAGAACGACAAGGAATTCCGCATTATTTGATTGATATTATTAATCCTGTTCAAACTCTGACCCTTGCTGATTATCAAGATCAAGCACAAACTTTAATTACTAAATTTCATGCTGAAGGAATCACACCGATTTTAGTGGGTGGTTCAGGGTTATATATCAAGGCAATCACCGCAGGGTTAAAAATCCCCCGTGTACCACCACAGCCACAACTGCGATTGCAATTTGAACAATTAGGTCAGCACTATTGCTACCAAGTTTTACAACAGGTCGATCCTTGGGGAGCCACCAAAATTCATGCTAACGATCAGATTAGGACTTTGCGATCGCTGGAAGTCTTTTATGTAACAGGCAAACCTTTATCAGAGCAACAGCGTGAACAACCGCCTGATTATCCAATTGTGCAGATTGGTTTAGACTGCGAAGATCTTGAAGCTTATCGGAAATTAGTAGGCGATCGCACCGAGCAAATGTTAAAGCAAGGATGGCTCGATGAAATTTGTGATTTACAAAAACTTTATGGTGCAGACTTGCCGCTTTTAAAAACATTAGGCTATGGCGAAATGTCTGATTATCTAGCCAATAAAATTGATTTAGCAACGGCAAAAGAACTCACGATTACGCATACTTGCCAATTTGCCAAACGCCAGCGCACATGGTTTCGTGGTTCTGGAAATGGTAATTTACCGATTCATTGGTTGCCGACGGGAAGTACTTGGGAACACGCGATCGGACTTTTATAGCGCTTTGCAAACCCAAACCAAAAAATCGTTAAAAGTGTCGCTTCGCAACACTTTTAACGATTTTTTGTAGTTCATTTAATCGGAAATTGCTGTAAACAAAAAAGCCCTGCTACATAGGACTTTTTTGTTATTTGATTTTGTCCATAATCGAGAAGATCGGTAAGTACATGCCAACGATAATCGAACCGACCATTCCACCAAGGACAATAATCATTAATGGTTCCATTAAACTAGTTAGCGCTTTTACAGCTTCCTCAACTTCATTTTCATAAAAGTCTGCCACCTTCATTAACATTTTGTCAATTTCCCCAGTTTCTTCACCAATGCTGACCATTTGCAGTGCCATCACAGGGAATACTTCTGTTTTTTCCATCGCAGGAGCAATTTGACCACCCTCTCTAACGGCATTTCTTGCCGAGTCGATCGCATTAGATATCACCAGATTACCTGCGGTTTCCGCCGTAATTTCTAGGGAACTCAAAATCGGGACACCTGCGCGAGATAGCGAACCAAAAGTACGTGCAAATCTTGCCACCGCAGTCTTGACGACGAGATCGCCAAACAAAGGTAATTTCAAGAAAACACCATCAAGGTAGAGTTTGCCAGCAGGAGTCGCATATACACGCTTGTAAACAAAAGCAATAATAAAGATGATAATAGGGATAATAATTACCGATGGACTCTTTAAGAAGTTACTGATATTTACTAGGATTTGGGTAAAAGCGGGTAACTCACCACCCAAGCTCTTAAATACACCATCAAAAACAGGAATAATGAAAATACACATCGCTAAGAAAATTAAAACCGCGATCGAAGAAACCACAATCGGGTAAGTCATCGCAGATTTGATCTGGTTAGTCAAGCGTGCCGAATCTTCAAGTAAGGTTGCTAGACGAGCTAAAACATCATCTAGCACACCGCCGGTTTCCCCAGCCTGAACCATCGCGCAATACAACTTGTCGAATACCTTAGGATGCTTACGCAGAGCATCAGAAAAGTTAGTACCTTGCTGCACATCATCAAGCACTTCAGTAAGAGCAATTTTGAGTCGGGTATTGGCGCATTGATCGCACATTACTCCCAAGCCTCGCACCATTGATACACCCGCATTGACCAAGGTTGCCAATTGTCGTGAAAACAAAGCTAAATCTTTGACCGTTACCTTTTTCATGGTGAAGGCGGCAAAATCAAAACCACCTTTCATCTCTTTAATATCTTGGACAAAAAATCCCTTTTGTTTCCAAGTATCACGGGCTTCTTTGAGGGAAACCGCCACCATTGTTTGTTGGACTGACTTGCCCTTAGAATCCTTTAAACTAGCTTGAAATTTTGCCATGATTGCACCTCTTTATAAAAAAATTACAGGTAGAAATAGCTCAAAAATCAAAGGCTACCCACTAATCGATCTTGAGCGCACCATATCTTGCGATCTTAAGTCTCCCGTCGCCTTACGCCTCATGACAGGCGCAGGGTTCGGTCCAACTACACGCAAGAACTCTTCAGGACGTGAAGTCTTCGACATGGCAGCTTCAAAAGTAATGTCGCCATCCATATATAGTTTCGCTAAAACCGACTCAAGGGTTTGCATCGATTCTTTACCACCTGTTTGGATAAAGCCGTACATTTGTGCTGTCTTGCCTTCACGAATGAGGTTAGAAATGGCAGGTGTTACTACCATAATTTCCTGCGCCATCACCCGTCCAAACTGTCCTGGTTGAGGATTATGTCGTTGCACGAGGGTTTGACTCAGTACGGCAACAAGGGAGTTAGAAAGCTGGATACGAATTTGTCCTTGTTGTTCTGGTGGGAATACATCCACCATGCGATCAACGGTTTGAGAAGCCGAACTAGTGTGTAATGTCCCAAATACTAAGTGTCCTGTTTCTGCCGCCGATACAGCAAGCTGAATAGTTTCCAAGTCGCGCATTTCCCCTACGAGAATTACATCTGGATCTTCTCGGAGAGCCGCTTTAAGTGCATTAGCAAAGGATTTTGTATCTTCCCCAACCTGCCGTTGGTGGATTACGCTTTTGACGGATTCGTAAACAAACTCAATCGGATCTTCAACAGTCAGAATATGTTCAGCACGGGTTTTGTTGATAGTTTGAATCATTGCTGCGAGGGTCGTAGTTTTACCCGATCCTGTTGGGCCTGTCACCAGTACTAATCCACGCGGTTTTTCACTAAGTTCGCGGACAATGGGCGGCAGGTTCAGATCATCCATATCAGGGATTTTCGAGGATAGCGCCCGTAAGCAAGCCGCATAGGTTCCGCGATCTTTGTAGACATTGACCCGAAATCTAGCTAATCCCTTGACCCCATAGGAGCAGTCTAACTCCCAGTTTTGCTCAAGAGCTTTGCGCTGGTTGTTATTTAACATCGCAAAAATTAAGCGCTGAGTTTCTTCGGGCGTGAGTGGGTCGCGATCGGTGCGAGTGAGATGTCCATTGATGCGAATGTAGGGGGGAAGTCCCGCGGAAATATGTAGGTCTGAACCTTTGCGTTCGACTACCTCTTCCATTAAGTCTTCAATGATGTAGTCCATTACCATAGCGGGCTATTCTCCTGATCAAATCCTAATAAGTTACATAATTCCCCGTATAACACCTGAACTAAGCGTATAGAAGGATAAAGATTAAATGGGCGACGCTTTGCGTCGCCCATTTAATCTAGAAAGTTCTAGGTGTTGTACAGTATGGACATTCGACACTTTCAGGGGTAAGCATTGCATCACAGTTGTCACATTCCAGTCCTTTGCCCCGACGAGCACGTTCCTCGGCTTCTCGACCTTTATCTGTATATACGACTCGCAATACCTCATCTAATGTCGTTGCGCCTTCTCTTACGAGTTGGAAAGCGTATGCCATCAGGGTTTTCATGCCTTCTTGCACAGCAATTTCTTTGATAACTTCGGTGGTTGCACCTTTATTAATCGCACTTTGTAGGCGTTCAGTCATTTTCATGATCTCATAAACACCTGCTCTACCCTTGTAACCTGAGCCGCTACATTTCGGACATACCCTTTGTCCAGGTAGCACGGCTTCACGATTGACAATATTGGCACGATAGAATGTTTTTTCGAGGTCAGCGCTAGGCAAGCCAAAGCGATCGAGTTCTTCTTGGCTAGGATTATAGGGGATGCGGCAGTTATCGCAAACTCGGCGAAGTAAGCGCTGAGCAAGTACTCCAATAATCGCCGTGCTTGCCATGAATGGTTCTACGCCCATTTCTTCTAGACGGGCAATACAACTTGGGGCATCATTGGTGTGCAATGTGGTGAGAACTAAGTGTCCCGTTAACGCTGCCTCGATCGCGGTTTTTGCAGTTTCCGCGTCACGAGTCTCACCCACAAGGATTACGTCAGGATCTTGTCGTAAAAAGGCGCGGAGAATACTGGCAAAGGTCATGCCTTTTTCTCGCAGTACTTGGCATTGGGTCAGACCAGGGAGGTTATATTCAACGGGATCTTCAGCCGTACTGATGTTGATTCCTGGATCATTGCATTCAGCAAGAGTAGAGTACAGTGTGGTGGTTTTGCCTGAGCCTGTAGGACCTGTAACTAGAATCAGACCATAGGGACGTTGGGCAAAGCTTTGCATCAGCGCTAAACTTTCAGGATCGCTAATCAGTTTATTGAGCCCAAGTTGAGTATTGGAGTTATCTAAAATCCGTAAGCAGACCTTTTCACCGTTTTGGGTGGGGCAAGTATTAACACGGAAGTCTACGCGCCGACCTTGGAAGTTACGCTTGAGCTTTCCATCTTGGGGCACGCGCTTTTCGGCGATGTTGAGGTTAGAAATAATTTTAAAGCGTGAAATTACTGCGCTGATAATATTCTTAGGTAAACGTTTGTTTTCACTTAAGAAGAAGTATTCACGAAGTACGCCATCTTTACGCAGACGAACACAAAGATCTTTTTCCTGTGGCTCGATGTGAATGTCTGAACATCCTTCTTTAAGCGCTCTGACGAGAATTTTATCGACAAGACTAATAATTGGGGCAAAATTTTCGCCGCCAACCATGAGTTCTTCGTTGCCTTCATCATCAGCAGACACATCTACACTGAAGACATCATCTTTGACTTGGAGATCTTCATCACTAATTGATCCTTCGCCTTTAGAACTCTTAGTGACTTGGAATTGTACAATACTGTCAAAAGTACGATGGAAATCTTCGCGGGAGATGACACGCCTGATGATGGTTATGTTTTTGAGGATACGTGCGATCTCGTTTTGGACTTTATAACTATCAGGCGCAACTATGGCAAGGGTGATAGTATTATCAGTCTTGGCTAATGGGAGTATTTCAATATCCCGACAGGTAGCAACAGGGACGATATTGGAATCAAGCAAGGCACTAAGGGTAGGAACATCGAACTTGTCAACTTCAACATCGGGATCGATCGGTTCGATGCCGTAAAGGATACGCAGCTCAAAAAGTTGTTGACGCTTGTAATAGCGGGTAATGTCTGGGGCGAGTTGCTGCCCTAAGATTTGCTCTAGAACACCTAGAAATGGAATGTTTTGTTCTTGGCTATCTTTGACAGCGCGATCGAACTGATCTAAGGTGGCATGTCCTGATTGAATTAGTTTGCTCTCAAAGGGGGTACGGCCTCCTCGCTTGGAAAGAGTTTTGGTTCTATTTCTGTTTGCGGGGGTGTTTGGCGCTTGATCTGATGTATTCATAGCCCAAGAGTTCCTAAGATTTCAATACCCAAGTAATTAGTTTAAGATCGCCTAGAATTTCAAATATTTATTGAGATACTTCTCTAGATATTTATTTAAAATTTATGTATAAGTATCGCAAAGAAATATTGCGATAGACTACTTAATTTTGATTGATCGTAAAGCGATGTGAGGCGATCATAGCCGTTTACATAACTATATGGAGCAAAGTTAACATACTTTAAGGAGTCTTTTTAAGAGCTTGCCAACGAATTTTGGGATTTTGAGCTAGCATTTGCGCGATCAAGATCGCCCCTTTTTGATTTAAGTGACTGGGATCGGAAAAAAATTCAGCCTGCGTGGGAATAGATT
Organism: Pseudanabaena sp. UWO311; assembly: GCA_943371975.1. Classification (GTDB taxonomy): domain Bacteria; phylum Cyanobacteriota; class Cyanobacteriia; order Pseudanabaenales; family Pseudanabaenaceae; genus Pseudanabaena. The sequence goes on along the minus strand of CALRWX020000121.1, from coordinate 2,802 downwards.
GGGAAATATCAAGATAGGTGAAGCCTTCACGGAAAGACAATTCTTCCATGCGGCGATTAAATGTCGTTTCATAGCGTAGGCGAATCGCATCGAGGTAGGTGTTATGTAAGGGCATATTCACCATCAGAAGTTTGATATTGTTGCGGCGGCAAAAATCTACCACATTGGCAAAAGCATCAAACTGGGAGCCACTGATATCAAAGTTGCGATAGTCGATATCATAATCTCCGGGGACTTGAGGATATTTTTGGAAATAGGTATTGGGATTAAAAGTGACATCGAAGGCGACAAATCCCTTAGAGTCAAGGGCTGATGCGGTACTGGGCATTGTTGCCGCAATCAATGCTTCACTATTGCTGAGCATATGGGTATTGCGATCGAAGTTTTTAATTACAGCAGTCCTGACTTCTTGGCGCTTTGCTGATGTTGCGAAAACTAGATCGATGGCTTTAGCGATCGGGTTTACAGTTTGGTTTGCAATATTTGGTGGTTGAGCGTCTGGCGTAATTCCATTATTTTTTTTGATGTCCTGTAATTGCTTATAGCCTGTAGATGCGGTGATTTCATCGTAGGTAATGTCGCTACGACTGCTATTAAAGGCTCTGAGTCCGTCAGCCCAAATAATCATTCGTGGGAGTTGAGGTTGGGAGAGGATTTGAGTAAGTTGTAGATTTACTACCTTTGCGGTTGCCCCATCAATACCAAGATTAAAAACACTGGCTCCTTTGTAACCTTTGTTGATTAATGCTTTTTCTAAAATACTTGGTTCTATGCCCCGCAAAGCTCTGGAACTACCAACGATTAAAACATCGGGCGATCGCTGTTTATTTTTAATCTGCCAATCGAGTAGCGCTAATTTTTCATTGAATAGAGCAATATTAAAATTAAGCGCAGGTTTATTAGTAAGTCCTCTTTCAGGCGGATTTTCTTGTAGGTTAATGTTAGGATTGGCAGTTACTAGTTGGGTTTGCTCTTGAGGTTTCGCATAATAATTTAGGGCGCGATCAATCGCTACAGATACGCCAATACCGATCGCTAAACTTGCCACACAGACAGCTACTGAAGGGATTTGGGGTGCAGTTTGACCAATTAATTGACCAGTTTGTTTACAGGCATTACCAGCATAGGTGATTAAATTTTGCCAAAGATTGATTTCAAAATCTTCTGGACTGAGAATCTCGAGCGCTTCTTGACCTAATTCCTCGGTTGATTCGAATATTTCAGGATTGGGGCTTTGTATACCGATCGCTAACAAATCGATCTCAAAAGACCAGTTCGGTTTTTTCTCCCCAATGACACGATTGGAGACTGTCACGGCTTGCAAGTATTCCGAAGACTTAATCGTTCGCAAGGCATTTAACATCGGAATTACCATCTCTGCTTGTAAAATCGCAGTGCAAGTCTCACAGAGAAGGTTAAGGCAATTATTTTGTAAAAGTAATTTGAGCTTAGTTGGCGCTAGTTTTTGATCTTGGCGAAAGGCGGTGAGCAATACGGCGATCAGTTCGGCGGTAATGAGTGCTGATGGGGCGATCGGTAAGTCCACCCCCAAAGCCCATGCTTGTCCCTGCATTTTGATGCGGCGAATACCTTCAGCAAACAATACTGAACTCTCAAGATCCTGTGTGCTCGGTGCGATCGCCTCTAAAATTTTGGTAGCACATTCCACCTCCCGATCCTGACTATAGATATATAGACAGTCCCCCTTTTGCTTAGTATGTGAAAGTTTTAGACCCGACAAACTCTCTAGTAAAACAGGCTCGGATGCTATTTCTTCTTCTAATGCTGCCTTTTTATCGGTAGTTGTAATTGATCGACTCATCGTCAAACTTGAGTTTAGACCCGAACTTAGGCTTGAATTTAGACTTAAGGCTTCTGGACTTGCATCGGTTGATATTGGGTTTGCATCTAAGGAAGTTATTTCCATCGGGTATCAAGATGTCATCATGATCAAAATTTTGCTATAAGGTTAGCATGGTGAATTCACAACAAGGTAAAAACTTGAAATGTCATACAGCGCTTTGCGCTGACTTAAAATCCAGAAATATTTTTGAAAGCGCCGGTTTCAAAAATATTTCTGTACTAATCAAAGCATCAATAGGCTGTAATACACGAAGCAGAATGCATTATGACTGGAATAGATTGCCAATTTCGAGGTGTGCTGGGGGACTTTCGCGAAACTGCTTAGCCGCATCATCTAACTGTTTCACAATTTCGGCATTACTTTTAGATGATGGCGGTACAGACTGACCTAGATTCAGCTTAAAAAGGCTAGCATCAGCTTTGGATAGATAAAAGCCGCAAAAAGCAAAGACTGCTGGGGAATAGGCGAAGACGACTAAACAATCGAGGGCTGTACTGATCAGTACACGCATCGAATTTATAAATCGTTTCATAACTTTTAAAGAGTTTTTAATACAGGTGGTAAGGATAAGAGGCGCTTCGAGCCTCTTATCCTTACCAATAAATTTAGGATCAGCTTATTTTTGGCACGACAAACAAGAATTTTTGCTAAGGTAATAAAGTGCAGATTAAAGCTTTGCCATTAATTTTGCCATTAATAATGTGGTACAGGTTAAGCATATGGCGATTAGAAATAATCTTTATAAATATCCTCATAGATATATTGTTGCCGCGATCGCCACAATATCCCTCAGTGCGAACACCTATTCCCATGCAGTACGATCAGCAGAATCAGAAGATCAAAAACTAGGTGCTATGCGGACATTGCCTAGCTTACAGACTAGGGCACGTCCACCTTTACAGCCCACAACCTTGCATCTTGGGATGCTGGAAAAGCAG
>CALRWX020000120.1:0-10293 GCA_943371975.1 Pseudanabaena sp. UWO311 | reverse complement strand
AATCCATTCTGCGTTCGATTGCTCCGAGAACCACTGAACAGCTTCATGAGGCTATCACTCTCGCTTTCAATTCTGTCTCCGAATCTGACTTCTTTGGCTGGTTTTATGAATGTGATGCTCGTATCACGCTCATTTGAAAACCGCTATAGCTCTCTCACTCGCAAAGATTTGTCTTAATTTATCCTCTTGAAAAGGGTAGAAAAAATCGGGAGGAATAACATCGCGCTGTTTATAGAATTGTTGTAAACGATGCTTGATCAATGCAAGGCTAGACTGTTCATCAAGAAATTCTAAGCGAATTTGATGATCGAAGCGATCATATGCAGCGCGAGTCTGACTACTGACAGAAGACTGAGCAGATAGAATATCTTCTTCAAGTGTCTGCGGAAATACAGAAAGCAAAATAACAATTCGTTTTATATTGTTTCGCAAGTATTTTGCTAAATCAATCACGACTTGAACAAGCGTAAGCATCTGACTATTCACTTGAGGAGTATCTAACTCGTCAAAACAAAAGACAACAGTTTTATATCTGGTGATTAGATTTAATAAATCGCAAGTATAGGCAAAAGAATCAGTGTCTTGATCTACTGGCAAATTTAAACTCTTGGCATCCTCTTCTGCTAATTTCTTTCCTGCAAGCCACATAGCAACAAATGGAGCAGCTTCTGGTAAAAGTGTCCATAAAATCGCTCTAATCAAGAATACATTTTTTATATCTGGACATTTTTTTGCTATTCCGTTAGTCCAAGCATTGATTTTGTTTGGATCTTTTGCAAACATGCTTGGAAATTGTTTTACAAGATGTTCGACTGAACACGGTGTATTTCCCCGCGCATCAAAATACATCGCCGCAGCTAGAGCTTGCCATTGGGTGATACTAGGGCAATATTCTCGTTTGAGGCTATATACAAGGGATTGCAAAAATTCTGACTTGATTAGATCGAGGTTGTCATATTCGCCCATGTAAACAAAAAAAGCTTTGTCATTGGCGTTTAGATGGTGATGCAATCGGGCAAATAACTGTGTTTTTCCTAGACCACGTTCGCCAATTAGTACCGCCCCCTCTGATATTGACTTACCTGCATCAACATCATCAATAAGTTTCAGAACACTATTAAAAGGATTCTGATTAATTTCTGCTACACCAGAATAATCGTGACTCCAGATATTGTGTTGGGCTGTTACTTTGGCAGAGAAGGGATTGAATTGTTCAATCAGTTGATTCAAAACTTTAATGTCAGTCATTTTGTTGTAGCGCCTTTTATTTCTTACTTTGTTTTCTTAGTGGCATAGCATCGCAACCCACTAATAGGAGTTGACACCGAATCCTGAAGTTTATCTGGTGAGCTATCCTCAACCCCACTCTCTTGAAGTAGTAAAATATCATCTGCTTGCATCTTAATCAGCCACTCGTTAAACTCTGAGCGAGTTACTAAATCCCCAATTGAACGGCGAATTTTGTAAATAGGGACAAAGTTGTTGTGACTAAACTCAAAATTAATCCGATCATAAGTTTCTAAAGCCACAACCTTAAATTCATCATAAGAAGAGATCTTAGGCGCAGATTCAGATAAATTGGCAACAGATACATTAGGAACATGAGCAATCCACTTCACCAAATAATTCCCCATCTTTGCGCCGATCTGCGTACCCTCAAATTCAAAATCAGGCGATCGCAACAAATCCCCCAACAACCCATAACCCACCTGCGTCAGCGTCACATTCTTGATCTTGCCACCCTTTTGTCTCGTCAAAGCGATCGCCCCATCCGCATCCAACGAATCAAAAACCTCATCATAATCCGCAGACTTCTCCTTAGTCCGTGTAAGCGGCAAAATCTTCCCTTTACCCAGAGAATTATCTATCCCACCTATAGCCCACAAAACCAACAACACACGAGCTTTTGCGCGTTGGATTTTATTTTCGTCACTTCCGATAAGAGCCATAATATTTTTGTTAATACAGATAATTTTTAAAAAAGCTTCAACAGCGCCCAGTATTTTTAGAATAATACATTTGGATGCTATTTTCTAAATTTTTTAAGATTAAACCACTCAAAACTCACAAAGTGGTAAACAATCAACTTGAGGTGATCTCAGCTAAGCCCCTGCAAACTCAGTTAACTTCCGAGTCTCAGGATCGTGAAAAGCTAAAACAATATCAGACTTAGGAATACCTTCCGTTAGCAACTCATTAGCAACTCCCTCCTCAGTCCAATCCTCTTCAATATAAAGCTTCTCATTTTTAATACTAATATGAACATGAGTATTATTGATTCTCTTTTGCCATAATTTTTCATATTTAGTTACTGTATATTAACAAATCTTCAACAGATTGAATTATTTTCAAGGCTTCTTTCTGCTCATCTTCACTATCCAAAACAGCTCATGTTGTAAATAATTGATTGATTCTTTGTCGCCTGAGACTTTGCTTTTCTGGATTGCTATTATTAATCTCACTTATGGCAGCATCCCAAGCACTTGCCGATGAAGATTTGGTGATTCGCTGTTGATGAAAAAAATGTACAAAATTTAACAACTCAGGAATGTATTCTTCGGGAGTTTGCTCGATCGCATCTAATAGTTCAAGCCTTTGTCTAGTTAGCATACACAGATTCTCCAAAGGATACACTGAAATATTGAATTTACCAAATATTTTAGCAATATTGTCTATGCGATCGCCACACTCATAAACCTGTTAACAAACAAACAAGCGATCGCACCAAATCGTCACAAATAAGGGTAGGATTTTCGATGGATTATTAACAACAACTTGTCGCTAAACACCACAAACCTCATGGAAACCCCCAGAACCTTGGGCTACGCTCAGCCAGCCGAATGGCAACCCCACAGAGCCTGTTGGTTAGCCTTCCCCAGCCATCGTGACCTGTGGTTTGAATACCTTGAAAATGCTCAAGCCGAATTTGTAGCTCTTGCCAAAGCGATCGCCACTTCAGAGAAGCTAGAGATTTTAGTTCTAGAAGAAACTGCGGCGCTTGCGAAGGAATTACTCGGCGATTTACCTGTACGCTTCCACCCAATTCCCTTTGGCGATATCTGGATGCGCGACATGACTCCTATTTTTATCAAAAATACCGAAGGAAAACTTGGCGCATTGCACTTTCAGTGGAACGGTTGGGGCGGCAAATACATATTTGAACATGACGATCGCGTAGCCGACAATATGCTACAAATTCTTGGTATTCCTAGATTTGAAATTGATTGGATACTCGAAGGTGGTGCGATCGAAGTTGATGGCGAAGGAACCTGTCTCACCACCAAGCAATGTCTTCTTAATCCCAATCGCAATCCACATATGGATCAACAGGCGATCGAGTCTGGATTAAAAGATGGCTTAGGTGTAGAAAAAGTTCTCTGGATTGAATCAGGCTTACTCAATGACCATACCGATGGACATATCGACACGATCACCCGTTTCATTGCTCCCCATACAGTCATGTGTATGGAACCAACCTCAAAAGATGATCCTAACTACCAAGTTCTCAATCATATCGCTGCTCAATTAGAAGCGATGACCGATGCCAAGGGGCGTAAATTAGATGTGATTAAAGTTCCTTCTCCAAATCTTGTTCTTGATCATGAAGGGCAAATCATGCCAGCCAGCTATCTCAACTTCTATATTTCTAACGATAGTGTGATTATTCCCATCTATGGTTCAGAACAAGACGAAAGCGCAGTGGACGAAATTGCCAAGCATTTTGCTAACCGCAAAGCGATCGGACTTCCTGCAAAACATATTCTCCTAGGTGGTGGTGCATTCCATTGCATCACCTGCCATCAACCCCAATAGACAAATCAGCGCTTAGCGCTGATTTGTCTATTTTCTTTTATTGAATAATAATTATGTCGTGGATAGAATTAAGCCTAGATACTACCAATGAAGCTGTAGATTGGGTTTGCACATTACTAGCTAAGGCGATCGCTGCTCAAGATCTGCATATTAGCGAATATCAAGAAAGTCATGGGAAATGGAAATTTACCATTCAAATGTTTTTGGCTGAAGATGCACGAATCCATCAACGGATTGATGAAATCGAAAGAATTCTCACGCCATTGCATCGCACAGGCATGACTAGTGAATTGCAAACCTTTGTCGTCGATCAAAAGCCAAATCATTTAGAAATAGAGAGAAATTCAACGAATTCTTTAATTAGGCATATTGGCGATCGCTTTGTGATTCTATCTGCTGACTCCGATTATCAAGCTAGCAATTCTCAAGAAATAATTCTTCGTTTACAAAATAGCCTTGCCTTTGGTAGTGGACTACATCCCGCCACGATTCTTAGTCTACGATTACTAGAACGTTATGTCAGCTCAGAACTTCATGCTCTCGATCTTGGTTCAGGTTCAGGCATCCTAAGCGTAGCGATGGCAAAATTAGGAGCAAAGGTACTGGCGATCGACAACGATCGCATCGCCGTAGCTGCGACACAGGATGCAGTCGATCGCAATCAAGTTAACCAACAGGTCTCAGTAAGCGAAGCAAGTCTCGGTAGTGCTAGTCAATTAGGGCATTGGATGGGTGGTGATAGTATCGAGCCAGTCCCCGCAATTATTGCTAATGAACAGTTTGATCTCATCGTTGCCAATATTTTTGCGCGAGTACATATTTCCCTTGCTGCCGAATTTTACCAAGCATTACGATCTACTGCTTCCCATTCGGGAATTTTAATTACCGCAGGCTACACTAGCGATCGCGCCGAAGACTTAACTTCAGCCATGTCAGGGATAGGTTTTACACTATGCGATCACCTTCAAATGGATGAATGGATCGCACTCGCTTTTTCTAAGTAGTTAAAAATGTTGTGCTGTCTCCTAAGCGGGCGGCACAATACTTGCTTATTGTGTTACAAATCGTCAAATACAGCTCAAACTAAACTGGAGACAGAAAGACGATAATAGGAATAGTTTAAGGTCAAGCAAGAGTGCGTTGACTAGTAGCGATCCGAAATGATTTGAGACAGGCTTCGACTTCACTCAGCCAGCGTGGACTGATGGCTGAGCGAAGTCGAAGCCACGAATAATTTAGGATTGTTATAGTAGCGATCGCTACCATCCCAGCTTTTACCTTGCCTAAACTAGATAACAATTTAAATCATGAGGAGTTGAAGGATATATGGTGTATACCCCTTTGATTGGTTTCACTCTCTTTGTAGTCCTATTTTTAGGAGTAGCCTTTATGTTTAGTTATTTCTGGTGGGCTGATCGCTACAAAACTCCAGAAGTAATTGCCGCAGAGGTCATGCAGTTTTCCGAGCAACTCACCAACGCATTATCAGTATTTGCAGTAGGAATGTTAGCCTTTGGCATTATGCTTATATTTCTTAATTTTTCTATTAAATAAAAAAGGGCGTGCAAAGCACGCCCTTTTTTATAGAAAGCCAACCGCCCCACCGAGTAAAACACTTATCCCAGCGATCGCTATAGGATGGATTACCAAAGCCCAAATATTTGGAATCTTGATTCCTTCGCAAAGGGGAAATCCGAAACGGGCGATCGCCGCATTTACAATTAAAAAGATAATTACCCATAAGGGAATTAATCGCAAATTTAATCCCGCCAGAATCAGCCAAACTAATATATTGGCGATCGCCACGATGCCAACACCCTGTATCCATGCTTTACCCGACTCAATCGGGCGATCAGGCGACATCCATACCAGCCCCAACCACGTCAGACCTGCCAATAGACCACAGGCGATCGCATCTATAAAAAATTGCATATATTTTCACGTTACGCAGTAAAACAACCCGATTTTTTAGGGCGTAGCCGCGCCAAAAAAATTGTTTCTTTATTAATTACCTTTACTCTATTCTGGCAGGAATTCCCTGACGGCGCAATTGATCGATGCGTTGCTGGGCTGCATTCTGATCGCGGTACGAGCCAACCTGCACTTGACCATCACTTGGACGCACATAAGCAGCGCTTTCCACCTGCTGAGCACTAGCAGCATAGCTATTTTCAACGACTACACGATAGCTACTGGTGGGTGCAGTGGTTGAATCAGTAGATACAGGTGCAGCATATTTGACTGCATTACTACGAGGGGCAAAATAAGGGACATTGGATGCAACATTAGTAGCAGCTACGGATGCACTGCTAGCAGATGTAGAAGGCGAGCTCGTTGCACTACTAGAACTATTACGATTAGGTGAACTGCTTCGCTCACTATAGGTGCTAGTAGGTACAGACTCATTTCTCGGCGCAGAAGTATAACTTCTTTCTAAAGGTGCTAAAGCTGGCGGTAGTGGAGCAACTGAGATCGCAGATAAAGGGGCTGATGGAACTGTTCGCAATGGTGCACTTGGCACAAACGTACTTTTGGGTGCAAATAGGGATGACGAATTTGTGGATGAATTATTTAATTTGTTTTTGTTGACAAAAGTAGGATCAGCGATCGCTTTACTATTTTTGATCAAACTATCAACTGAATTAGCTTGATTTTTACCCCCCACAAAAGGTGTGAAAGATAATGAATCATTAGCTTTCTGCTGATTTTCCAAATTAATATCCTTATCCAAATCCTCACTAGTACTACTAGCTTGGGCTGCTTTGCTTTTTTGTTCTTGCTTAAATAATTTCATTACTCCCGACGGATCGACCATTAGATAGCCGATCGCTGCACTAGAGCAGAGCAATAACAACAGCGAAATAATCCCCACAGGATTCATCAAACTTCGTAAAGCGCTCTTTTCGGCTGTGGGAGTTGGGTATATATATTCCTGATTATCTAAATTATTTTCGTAATTGTTGGCGTAATCATTAGCAAAGTTTTGCAAAATCTCATCATCATCAGGCTCAGGTATTTGTGCCATCGTCGGAGTATTATTTGCTGCACTTACGCCCGATTCATCTACATAACCATATTGATGTAATTCTGCGGCCGCAATATTAATTGATTGATTAATCGCATTAGGATTTGCCCCTAATGCTGGCATTATCGGCATTTGGATCATGCGGCGATCGATGCTATCAATGTCTGGGGTTAGGGGTGATAAAGCCTCCGACAAGCTTGGCGATGTCCAAATAGACTGGGTAGAGATCGCACGAGGTCTAAAAGGATTAAGGTAGGAAATGGTTTGACCATTCTCTTGCCAGTGGCGGTAACGATCTAGCTCATCACTAAGGCTTGCATCTAAACCAGCTAGAGCTGTTTGCAATACTGATGATTGAGCGATCGCAGGTAGATCCGTCTCTGCGTTACACATTGGGTTAGATTGAGAGCTTGTAGACGAGATGTTGGGACTCAATATTTGCATAATTCTTTACCTCAGACAGTAACGACGGGTTGAGCTAGGTAAATGTCTCGGATATCTTGGGGCAGAGCGTCTTCTAGAGCATAATAAGCTTTAGTTAGAAGTTGTGTTACATCACTAGCCGAGATGCTTTCGCCCTCAGCATGTAAATAGGCGGCGATGCGCGTATGGCTCCATTGAAAAGTTTGAGACAACAATAGTACCAGACGTAGGTTGCCTGCCAATTGATTAAAGGCTTGATTAAGGTAGCACCAAAATACGGGCGGCGTATCTTTAAGGGAATATTGAATTTCCTCAACGGGTGGCACTTCAGCACGATTAATCATCATCGCAGCAAGATTGATCAGCCAGCTTTGCAACGATAGACGTGGTGTTGTCACCCGTAAATCTAGCACTCGCATTTCGTGGTAGATATATTCCCAAGTTTTTACAAATAAATAGTCCGACTGCACAGGCGATCGAGTTGCCGTACCAATCAAGGTATATAGCACTTGTCCATAGCGACAGAAAATCGCTGCAAAGTATTGACCCTCTTCAGGATGCCTTTGAAATAGTGTCACGAGTTCGAGATCGCTCTTCTGGAAAAGCGCCTGAATCTTAGGGTGATGAATTTCGGGAAGGGGGGGGAGCTGGACGGTCACGGCTATTGCTAGCTCACTTTATAGGTTTTCAATTTTGATGCACACATACTAGCAGCAAAGTATGATAATGCAACCCGTAGTTCATACGAAATAATTGCATAGGGTGCAAAGCGATCTCCTTTTAAAAAGTAGAATTTATGATTTATCGTAGTTTGGCTGATATTAATATTTACGATTCACCAACCCTTGAGCGCCTTGCGACACAGATGGCAAAGGGTAGATATTTACAGATCTTAGAATCTGAAGCAAATTTTCTAAAAATACAATTACTCGAAGATGATTATGAAGGGCTGCTCGATCGCCAAGATTTTGAAAAGTTAGAACTAAGCGATCGCCAAAGTTTTATTGCCAATTTACCACCAGCATTAAGTACAGAAGAAATAGGCGATCGCCTACCACAAGTAATTGCTTTTATTCAAAGTGCAATGGCTGTAACGAATGAGTATCTTTGGGGTGGAACGGTTGCGCCAAATTATGATTGTTCGGGCTTAATGCAAGCCGCCTTTGCTTCTGTTGATATTTTGATTCCCCGTGATGCTTATCAACAAGAGGCTTTTGGTGAACCAATATCTTTAGATGCACTTCAAATTGGTGATCTAATTTTCTTTGGAACACCTGCGAAAGCAACTCATGTGGGCTTATATATTGGCAATCGCGCCTATATCCATAGCTCTGGTAAAGAACATGGACATAATGGAATTTCTATCAGTGAAATATCAGGTTTAGATCCAGTTTCACAATGGTACGCTAATCAATTACGTGGGGCTACAAGAATTACCAATCACAATCAATTGATAGCATCTATCAAAACTCTAAAGTTTTAGGACAAAGCAAAACTCATTTTTATTTCTAAATTTCTATCACTATTTACTATAGATGCTATTGATTTATCAAAGCGATCGCCCATTCACTCACGCTAAAAACGCGATCGCCTCCTCACCAACCCAAAACACGATCTCAAAATTGCTATAATCACCCATATATTTCATCGTTGGTAGAGACTATGCAAGTAAAAGACTTGACTGTAGAGCAACTACAAACACTAATCCGCAACACCGTGGATGAGCGTTTGGATGAATACTTTGCCGATCCCGATCAGGGTAAAGAAATCAAAGAATCATTCATGCATAGTTTGCTAAACATACGGAAAATCGGGCAGAGGGAAGATCTACTATTCCAGCATCAGAAGTGTACAAAAGATATGGAATAGATGAATAAATGGCTTATTTGGTAAGTTTTGAACCAGAGTCTATAGATGATTTAGATGAAATTTCTCTGGTTGTGCGTGGGCGGATTCTGAAGAAAATCCAATGGTTGAGCGCTAATATTTCAGGATTTCTTTTAATAGTCTGGATGGAAGCATCAATACATCGCAAGAACTCTTCTCCTAATCCAAGTTCCCTTTCTTGATACCAATTATAGGCTTCTGTAATGTCTTGTTCCGCTTCTGGGAGAATGATGAGACTTTTAGCCATTTCTTTGACTACGGATTCTTGCTTTTACTGAGTCCCAAGAACTTGCTAAACTGGGGTCTTGTGAGTAAGACTGTTTTCTTTTAGTTAGTTCTTCTTTTTGCCAATCTAGTACAGGAATATTAGCTGGTTGAGTTGCAATGTTATCCCATAAATCCTCAAGAAGCTGTAGCTTTTCTGAAAGTCCTAGCTCAAAAATTGGTGCAAATTCTACTGTCATAACTGTAAGTCTATGTAGAAGTAATGAGCTTATTTTACTGCAAAAGTAAAAAATGTGGGTTGGGATAACGCGATCGCCCAACCACCCACAAAAACACGATCGCTCAACCACTCACACAAAAACGCGATCACCTAATCATCTCCTCAAAAACGAGATCGCTATAATCACCTGTCAAAACAAAAGGCGATATCTTTATAACTTCCTTTGAATGATGTTAAATAGTTAATATCTGAGTAAAATAGGTAACAAGTTAAAAATCTAAAGGTGTCAGTTATGACCCAAGCATTACACACTGCTATTGAGTCGGTTAACTTTCTTAGTCTAGAAGAAAAGCATCAACTCTGGTTAATTCTCGATGAAGCGATCGCCCAAGCCGAAGAGCAAGACTGGTTAGATGACAATGAAACGGCTGAGGAAATTCAACAAGTACGCGAAGAGTATAGACAAGGTGAATACATTACATTTCATGAGTATCTTACTCAGAAATAGCTATGACTTACACAATTATCGTCACGAAGTCTATCCAAAAAGATCTATCGCAGTTTTCAATGAAAAGAGGACATAAGGTAGTATAGAAAAGCAACCAAAAAAGGACAAAAAACATGTCAGGAATATCGTTGGATTTGCGGGAAAGAATAGTAGAGGCATATGAACAAAAAGAGGGTTCAATGCGGTGCATTG
>CALRWX020000119.1:0-10323 GCA_943371975.1 Pseudanabaena sp. UWO311 | reverse complement strand
AGCATTGATAGAAATTTCTGTTGTACTTTACTCTCTATCTTCGGTACTATATCGATGATGCTATTCATTTGGTGTTTTGTTTCAACACTTGCACCTTATCCGATGAATAGCTTTTTTGTCTCCTTTTTTTATTTGTCCGCAGTATTGATGATGTATCAGGAGATGATTAATTATGAGCGTTACTGTTCCGATCAAATCGATTGATTTACGACATGGGAGTGCGATCGCCTTGCATTCCTTGACTTGGCAAGATTGTGAAGATATTCTTAGCGATCTTGGTGAAGATCGTCATACTCGAATTGCATTCTATCAAGGAACTTTAGAAATTATGTCTCCAATGGCTAGACATGAAAGACCTCATCGCATTGCTGGTCATATTGTGACAACGATTTTGGACGCGCAGGATCGAGATTGGGAAGATTTTGGCTCGACCACTTTTTATCGAAAAGGAATGGCTGGGGTTGAGCCTGACACTTGTTTTTACGTTGCTAATGCGGCTTTGGTGAGAGATTGTCAGGAACGGATTGATGTGGAGATTTTTCCGCCGCCTGATTTGGCGATTGAGTCGGATGTAACTTCTAAGACTTTGCTTTCGGCTTATGAGGCGATCGCTGTGCCTGAAATTTGGATATATCGTGATAATAGTTTGAAGATATTTTTGTTGGCTGATGGTCGCTATCTTGAGTCTGAGAGCAGTTTGTTGTTTCCAGATTTGGCGATTAAGACGCTGATTCCGCAGCTTGTGAGTCGGGCGATCGCGATCGGTGCTAGTTCGATGTTGAGAGAGTTCCGTAAATCTTTGAGCAATACTTTTAAGGAGAGCTAATTATGACTTTTGATAAGCCAAGCAGACCAACAAAACAACCATCAAGCGCACCGCAGAAAACAAATCTCGCTACTCAAAAAGTTGTGCCTAATCCTGTTAAGAAAGTTATCCCTAACATTAATGGTGGCGGCGGTAATAGCGGTAATAGGGGTGGTGGGGTATCTGGAGGCGGTGGTAATGGTGGTAATAATCAGGAGCCTTCGCCTTGGTTGATGGGGGAATCCCCCAAAAAGATCGATCCTTCTGCAAGTTTTGTGGAATATTTGCGCTGGATGCGATCGCTTGATCAAGGAAATAAAGACGGAACTAAGATTCAGATTTTGCAGTTATCGGAAGATAAGGCAGATTACAGTAAACGTTTGGCAAAGTTGACGGAACGCACGAAGAGAATTGCGGGAGAGGGTAACTATTTTCAGGTGAAATGTCCTTGGCGGATTCGTGTGGGCGGACATCGGGGACCTGAGAGTATTTTATTACCTGCTTTTGATGCTTTGGGAATGCCGTTTATTCCTTCGAGTACGCTACGCGGTGTGGCTAGACAACAAGCAATTAGGGAGAAATTACCAACCAATTTAAATTATGCGGATCAAGATGCTGTCAAAAAAGCTTGGGAGAAAGCAGATTTGGAAGTAGCGGAATGGTTTGGACATTTGAAAGCTGAAAAGGGCGATCAAGCAGGTAAAATCATCTTCCTTGATGCGTATCCTGTGACTAGTCGTGATGATAAGTCGGGCGGTTTGACTGTGGATATGGCAAATAATATTTGGACTTGGAATGGCGATCGCTTAGATTATGCACCGAATCCAAATCCATTTTTATCATTGCAGGAGCCAATTTTTTTAATTGGCATTAGGGCGGCGAGTACGGTGGCTGATGCTGCTAAGAAAGCACTGATTGATAAGGTGATGGGTTGGTTGACGGCTGGCTTAAAAAATGGGGCTGGTTCGCAGGTTAATTCGGGTTATGGGGCTTTGATTAAGGCGGGTGAAAGCGATCGCTCTACTCGTGAATTTGTGAGGGTTGAGTTTGGTTTGGAAGGGCAACTTATTCATGGTCGCCAGAAGTTTACGCAGTGGCAATGGAACGATCGCCGTAATGAATATCAAATGCGTGGTCAAGCAGAAGCTGAAGTGCGCCCGATTGCTTTTAAGTCAATGCTGCGTTATTGGTTTCGTGCTTTTGCATTGGGATTAATCCCTGCGAATCAAGTTAAGGAATGGGAAGGAAAGCTATTTGGATCTTTAGAGATTGAGGGTAGCGGATGGGTACAGGTACGGATATTGGAAGGTGCGGTGGTACAGAAAGAACCTCGTCCAAATATTCAAGGTAGGGATGATAAGTGTGGTGAACAGGCTGGTATTTTAACTTTGTCTCATTCGATAGAACCAAATGCTCAAAATCCTGAAAATGTGGAAAAGTTGTTTAGGAGCCTTACTTGGTTGATGTTTAATTTGGGTGGAATTGGGCAAGGGGCAAGACGACCTTGTTATTCTCGCAAAACTCGCGATCGCGCTCCTTGGTATCGTGGCTCAACGTTCTTTATTGATAGTAAAGATGATTTTTGGCAGTCTCCTGATGGGTTGAAGGATTTACAAAAGATCTATCAGTCAAGGATTAAGGATTTTACTGATGCGTTGAGAGCGTTAAATCAGAGTGGACGCAATACTCCTGATGCACCTGCGGCTATTAGTGGCGATCGCTGGCGTGAGGCGGTGGATGCAAATTGTAGGATTGTGCTGTGTGGTGGTGATGAGGACTATGGGAAGCCCTATGCTTTGGCTGTGTTGCATAGTCAAGAGTTGAAGATCACAGATCGCCGTGGAGAGAAAGCCTATGATGGTAATCTCTGTGGCGTGGTGGGTAAAGAAGTCAAGCCTTCGCCTGTATGGATTGCCGATTTGGGTGATTATCAGGTTGTGACGGTGTTTGGTGCGACACAAGATCCACGTAAGCACTATCTTGATACACTAAAGAAAAAAGCATCAGAATTTGCTGTGATTTATCCATAGGAGAATAGGTAATATGTTGCGTGAATATCAAATTCATAATTTTAAAGCATTTGCAAATCAGGAAAAAATTCCGATTCGACCGATTACTTTGATCTATGGTCAAAACTCTTCGGGTAAGAGTTCAGTTTTACAGTCATTACTTTTGTTAAAGCAAACTTTACAAGGGGCAACTGATCCGCAAACACTTTTATTAGCTAAAGGTAACTTTGTCGATCTTGGAAATTTCAGTCAATATATTAATAACCATGATTTAGATAAATCTTTCTCGTTTAAAGTATTTTTTGATCTAGATACCGAGCAAATTATGGGAGGTGACTCAAAGTTTCTATCTAAATATTTGAGTGCTAATTCGTTGTTAGGCTTAGAAATTTCGATTAAATATGACAAAGAATTTTCTAAAATCAAGTTTGATCATGTTGATTTATTTGTTGGAGATAAGTTAAGACCATTACTATCCTATATTCCGAGTATTGCTGAAGATGATAATGGCATTATCTTAAATATTGATGAGAGTGAGATTAATTTCAAGCATAGCTTTTGGCAATTTTGGTGGCAAGAATTTAAACTGGATTTTAGTAAGATGCTTCTTTCTGAAATTAGAGATATTTTAGAACGCAAAGAAATTATTAGGCTTTCTGCAAGGGTTTCTCAGAAAAAAGTTGGTAACGAGTTACAGAAACAAAAAGATGTACTTAAACCCAAGATTGAACAGCTAGATTATGAATTAAAGGAAATAAAAAGCAAAGTTGAAGATCAGGGAATTGGCAAACTACAAATTGATGGTCTGGAATCCGAACTGAGTGATTTAGAAAACCAATATTTATTATTTGATACACTACTTCAATTACAAGTAAGATTTCAGAAATATAGTTTTCAGCAAGCTGAGGAGGACTTTGTAATAGCTTTAAGTTACTCACATTATGTTTTATGCCGTCATTTTTTACTAAATGAAGTCGGCGATTGGCAATATGATTTAAGTGAACCAAGAAGTGAGTATTTATCTTTAGTTTATGAGAAGAGTGGTGCTTTAAAGCCTGTTTTGGATCTAACAATAAAGGCATCTACTTTGCTTCGTGGCTACTTGGAGAATCTGGTTTACATTCGTCCTTTGAGATCCTATCCTGAACGATTGTACATTTTTGGTGGTAATAATGGAGAACAAGTAGGTCAAGGTGGAAAAAATATTGCTGATGTTTTATATACAAAACCTGATGTGCTTAATGCAGTAAATAAGCAATTTGAATTGTTTGATTTAGGCTATGAAATTAAGATCTCAAACTTTAAGGATGAGGAAACATCAGACTTGAGTGATGTATTTGCAATTCGACTGATTGATAGGTACACAAAGGTAAATGTGAGTTTGCTTGATGTTGGCTTTGGGATTAGTCAAATTTTACCAGTAATCATTCAAAGTGTTTTATCCCGAAATAAAACAATTGTAATTGAGCAACCAGAGATCCATATTCACCCACGATTGCAAGCCCAACTCGGTTCGCTTTTAGCTGAATCAGTTAAGTCCTTTGGCAATCGGTTTATTATTGAGACTCATAGCGAACATTTGTTATTGAGGTTGCAAAAACTTATCCGTAATGGTGAACTAAGTCATGAAGATATTGCTGTAGTTTATGTGGATCGCGGTAAGAATGGCTCTCAATGTTTGGAGTTGCGAATAGACTCTGAAGGTGATTTTATTGATGAGTGGCCTAATGGCTTCTTTGACGAAGGTTTTAATGAGATGTTTGGGTGATTTATTATGCTTGCCAGAACTATTCTTTTTCCCTGTATATTTGCTGTAAGATCTGACACATCCGTTTTTTATTACAATCTAGTTATCACGATTTTGAATAATCTAACTGATTCTGGAATAATTTTAATCGACAATCAATTAGATGAAAGTCAATTATTTAAAGTAATAAAAGCTAATGTGGAAGATTGGACTCCAAAATTTAGACCAAAAGCAAAAGAACTTCTTAAGAAATTGCATAAAAAGAATAGGTTTGTTATAGCCTCAGTTCATCCACCACTTTCTCAAACCTGTGATATTCGAGATGAAGGAAATTGTATAAAACTATTTACAGCAGAAGAGTTTACTGGCATTGTAGTTCGTCAATCTCATTGTATTGACAATCCTCAATTTACTAACAGATTAACTCTGCTTGAGGATTATTCTATTTCTCCATTGCAGAAAAAATTGAACAAGCGTGATTATACGCTCAATAAAGGAGAATGGAATCAAGATAAATTTTCAGAGGAGATACTAATTCCTCTGTTTAGAGATGCTAAACATATCGGGATATATGACCGATGGATTGGTCGTTCTATATCGGAAGGAAGAAATAATCATCAAAATACTTTAAGATGGTTTCTAGAAGTTTTTCAACAAGTTGCTACTATTGGGGTAGGCACAAAATTTGAAGTTTACTGTGGAATAGATAGAAAAAGAAGTGAAGTACCTCTTGCTGAAGCTGTAAATTCCTTGCGGTCTTTTGAATCGGAGATAAAAAACACTTTTTCTTATTTTCAACTATTTATCAAGGAGGAAAGTTATGGTAATGAGCTTCCTCACGATCGCTATCTTATTACTAATCAAACTGCTGTATATATTGGTAGAGGTTTTGACCTATTTGTTGACGCAAGCGCACGTTATCCCCGTCGCATTAGAGATTTGCAAATTGGTTATTGTTCAAATCCCGCAGAAGTACAGAGACACTATACAGGCAGTGGGCTTCGAGATTTATAAAAGGAGTTAAGAAATTAGCGAGCGCTTCAAGTTTTTCCGATTATTTAATCAATAACATAGTTAATAAACCGCAATGAATAAATTCAAAAATTCACATTCACCGCCTGTAAAGATATTGGTGTAATCTCATGAATCGCTAATTGAGCATCTGAATCACCGTCAACTCTGGTCATGTCGATTAGTTCTAATAGTCTTTCGGGAGTGATGTCCGATCGCCTGACGCAATCTAACAAAGTGCCGTAGTTGATGCCACCGCCGCGCCAATCGCTAGGAACTGAGTTACGCAAAAAACGTTCCCATTGCCATGAATTGCTAATCATGTGAGCGGCAATTTCTAACTCTGAACTAGCTTCAACCACTTGGAAGCTACTGTCATAGATGCCTTCATCGATCAGACTGGTTATGAGAAATAACGCCATAGGTTTTTTAATTGATGATATCTCAGGAGATAATAGCGTATGTGTCGATCGCCTGATTACCGATGAGTTGTTTCCCGATTTGAGCGTGACTTCAGAACATTTTTTTGTAAAAGCAGGAATATTGAAATGAGTACAGTAATAGAGTTGCAAGCGATCGCTACTGGTAAGCCGCCGAGGATAAGTCTAGCGGAATTTTTGGCGAGTCCTGAATCGGATGATAGGTATGAGTTTGTTGATGGTCAAGTGGTTAAAAAGATGTCTCCAAAAAGATTTCATGCTTCTTTACAAGCGGAGTTGTTGTTTTTCCTGAGAACTTTGTTTGAGGGTAAGGGTTTTGTTTATCCTGAATGGGGGATTGTGCTGACGCGCAATGGTCAAGATTGGTGTCCTGTTCCTGATTTGACTTATATCTCGATGGAGCGTTTACCTGCGGATGTGGGTAATGAGATGTGTCCTGTGCCGCCTGAGTTGGTGATTGAGATTATGTCGGAGGGACAGACTTTTAGGGAGTTTGTGGCGAAGGCTAGCGATTATCTAAATGCAGGTGTATTGAGGGTTTGGGTAATTGAGCCATTGCATAGAACTTTGACGATGTTTTATGCCGATCGCCCTCCTGAGACTTATCGAGGCGATCGCTTGATTACGGATGAGTTGTTTCCCGATTTGGCGATGACAGTTGAACATTTTTTTGTAAAAGCTGGAATTAAATAGAGATTTAAGAAAATGAAAATTTTAATTATTACGGTTGGAAATCGTCAAATTGGTTGGCGCTGTGGAGATGAGATTGTGAGATGTGTGGGTGTAAGTGGCGATCCTGACCATATTGCGGAAATATATCAAGAAATTGGCGTAGAAAAGCCTACGGGGAGATATTTTGCCAGACATCTGGGCAAAAGTCTGTATGAAATTTGTGCAGTAGATCAAAATTTCAATGAT
Source organism: Pseudanabaena sp. UWO311 (assembly GCA_943371975.1). Taxonomy (GTDB): domain Bacteria; phylum Cyanobacteriota; class Cyanobacteriia; order Pseudanabaenales; family Pseudanabaenaceae; genus Pseudanabaena. The sequence continues at coordinate 3,393 of CALRWX020000119.1, read as the reverse complement.
GTAGAGCTATTGTTGGATCAAAATTTGATTGCGGAAGAGGTCAAAAATGATTTGCAGCAAGTATGGCTAATTAGTACCGATCAGCCTGATTCCGTTGCTGAGAGTTTTCGCGCCAGTGACACAACATGGTTAGCGCAGTTAATGGCAGGCAAAATTCGACAGACTTGGCAGGATCTAGTCGTTAAAACTTTGGTTTTTCAGGTTGACGTTAGCATGGTGGAAGCTATTCGACTGAGGTTTGAAGAGATTATTCAAGATTTAACTAAGAATGTGAATAGTGAGGATGATGATCAACAAATGACATTGTTAATTGAAAATAAGGGATCTGTTCCTGCGCTTTCTTCTAGTTTAGAGATCTATGCTGCGGCTTTGGTAAGACAGTTCGATGTGGTGCGGGTTGTGCCTAGAGAGCCTTCGCCAATGTATCTTGAGGATCAACTATCACGGAAGTCGGCAAATTTTGCAGAGAAATTTGATCGACAATCTATGAGTCAATATTTCTTACCGTTAGAAAAATTGAGAATTGTTTCGGCATGGGAAAGAGGGGACTTCGGTGAGGCAAAGATTTGGCTAGAAGGACATCGCAATCGTTATGCAGCGCTCTTTGATTTGGCTGGCTATTTGGAAAATGCAGGTCGTCAGGATATGCGAGGTTTGCTCCAGACTATAAAAGGTAAGTGGTTGCCGATGAAAAAGCTGAAGCAGTTGGCTAGTCCTGAGCAAATTCAAGCTTGGTCACAATATGATTGTTTGGATAAGACAAAGACGGCAGCAATTATTTGGGAGGATGCTTTTCAAATTCCGATCGATGCTGATACGGGGCGGCTGACTAGTGCGTTCTTTTTAATGGCTCAGACTTTAGAGAGGCTGTTGTTTCAACTTTATAGGAAGGATTGTTGGCTTGACAAGGGATGGATAGAAATTTCTAATGAACTTAAAGATAGTTTTGAGCAGCCTAGATTAGAGGAGTTGATTAAGGGATGGACTGAACACTATGGATGTAGTTATCAGTTTGAGTTGTTGAATGGGATTCGGAAGAAGCGTAATAAGATAGTACATGAAGCGATGAGTGTAGGTTTGGATGAAATAATGACTATGTGGAGTAAGGCAAATTTATCAGTTGAGCCAATTGGTGATGCTTTGCTGATACCCCTGCAAGGTATTGGAAAGAGGATAGGGAATCTGCCTTCAAAGCCTTTGTTATTGTCGCTTTATGAATGGGGTTTGGATGCATTGCGAAAGTAGTTCTGCGATTTAAGCTAGTTCGCCGAAATAATCGCGTTTTGACTGAAAGCTTGGGCTTTGCTGTTTGTTCACTGAATTAAGCGTTATGTGTATGATCCGAGTAGTGGTTATAAGCCTTATCTGATTAGGTGATTGGTTTTGCTATTATATCTAGTTATATACGATATTTCGGTTGATAAGCGCCGAAAGCGGGTATCGGATCTACTTGAAGGGTATGGACGGCGAGTACAGTTTAGTGCTTTTGAATGTGTACTAGGCGATCGCAAGTTTGAGGAGTTAAGGTCTCGTTTGACAAGGGTCGTAAAAATGAATGAGGATAGTGTGCGGTTTTATCCAATTTCTAAACATACTTTAGGTCAAATTATTGTATGGGGCGAACCTCCTTTAACTCAGATGCCAAGCTCTGTTGTGATTTGAGCTGTTTCCTATCTTTGGTGTGCGATGGCTTTGTGTTTATGCCTGAATTGAGGCTTTTGCGTTTTAATTATCGATATTTTAATGGGTCTAGGTTTCAAGGGTTTTATATGAATGTATTTTTTTATTTTCGCCTGTTTTTTGATGAGGTTTCGTAAATGATAGCTTGACTCAATGCGGTGTAAGGGTGCTAAAATAGACATTAACCTACTCGCTAGGGGACGCGATTGATTGGAAGCTTGGTTAAATGCGTTCAAAGTATTCTCAAATTTAACATCCACCTACTGGCTAGGGGACGCGATTAATTGGAAACTACTGAATCAAGTTTCACTTGATTCAGTAGTTTCATCTGTCATCTGTAAGAATCTCTTTTGACATGTTTAACTAACTTCACCTGCTTACGCATATGAACGTAAGAGTAAATATAATTTTCAAAATCTTCAAAAAATGAAAGCAAACTCACTTCTTTTTAATTTATTCATAATCGCGGGTCTTCCTCTGCTAAACACAAGCTGTGGCCTAACAGAAAGCATGACTCGCGGGCACTGCATGGAAGCCACAGACGGCTATCAGGTCTGCGTCAAATCGGATCAGGTGAAGTGCAAAGCAATAGAGGATAATCCTGGAAGTTACCGATGCTCAGCTTTTGGAAGCATAAGCAGCCCTATCAGTGGTGAAAAAAGACACTGGAGCAGTTCCAAAGAAGAAGGATCTCAAGGGTCAGACTCGATTTTTTGCTCGAGAGGATCAAGTTGGTGGTCAAACGTAATCGGGAATGATTCTACTTCTTTCACTTGTTCTGCAGCAGCACATCATGGAAAGCTTTAAAGCGGCAATTCGAGGCGGCGAAAGCGAGTTGACATAAAAGTCCTAAATGCTCCTGAACAGAATCCTGTAGAAGATATTTGGCTTTTTGCCATCCCCTACTCGCTAGGGGACGCGATCGATTGGGATTTCGTTTCTTCTACTCGCTAGGGGATGCGATCTCTTGGAAATTACACTTTCAAGACACACTTGTATTTTATCTAGAGACTGATTTGAGGTAATTTTATGAATCTTAGAGTTTCTGCGCTGGTGGTACTAACTGCCTTTGTATTTCCTTGGGCTGCCTTCGCGGTAGATAATCTTTGTGATGTCTACAATAGGTTAGAATCCGTTCCTAGAAAAGAGCAGCAAGCTTTTTATAATGAAGTTGTGAAAGCATCTAAAATCGGTTCTAATTCCCAACAATTATGTGCAGCAGGTAATCTTTATAATAGACTTGGCAAGAGTATTTATGATGAATTACAGCCAGGAACAGAAACTTATGAAAGTATGAAGGCTGCGGCGTTCATGAATTTAGGTTGTGTTTGGATCGCCCCTTTGTTAATTAAAGGGTATGTTGACGGTATGAAGAAGGAGTGTCCTAATGTTTATTAGATTGAAATCCAATGGTGATTGGAAACGAAAACATAGTAAAATGACTTTCCAAAAGCACGAAATCCCCTACTCGCTAGGGGACGCGATTGATTTGACCAAAGACCTCCGACATGAAAGGATGGTCTAGATGTTCGACTGAGGAAGTATGGGAACTCGTATAGATCGATTTGTAATCAGACGCGACTCTCCCTAGCAACCATCCAACAAATCATTAAAGAAACCAGCCTTGAGTAATCCCATGAGCAAAATCGACATCGAGTATCAGGATCAATTCGGTAAGTGGCAACACTATACAAGCAAACACAACCAAGGTGA
>CALRWX020000118.1:0-10459 GCA_943371975.1 Pseudanabaena sp. UWO311 | reverse complement strand
TTTTCGCTGTGATATTTTGCCTTCTTCAGAAAGCTTGATTATTTTTTCTCGCAAGTCTATTGAATATGCTCTCATGCTGATTTATATCTGAAAAACTTTCTCTCTTCTCTTTTATACTGTACCTCACTAGTCTGGAATTTGCTATATATGCCATTACCAATCCTCTAAATTATTAAGCTTGGCTTTTGGAAGTTATTTTAATTTTACTCTTCAAACTGCCAGCGATCTTGAGAGGCGGCTTCGTCAAAGAAACGTTTTGGACGCAGGGTTAAAGTGACCTTGCCTAATAGCTCCACTGCTGGCTGTGAGTCAAAGCATGCAAATTTGAGATTACCATCTTCACCAGCGATCGCAAAGTAACTATTCTCATCCCAATCCCGTTGGGCGCGATCAACTAGCACCAAAATATCTTCAGCGCGATCGCGGACAGAACTAACAATTTCCTGATTAATGACAGCTTTCAAAGTGTCACTATTGCAAGCAACAATCACACCATCTTCCGCTTGATGCACCACAAACCATCCGGGGAGGGTTGCCCATGTTGCTTCAGTAGTAGAATGGACAATTCCAAAGGGAGCCAACTCTGTAACTTTGGCAACTGCTTGAAACTTCTCTACGGATAAAGGTAAAACTCCTACTACAGGCAAAATTCTGGGAATATTATCTTCACCGTCATAACGGAAAATTGGTAAATTTGGGGCTTTTTTCTTAGATGGATTTGCCATATCCATAAGTAGACGCTCGATCGCTTGTCTTGCCTTATCACTATGGGCAAAACGTAAACCCCGCGCAATTAATCTAGTGCGTTCCTGTGGTTCGATTTTGCCCTCAGTCGCCTTGAGTACCTGCAATACAACAGCATCCCCTGGGTTTCGGGTAAATCCTTCGGGTAAATTAGCAATATTAGAAGCTTCCTTAATCGCCTTAACCACATCCTTAACTTCTAAAACATCAAGGTTCTTCTCAAGGGCAAAGGTTGCCATTGTTACCCGTTCTGATTGATTGAGTACACGCAACTCATGCAGAATATCACTGCCTTTTTGTTCAAAATGGGCTAAGACAATATCTGCTGCCTTTCCGACTTGTAAACTAGCATAGACTTGAGAAGCTACCACAATTTGATTCTGTTGAATTGGTTCAAATCCAGTATTTTCAAAAATTGCAAGGGAATTCTCTCCCATTTTCTGCAACATTTGGCAAGCAATCCCCCACTGCACCCAAGTTCCGTCCTTGTGGCGTAAAAGTTTCAAAAGCCCTTCAGAATCAGTGGGAAATGTGGGTACTGGGGTTGGCATAGTTGTTATAAAAGTTAATTAGATATAAGTAGCTAGGCAAATTAAATACAAAACTTGAAAGACTGTAACGTCCACATAGCAGATGGTACAGTCTCTTATTCTGTTTTTTAATTATTTCGAGGCACTTAAGAGCGATTAATTAGCTCTATATACATATATATCATGCTAATACAATAGGGAAACATTACAGCCTATTGAGGCTTTGAGTAGTACAGATAAATCTTAAAAGTCGCCGTGGAGCGCCGCTTTTTAAGATTTATCCGAATTTTAGTAAAGCACTGAATGCCCCAGTTTTTAGGATTTCAGGTATACAAAGAATAATTTAAATAGTTAAGCCCAAAACTCAGATTATTGTGCAGATCGCTACGCGATCTGCACAATAATCTGAATACTAAATTGCCTAAAAAGACTAAGCAGAAGCTTGTTTAGAGTTATTTTTGTGTTCACGAATAGAATTCACAAAACGCTCGAATAAATAATCAGCATCGTGAGGTCCAGGGCTTGCCTCTGGATGATATTGAACCGAGAAGATAGGCAAGGTTTTATGTTCTAACCCAGCAACAGTGTGATCGTTGAGATTAATATGCGTCAACTTTGCCGACGACTCGTCAAAGGACTCACCTGTGAGTGCAAAACCATGATTTTGACTGGTGATTTCTACACGGCGATCGGCATTTTGGGCTTGATTTTGAGCCGGCTGATTTAAGCCACGATGTCCAAACTTAAGCTTGAAAGTATCACCACCCATCGATAAGCCCAAAATTTGATGTCCTAAGCAAATACCAAACATCGGTTTATCGGCAGCAAGCAGCGCTTTAGCTGTTTCAATTCCCTGAGTAACGGCGGCGGGATCACCAGGTCCATTAGATAGAAAAATGCCATCGGGATTATAAGAGAGAATCTTTTCGGCAGATGTATCAGCAGGAACGACAATCACACGACAGCCATAGCTAGCGAGACGACGGAGAATATTTCGTTTTACACCAAAATCGATCGCTACAACAGTCAAAGCTTCATCAATTAAATGTGATGGTTCAATAAATTCCCATTCAGGCAATGTTTTTTCTGCCCATTCGTAAATGAGTGTGGTTGAGGCTGCCTGAGCAAGATTTTGACCTTGCATTGATGGTTCTGCCTTAACCTTAGCAAGTAATACTTCAGGATCGAGAATTTCCGTAGAGATACCGCCATTCATCGCACCAAGCGATCGTAGCTTACGAGTCAGAGCGCGAGTATCAATCCCCGCAATCCCAACGACATTATGCGCCTTGAGGTAATCGGGTAAAGACTGACGCGATCGCCAGTTGCTAGGTACTGCCGTAATGTTGCGGGCAATGACACCACGTACCTGTGGGCGATCAGACTCTTCATCTTCGGGGGTTACACCTGTATTACCAAGTTCAGGGCAGGTGAAAGTTACAATTTGACCTCGGTAGCTAGGATCAGTCACTACCTCTTGATAGCCTGTCATGCCTGTGTTAAATACTACTTCACCGATCGCGGTTCCCGATGAACCAAAGGCATAGCCTCGGTAACAAGTACCATCCGCTAAAACCAAAATCGCTGCTTGCTTTGTTGCCATATCTTCCAATACTCGTTCGTTGCTATCCACTATTTCAGATACCTATTGTGGACACTAGCCTTCATTCTAAACGTTATCTAGGTCACAAGATCAAAAAAGAAGGCTGGCAATGCCAGCCTTCTTTTTTATTAGCTGATAACTTCAGCGATTTCAATTACTTGACCATCGGGATCTTTGACCAAAAAGTTTAAGGGCTTTTCGCTACGGACTTTGTGTTTAATTCCGCGCACCTGAATCTGCAACAAGAGTTGCTCTACACAGTCACGGTTAAAGCAAATATGTCGTCCACGATTGGCATCTGCGGTATTTGCTCCCGGCACTATGTGAAGTTGAACGTTTTTCTTTAACTGATACCATGCGCCCTCCATGTCTGCCGAATACTTGGATTTAGCAGTTCGAGCTGTGGCGGGGATATAAATTGGATCGGCTGGTGCGCCCATACCATATTCATAGCCGTAGTAATAATGTAGCGGTACATCAGCGATCGCCAGTTTTAGCTCGCCTTCGTAAAAGTACCGCGCTTGATCGAGATTTGACACCATGATCGTATGTACTTTAGGTGCGCTGGTGAGGAACATCCACATGGCAACAGCGTATGCACCAAGCAGCATAACCATGATGCCTTGAGTAGAAAACAGTGACTCCATCGGAAAGCAACTACATATTATAGAGACTAAGCCTTTTAGTTTAACGCAACTGTCATAGGTTTAAGTCACAAACTACACGATCTTCACCTTATGTTTAGAGTAATGGGCATTACTAGAAATTAGAAGAGAAAGGTTATTTGGGCTTGTTAGTATTGGCAATGCTTTAGTTCTGAGCAAATTGACTGAGAATCTATTCCTTATTAACTTGTTTGATGAAGTCTTTAACAGAAAAAGCGGCGCAATGCGCCGCTTTTTCTGTTAAAGATATCTATGAGACTCGACAAAACTGACCTGAATGTAATTTGACTTCACCTACATCAGGTATCCATGCTGACCAGTGACCATCAGGATATTGACACATCAACAGAGCTTCATCGTAGCATCTGGATATGGGCGGTTCTAATAATGTTACCCAAGTAGAAGCCAACGGTTGTAAGCATTGAGGGTAAAGAGACTGCCGAATATTCTTAGTAAATGGGGATGTTTGTTGATATGTGATGGTTTTCATAGCATAATCTCTGCAATATGGGCAGTGGTTTTGGTAAATGCGTATTTAAAGCTTTTTATTAAACGATTTTCTTACTAGCTAAATTATCAACTCCACAAATTATGTCATTGAAATACTACATATGTAGATTTTAGTAGTTAAAGATACAGAAATATTATTAAAAGTTAAAACTGTAGAAATTAGGCACTTGCAGATAAAAAATGTCCCACCAAGTTATATGGCTTCGACTACGCTCAGTCCACTTGGACTGAGCGTAGTCGAAGCCGCAGGTACTTTAATTAATAGCAAGTCCCTGATGCCAGCGACAAAAAAATAGGCTTTTATTAATGACAAAATACGTTTAAAATCTTGCCCTAGATTGTGGATACTGGTGGACTGAATGCGCGATCGCCTTCATTGGCAATATATAAATCAATTTATGATTGTGTTCATAACAATTGTGGGGATCGCTTGCTTCACTTTGGGGCAAGTTGAGCCAGTGCAAGCGCAATCTGTGGATGAGCTAAAAAACTATCAAAATTTTGTCGATCAACAGCGCCAGATTATTCAGAAGCAACAGGAACAAATTAATGCTCTGGCTAAGCCTGCACAGTCGCGCCTTGATGCCCTCAGAAAAAATGTGCGGGTGACTGAGGCTCAGATCCAAGACAATGAGAAAAAAATTCGTCAGGCTCGCAATCAATTACAAGCTCTTAGTACTAAGTTGCAAGAACTAGAGTACGACCTTAATAAAAAGCGTGATGCAACCTCAGCGAGGTTGCGCTATTTGCAAAGACAACAATTGCAGCGTTGGTGGGTCACTTTGCTGAGTAGTCGTGACCTTAATCAATTTGCTGATCGCCGCCGTCAGATTGAGCGTATTTATGATGGCGATCGCAAGTTATTGGGTGCTCTGAGCCAAAAATCAGAACGGATCGAAAAGCAGCGTAATCAAATAGTTGCTCAAAACAATGAGGTTGAGCTATTAACTCAAAAATTGAAATATCAAAGATCAAATATTGAAGCGGCAGCAGTTGCTCAACAAAACACGATTGATCGATTAAAGAGCGATCGTAAAGCTCTAGAACAGGCTGAAGATCGTCTTTCTGAGGATTCGCGCCGTCTATCGCAAATTATTATAGCCAAAGTCCAGCCCTATTCTGGACTGGTACTGCCTTCTGGTTCAGGTCAACTAATGTATCCTACGATTGGTCCAGTGACTAGCAATTTTGGTTGGCGTACCCATCCAATTTTGGGAACTGAGCGCTTTCACTCAGGAATCGATTTTGGGGCAGACTCTGGTAGCTTAGTTTATGCAAGCGCCCAAGGAAGGGTTATCTATGCAGATTGGTATGGTGGCTATGGCAATGCCGTGATCATCGATCATGGCAATGGCATGACCACGTTGTATGGTCATTGTAGTGAACTATATGTCAAAGATGGCGATGTTGTGCAGAAAGGTCAACCTATCTCGGCTGTTGGTTCAACGGGTTTTTCGACGGGACCACACTTGCATTTTGAATTACGGGCTAACGGTGAGCCAACCGATCCTGCTGCATATTTGTAGGGCTTTTCGCTGAAACCCAAACAAGAATTTTTGTAAAAGTATTGCGTATCAACACTTTTACAAAAATCTTACCAAGTATCTGGCAAAATCGCACCTTGAAAATCAGTAGTTTCCGTATTTGCCCCAGTAAAATTAGTTTTGCTAAGATTAGCGCTGGTAAATTCCGCACGACTAAGATCTGCACGACTTAAATCTGCGCCGATAAAATAAGCCTCACTGCAATTTGTCCCACGCAGATCTGCGCCAATGAGATCGCATCCACAGAGATTTGCGCGATAAAGATTTGCCCCGATCAAATTTGCTCGACAAAGATTTGACTCGCTCAGATCAATATCGACGAGGGTTGCGCCGATTAAGTCAGTCCCCACAAGGATGGAAACATTGAGATTGCTGTGGGATAAATCGGCTTCACTTAGGTTAGCACGGCTAAAATCAGTTCCTACTAAATTAGCTTCTCGTAACTCCGCACGACTTAGATTTGCACCAATTAGTATTGCTCCAATCATACTTACCCCATTCAAGCTAGACATATTTAGCTTGGCAGTTGAGAGATCGGCGCGATCAAGTTTGGCAAGTCGCAAGTTAGAGCCACGTAAATCTGCCCCACTTAAATTTGCTTGGCTAAGATTGGCTTCACTCAGACAAATCATGCTGAGATGTGCCGAATTCAGATTGACCCCACTCAGATTTACACCTCTGAGATTTGCCATGCTTAAGTCAGCGCCGCGCAAATTTGCTGAAGCCAAATTGACATCACGCATTCTCGCACCGCGCAAATTAACCATACTGAAATCAATGCCAAACAGGTTTACGTTTGCTAGCTGGATTTCACTGAGATCAATTCCACGAATGTCAGGATGACTATCCCTCCATGCGTTCCAGCTAGGTACGCCTTGATCCAGAAGTTTTATAAATTCGTCGATCGCCACGGTTAATCTTTACTCGTAAAATTAGCAGACTAGCTTTGATTGTATTAATATTTGCGTTCTTGCGGTATGAAGCGATCGCAATCAATGGCTTGCAAGCTCATATCAACGGGGCGATCACTAGTATTTACCTTACCATTTTCTAAATAACCAAGGGTATGTTTAAGGTAATTAGCGTCATCACGTTGGGGGAAATCTTCGCGAGAATGTGCGCCGCGACTTTCTTGGCGCGATAGGGCGCTGGACATAATGATTTCGCCGACAGTGAATAAACTTTTTAACTCGATCGCCTGCATTAGTTCCATATTAAAAATAGAACTGTGATCATCAATTAGCAAGTCATTTTCGTAGCGATCGCGAATAGTTTGAAGTTTTACTAAGCCATTTTTTAAATGCTGTTCATCACGAAAAATACCGCAATGCTCAGTCATTGTGTCCTGCAATTGTTGACGGATATCGGCAATGCGTGATTTACCTTGTTTGGATAATATCTGTTTGAGTTTAGCTTCAGAATCAATTAGATAGGGATGCGACACAAGTTTAGGCATAGCGCGATCGCTGACATACTCGCCCAATTTTTCGCCTGCTCTCTTTCCAAATACCACACATTCTAAAAGTGAATTTGCACCCAAACGATTTGCGCCATGTACCGACACACAGGCAGTTTCTCCTGCGGCAAAAAATCCTGTGATCGGATGACTGTCTGTACCAATTACTTGACAATTGATATTCGTAGGAATCCCACCCATAGAATAATGGGCAGTAGGACGCACAGGCAAAGGATGATCAATGCAGTCCACACCCGCTAGGCGTAAGCCTTCCTCACGGGCAAAGGGAATGCGACTAAGAATTTTTTCTTTTCCCAAATGGCGTACATCGAGATATATATAATTACCGCCCTTGATACCACGTCCTGCCATAATTTCGTAAGCGATATTCCGCGAGGTGATGTCACGGGGCGAGAGTTCCATTCTATTCTTACTGATGGGATAATTTGCCATAAAGCGATCGCCTAAGTCATTAATTAAGTACGCTCCCTCACCACGTACTGCCTCAGAAATGAGTACCCCCGCAGGATATAAGCCCGTTGGATGGAACTGCACAAATTCCATATCTTGCAATGGTAAGCCAATCTTTGCGGTCAAGCAAAGTCCATCCCCCGTTGAAGCTAAATCATTGGAAGTAGTATTGAAAACGCGCCCATAGCCACCCGTTGCCATTAATACCGCTTTGGCTCTAAAGACTTCTATTTGTGAAGTTTCTAAACTGTAAGCAACAACTCCCTTTACTTCTGTTCCATTATCGCCATCTTCATAAATCAAATCCATCACATACCATTCTTGGTAAATCGTGCCGCCTAGTCGCCGTAGGTTCATCACCAATTCGTGCAAAATTGCGTGCCCCGTCTTGTCCGCCGCATAGCAAGCACGACTAAAGGTATGACCGCCAAAGGGTCTTTGGGCAATCTTTCCATCTTCGGCACGGGAAAAGAGAACTCCCAAATGTTCTAAGTCAATAATTACTTCAGGAGCCGATTGGGTCAAGACTTGCACAGCATTTTGATCGGCGAGATAATCAGAACCTTTAATTGTGTCGAAGGCATGGGTGAGCCAATCATCATTATCGATGTTTTTGAGCGATGCGGCGATGCCTCCTTGTGCAGCAACTGAATGCGATCGGATCGGATGCACCTTCGAGATTAAGCCCACACTAAGATGGGGATAATTCTGCGCGACTGAAAGGGCTGCCCTAGAGCCAGCCAGTCCTCCACCAATAATTAATACGTCATGATCGATCATAAAATTTAAATTCTCTTGTTTGTATAGCCTATTTAGGTCTTGTGTATTCCAGATAAATTTTTCAGAAGCTTGCGAAGCAAGCTTCTGAAAAATTTATCTGGGTTTTAAAAAAGCGCAAGGCGCTGTACACAACTGCTAGATTTAACAACAACTACCACAGTCTAGACTGCCACAATCTCCACAATCACTGCAATCTAAACCTGATAAGCAATCAGCATTACCACAATTAAGATCAGGGCAGTTTAAGCTATTGCAGTCCATTATGCCGATACCATCGGCACAATCAGCGCAGTCAATAAAATCATTACAATCAGCATAATCTCCACAACTGTTCTTTCCCTCAACATTACTATTAGCATGACTATCAGCTTGCGATCGCTTTTTTCTTGCCCTTTGTGACCCACCTAGCTTCTTGTTATTCTTATCAGCTTGATTCTCTGACTCTTCGGGAATATCGTTGTTTTCAGGATTTTCTAGATCTCCCGACTCGATCGCTACATTACTAGGCTTAATCCGACTTGCATAACACTTACGCCTTGTTTGGCATTTGACCCGATGCTTTTTTAAAGTTTCATAGGCTTCACGGCATTCCTGAAATCGTCCCTTAGCATTGGCGATCGCGGTAATAATCCCATCCTTAGCAATTACGCGCTTAAAATATTGCGAACATGAATCACAGCCATACAAAACTCGATGGGCGCAAGAAAATCCTTTGTGTGGTGAGATAAATCTTTGATAGCCACTAATGGCGATAACGGCTAAGCTCCTTATTGACCTATTGATGATATTGGTGATCGGACGCTTTAAAGTCATCTTTCTCCACATTTGTCGCCGTCCTTGTCCAATTACAACACAAATTATGATAAATCGGTCATTCTGCGAATCTCAATAAGCCTTAATATTTCTTTTGTCTATTCAACGCCCAAAGCAAATAAACCTGATTTATGCGTAGAGTTTGAATATGGTTTAGCTTTGAGTTGATCTGATAACACTACCAATTGTCTGAGCAACTTTACGCTCAGTCCAATAACTTCCATGAGCTTTGCCGCCATTGATAACAGGTAAAATGGATTTCCCAAGCCAATTGCCAAACCAATTGGTAGGAGTGATGATATCTTCAATATCAACCAGATCTTCTTTAAGATCTGATAACACAATGGGAACGATGCGCTCTAATGGATATGCAATGGGATCGCCAGGATGGGCATAGTTTTTCCATGGGAGAGGTTTGTTGGTCTTCTTCTGAAGAGCTTCCAAGAATTCCTTGAGCTTGGGCGTAAAGTCAAATGAACTTTGACCGCCAATATTTATTAAACTAAACAGCGCGATCGGAGAACCCATAGTATGAATACTAGCTAAGGGAATCCCATAATCTTTTTCTACGCCAATACCAACACCAAAAAATCCACGGCGTATATTTTCGACCAATTGGCGAGAATTTTTTTCTGCAATGTCGTTATCCCAACGAGAGGCAAATAGAATGTCAAATAGAACAACAGTTCCCCAGCTATGGGTAACAAGGTGAAGTCGATCTCCTTTATTACTATCGGGTAGAGAGGCAAGTTGTTCGAGTGATAGCCCAATTTTTTTTACAGCTTGATTGGCGATTTGTTGGACAATTTCGGAACTAATAAATCGGCTCAGATATAAGGCTGCATCACCTACAAATGGTAGGAATTGATCGGTTCTCAGGTCTTTAAACCAGAATTTATCCCATTGAGGAGAAGTCTCTAATTCATTTCGTAGAGTACGGGTTGAATTATCTGCAACATTGCCCCAGAATAAGGTGACTAATTTTAATGATCGTGCGGGATTGTTAATGTTAGCGCTAATGATCTTAAACATCTCATTAGCTTGATTTTCGTAGATTTTTTGGTCGCGAACATTAACTCCGTGAATAAATACAATATAATCTGTAGACATCTTAAATCTCCTTTGATTGTATAGAACTTTGAAAGGATGGAATTATTTAGAGCTTGACTAGATGACAATATAAATTATAACCATTAACAATACTGCGGACAAATAAAAAAAGGAGACAAAAAAGCTATTCATCGGATAAGGTGCAAGTGTTGAAACAAAACACCAAATGAATAGCATCATCGATATAGTACCGAAGATAGAGAGTAAAGTACAACAGAAATTTCTATCAATGC
>CALRWX020000117.1:0-10637 GCA_943371975.1 Pseudanabaena sp. UWO311 | reverse complement strand
GCATTGATAGAAATTTCTGTTGTACTTTACTCTCTATCTTCGGTACTATATCGATGATGCTATTCATTTGGTGTTTTGTTTCAACACTTGCACCTTATCCGATGAATAGCTTTTTTGTCTCCTTTTTTTATTTGTCCGCAGTATTGTTTCAAAGATATTTTAAAAATTGCCACGGTAGATTTCTCTAATCAAATGGATAGCTTAGGTAAGATGTCGATAGGCGCTAAAAGGGATGCCAGTACGTTTTTTGATATCCATAATCGATTTGAATTCTCCATGAAGCTGACGCTCAGAAGCGATCGCTTTCGCAGCATTTTCTTCTATCCCTAAGTCGATCAAATCATCCACATTCATCGAGTTAATCCGCTTCCATGAGTAAGACGATTCTTGGCGATAGTTATAGCTAAACACCAACATTGGCTCGATTTTTTTTAGAGTAGCATTAGGAATTTCTAAAATGTCATGCAGTTCTTCAATACTAGTGAATATATGACCTTCATCACGTAAGGAGTCAATATCATTGGCATAGACAATCGGTAATCCCAAAACGTTTACTAAATCATTTTTTGAGCAGCTATTAATCTCAATCTTGGGGCGCTTAGCAGCAATCACCGCAAATAGTTTCGGATCTTCAGGTAAGGGTAGATCTTTGGGATAGGTTCTAATCAGATATTCACGCTTTAGTGCGAAAGCGGTAGCAACTTGAGCAATCCACACCAAACCAGCCAAGTTAGAAAGAATTGGAATCGATGGCAAAATAATTGCGGCGGCAACAAAGCCAGCACCGACCCCAATCCAAATATTCGAGCCAGACTTTACCCCAGAATAGGTGATCGCCCCCCCACCGAATATGGGGAAACAAGACCACCAAACCCAATTGGGAGTTTGATCAAACCATGAGGGCTGAGACATAGTAATCAAATGTGTTACTGGTTATTGACTATTAAAGCCTAAAAACTAATGGCTAATAGTTAAAAGCTAAATATTCTTAAGTAACTTCTTCCGCTTTTCTTCATACTCCTCAGCAGTAATCACGCCTTCATCATAAAGTTTCTTAAGATCGCTGAGTGCGGATGTAGAATCTTTGACAGAAGTTGTAGCTTGAAATGCACCAGCATTAAACCTGTTGTTAAAGTCAGTATCAGACATTACCAATAGCATGATGAACTCAATAAATGCAGCTAATGATGGAATCGCAGTCCAACAAAATAGTAGATACACAATCCCCCATCCGTTTTGTCCAAGATAAAATTTATGCGCTCCAGCCCATCCTAAAAAGAAACACCAAATAATTGCGTTAGTTCTAGTCTTCATAATCATTTACCTAATATTTTAAATTTTTTAATGCTTAGTTACATTCCGATAGATTCGATGAAAACAAATCATTACGCTGGATGTTTTTCCTTACCAAGACTGCCCAATTTCTTGCTCAACAAATATATCAGGACTACCCCCAATTTGGCTTCAAGTAGCGTCATGTAAATTTGTAAGTAAGGGTGGCTATCAGGGTTAGCATTGAAGGCAAACGCCCCAATTCCCACAAGAGCATAGGGTAGAAAACGAAGTTTCTTGACTATGGGGTGTGTTCTCAAATGTTGGATGCCAGACATCATTTTTTCTTTTAGCAAGATCTATCTCTAAGATAATGCCTTATTTATACTCAAAATTCAATGTTGCGATAAATTTCAGCGATCGCTAGTTCAATACTTATAGAATCTAATAAAACCGACTGATCTAAACTATCAAAATCGCTATAAGTCCAGATTTCCCCTTGTTTGCTATAGCGTTCTACAAAAACTTTATTTTGGCGGATGAGGAGATATTCACAAAAGCTAGGAATAGAACGATACATCCGAAACTTATCTGTGCGATCGTATTCCTCAGTTGATGGCGATAGTACTTCCACAATTAGAACTGGGTTTAAAACTTCATCTTTACGATCGCCATTAAATTGCAAAGCCTCATCAAAAACCATTGCATCGGGATATACACCCCGACGATATTCGGGAATCCATAGCCGTAAATCATTGTTAATTGCCTCAAAGTTGCTATCTCGTAGTTTGTTGTCTAGCAAATTGAGGATATTTCGACTGATACGGCTATGGTTAACAGTTCCACCAGTCATTTGAATGATTTCTCCATCATGGTATTCACATTTTTCTTCTGAGTTGTCGGCGATCGCGCGATATTCATCGAGGCTATATCGACGCTCTGTGATGGTGGCAAGCATGGAGTTGTGGCTCAAAGACAACGCTTATATTTTAGCTACAAATCACGATAGAATAAAGACTAGCTGAACAAGAGTTATTTGTTTGCAGGAGTTGGGTTTGATTTCTTCAGCAAGATTTTCTAATAGTTTAGATTCTGACACTTTAGGGCGCGATCGCGAACTGGTTTTGTTAAATCATCGATCACAATTTCCTGCTTTAGGAATTATAAATCGCACCTACTTTAACTATGGTGGACAAGGAGTGCTATGTGGGGCAGCACTAAAATCAATTACCAGAAATTTTTACCATATTGAAGAGCTTGGTTGCTTCTCTAATGCCGCAGGGGATTGGATGATGGCGGAATATGATGCGACTAAAACGGCGATCGCTCAAGAATTTCAGGTTAGTCCTAGGACGATCACACTTACAGAAAATACTACTATCGGCTGCAATATTGCCCTGTGGGCGGTGGATTGGCGACAAGGCGATCGCTTATTGCTGTCCGATTGTGAACATCACGGAATTATTGCCAGTGCCGTCCAAATTCAAAAACGCTTTGGGATTGAAATCGATTATTTTCCCTTGAGTAATACTCGGAATGCTAGTGCTGAGGGGCAAGGCAGCGAGGAAGTCGTTGATTTATTAGTACAACATTTGCAGCCCCGAACTCGCATGGTAATGATCAGTCATGTTTGCTGGAATACAGGTCAGGTTTTACCATTACAGGCGATCGCCAAAGCTTGCCATGATCGTAATGTTTTAGTTGCCGTTGATGCAGCCCAATCTGTTGGAGTCTTGCCCCTTAACCTTTCCGAAATTGCCGCAGATTTCTATGCCTTTACAACTCATAAATGGTGGTGTGCGCCCCTTGGCTTAGGAGCTTTATATATTCGCCCTGAAATTTTTGATGTGATCGAGCCTGTATTTGTCGGTTGGCGTGGACTTACAGACAAGCGACCGATTCCCCAATGGAAACAAGATGGCGCTAAGTTTGAGGTAGCAAGCTCTACCTATACACTCTATGAGGCTTTACGCATTGCGATCGCCCATGCCAATAGTTGGGGTACTCAACAGCAGCGCTACGAACGCATTTGTGAATTAAGTCAAATTTTATGGCAAAAGCTCAAGGCTCTACCTCACATTAATTGTGTCCGCCAACAGCCTCCAGAGTCGGGATTAATTTGTTTTCAAATTAATCGAGAAAGAGCTAAAAGTGAGATCGAACAAAAAACTCATAGTCTCATCGCCAAACACCTAGAATCAGAAGATCAAATCTTTATTCGAGCCTTACCTGAGCCAGACTGCCTAAGGGCTTCAGTCCATTATCTAACGACTCTTAACGATATTGAACGTCTTGTTGAAGTTCTTGCAAAGCTTGTTTAGCGTCTGCCAAACAAGCTTTCATGACTATGGTTGATTAATTCTTTGCCATATCTCCTCAGTTCTCAAACAACTTGCTCTCAAAATTTAAATCCTTATTCTCATTAGGCTCCTATGTCCATATTTTCACAATCTCCTAAACAAAATTCAGATAAGAAGAACGAAGTCTTATCGCGATCCCAAGTCTTAATTGCGATGGCAGTTACAGCGATCATCTTTTTAGGGATTTCCAAGCTGTGGGTTTACCTAACAGGGATACCAATGGTTCCACTTTATTGGAATATAGAACATGGAGCGATAGGTTTAGGGATAGGTTTAGGAGTAGCTTTACTTAGTAGTTTGATCTATGAAATATGGGAAAGCTATCGCATTGCAGCCCAAGAATATCTAGACATGGTACTCAACCCTTTAGAAGCTGTCGATTTAATTTGGCTAGGTTTATTACCAGGACTGAGCGAAGAAATGCTATTTCGTGGTGTGGCTTTATCTGCTCTCGGAATGAATGGAATTGCTTTGATCATTACTAGCGTTGTATTTGGAGCATTACACATGGCAAGCGCTAAACATCTTTCCTATACAGTTTGGGCGATCGCCGTTGGGATGATGCTCGGTGCAATCACGATGTATACGGGCAATCTTTTATCAGCGATCGTTGCTCATATCGTCACTAATTCGCTATCAGGCGTAATCTGGAAATACAAGCAGTCTAAGCTCGCTTAATAAAGAAGTATTTTTTTTGATATGGCACAGCCAAATCAAAAAAAATCTAGAAAATTATTACTTTGCAAAAAAGAGATAGATAATGATTGATTTAATAGAAAACTTAACTCAAGTTATTCGTCAATTACGATCGCGATCGCGTTTATCGATACTTAGTAACTGGCAAAGACAGAATGCTGATGGAGAATGGAAGACATTGCCCACAGTAATTTCTAAGCAGCATAAGCCAATGTTATCTTTCTTACCAAGGGAAGAAAATATTCATATCAAGCAAGTTTGGCAAGTTCCCGAAATATATGTAGGTTTACCAACTCTAGGCGCAACCATTCGTCTCAATTTAATTTGGTGGGCAGATATTTGCGAAGTTGGGGTTAATGGAGATAAAGTTCAAGAAGGGGATTTATTCGATCAAAAATGTCGCCTTTTATTGACTAAAGAAGCAAAGACAAGTCAAGAATTTATTATCGAAATTAAATTAAATAGCACCAAGCATGACATTGGCGCGTTGCAGCTTTCAGAAATAGTTTTTGAATATCCTTGTCACCCTTGTGATCCTGACAGATTCGCATCTGAACTAGAGATTCTCCAGGCTTACATTTCGATTTTTGCCAAACATCAAATTGATTTACAGCCCTTAGAAACTTCAGCAAATAGCTTAATCTCGCTATTCGCTGAAGTTGAATCTATCACCAGTGATAAGTTTTTTTCACGACTTGCAGAAATTCGCAAATCATTACTGCAATATAGTGAATTCCTCAAACAACGCCAGATTTATATACTCGGTAATTCCCATATTGATGTGGCTTGGTTATGGGCGATCGCAGACACAAAAAATGCTATGCAGCGTACATTTACGTCAGCTTTAAATTTACAAAAAGATTATCCAGAGCTGATTTTTAATCAAAGTACAGCAGTATCCTATCAATGGATGGAGCAAGAATATCCTGAATTGTTTTCGCGGATGCAGGCATCTGTGGCGGCGGGGAAATGGGAACTAATTGGCGGGATGTGGGTGGAGCCAGACGGGAATTTACCAAGTGGCGAAGCTTTAATTAGACAGATTCTCTATGGTCAGGAATATTTTCGTGCCAAATTTCATCAAGAAGTTAAAATTGCATGGCTGCCTGACACCTTTGGCTTTCATTGGCAAATGCCACAAATCCTCGCTAAAAGTGGCTATGAAGCATTTGTGACTCAGAAATTACTGTGGAATGACAGCAATAAATTTCCTCATCAAATCTTTTGGTGGGAAGGTGTAGATGGAAGTCGGATTTTTACATATTTCAGCAATGAACTTGGTCAAGGATTAGAACCTGTGGCGATCGCTAAATATCTCGCTACCCAAGAAGAAAAGCATCATATTTCAGAAACAGCGTGGCTCTATGGTGTGGGCGATCACGGCGGAGGTCCAACTGCCGATATGTTGGATCTAGGGCGCGAGTGGGCAGATTCACCGCTATTTTTTGAAATGCAACCTAGTACCTTAGAGAATTTTCTTTTTAATTTGAAGGAGAAATTACCCGCAGATTTACCCGTTTGGCAAGATGAACTTTATTTAGAATTCCATCGCGGCACATTTACCAGTAAGGCAGATCAGAAGCGGCAAAATCGCCAAGTGGAAGTACTTTTAGGTAATGCCGAAAAATTTAGCGCGATCGCTTATTTAACTAATCAGATTCCCTATCCGCAAGCAGATTTAGAAACCGCATGGAAAGGCTTGCTGCTCAATCAATTTCACGATATTCTACCCGGAACCTCGATTCCAGAAGTATTTACTGATGCCGATTACACATGGGCTGAGGCAAGAGAAATCTGCGATCGCATTTTAAAACCTGTTAGCGCTTCTCGCCAACAGATCTCATGTTTACAAGCTTGGAATTTCTTAAACTGGCGGCGATCGCAATTAATTAGACTTAATGATAATTCCTTGTGTTGGTTAGAGAATATTCCTAGTTTTGGCTTTGCCGAATTAGAAACTGTAGCAATTAGAAAAACAAATCAACTCTTAAGTATTACTTCTGAAAATGGCAAATTTTATCTAGAAAATATTTATCTACGGGTTGAGATTAATGCTAGAAATGGGGCGATCGCACAGATATTTGACAAGCGATCGCAAAAAGATATATTACAATCTCCTAGTGAATTACAGTTTTTTGAAGATAGAGGGCAATATTGGGATGCGTGGAATATCGATCCTAATTACGAAAGTAAAATGTTAGAGTCTGCAATACTGGAATCAATTACAATTGCGGAAAATTGTAGTTTATTAATATCAATTCAATCTGTTCATAAATTCCGTAATTCTAGTTTTATTCGAGAAATACAGCTAACAGCTTTTGAGCCATTTATTACAATAAATAATTCAGTGGATTGGCAAGAGGAATATACTTTAGTTAAAGTTAATTTCCCTGTAAATTGGCAAGCATCCTATGCTACCTACGAGATTCCGATGGGAACAATTCAGCGCAGTACTTTAGGTGAAAATGCTGAAGCTAAAGCTAAATGGGAAGTTCCCGCGCAATATTGGGCAGATATATCTTCAGAGCATGATTCTCTCGGTTTAGCAGTTCTCAATGACAGTAAGTATGGCTATGATGCTAAGCCTGATTGTCTGCGCTTAACTTTGTTACGCAGCCCTAACTGGCCGAGTCCAAATAGCGATCGCGGAAATCGTCAGTTTACCTATCGCTTAGTTCCCCATCAAGGTAATTGGCGCGAAACAAATATTGCCCAATTGGCTCAAGAGTTGAATAATCCAATTGTTTTAAAGAACTCTCTAATTCAAAAGAATTTACAAAGTTTTCTAAATATTTCTGTACCTAATATTATTCTTTCGGCATTTAAGCGATCGCAAGATCAATCAGGTTGGATTATCCGTTTATATGAGGCACATGGTAAATCAACAGAAACAAACATTGAGATTTCATCAAATTTATTGCAATTAG
Organism: Pseudanabaena sp. UWO311; assembly: GCA_943371975.1. Lineage (GTDB taxonomy): Bacteria > Cyanobacteriota > Cyanobacteriia > Pseudanabaenales > Pseudanabaenaceae > Pseudanabaena. The sequence continues at coordinate 3,382 of CALRWX020000117.1, read as the reverse complement.
AAAATGTATGGGAATGTGATCTCATGGAAAATAAAAATGATTTGATTTCATTAGTTAACAATAAATACAACTCTTTTAAAGTTGTATTTAAACAATATGAAATCAAAACATTCTTAATCTGAAGATATAAATGTCAATCTAGCCAAGCAGCGATAATTTTTTTGATTGTAGTAACACCAAGTTTATCAACTCTTGCTACTACATCATCAATTGATACAAATAGCTGTTGCGATCGCTGTTCATGAATTAGACGGGCAAACTTGCTATATTTTTTAGGAGACTGGTTTAATTTATTTTCTAAATCAGCAATATTTAGAATATTAAAGTCGTTAAGTACCTGTGAGATTTTGGGATCATCATTGTCAATATTTTTATCTTTAGCTGTAGTTTTGACGCGCTCAGTCTTAGGTTTAGCTGTGGCTTTAGACGCAGCTTTAGAAGTGGTTTTAGTTTTAGTAGCTTTTTCAGTTACTATCACTGAAGTTGATTGATTAGGTTGAGTTTTAGCTTCAAGAACTTGTTGAACAGGAACAAGGGACAAAGATTGACGAAAATCAGTTAAATGAGCATCTAGTTGTTTGCTGACTTGCCCAACAATTACTTGCAAACTCGCACTGATACGATCTTCAATAGTTTTCTCGATCACCGCAGTTAGTTTCTGCTCTAATCGATTAGTGATCGCCTCTTCGATCTTATCTAAATATGGAGATGCATTAGTTACTTGGGGAGGAGTGGGAATGGTTGTAGAAGGCGAACGCAAAAATTTGTACTGTTCCAAAATCGTGGATTCTAAATCAGATGGTACAACATAGGCGCGAATTGCTGTGAATTGCTCATCAATTTCCTGAGCTTTTATTGCTGCGTAATATTCAAAATGACCTTCTAAAACTTCAAAGGCGATCGGAGAGATTTTGCGCACAAGGATGGGGCTAACGGTATCACCCGCTTTTAAAAATAAATTCGCCAGATTCTCAACTTGATGTAATGGGAATTGAGAACTAGGTACTGCTGGCGTTGTGATTGTATCTAGGTCGATGGAAGAGGTTAATAAACTCATGCACTTATTCCTACTTTTTCAAGAACTTCATTAGCTAACTCTTCAAACTCGGCAGCAGATATCGAGTCGGGCTTAAAGTCAAAAATCGACTTAGGATCAGGAATCTGGCGATCGCTTTCAAATATAAAATTATCAATGGCTCTTGATAAATCTTCACGTTGAAATATTCGCGTTTCCAATACAGGAAACCCATAGCGCTCTGTGACTACCTTCTCTTGTTTGGGTAGAGTCGCCTTAATGTAATTAGCATTGGTCAAGATTTTGGAAGGTAGTACGCCTAAAACCTCAATCGCCGATTTATTGATAAAAGTACGAAACTCATCAATTTCTTCGACAAAGTTTTTGACATTGCGTAAACCTTCATTCGCAAAGGGTTTAAGGTCAGACGGAATAATCAAATAATCACAGGCTATCAGCGCAATTTTGGCATAGAGATTCAGAGATGGCGGTGTATCGATCAGAACCACATCATAGTCATCTTTCACCAGTTCTAATTTCTTGACCAAATGAGTTTTAGAACTATCTTTATCCACTAATCTTGCTTCTTGCCAAATCAAATTAATATGTGCGGGAATAACATCAACTGGGGGATAAGTAAAGGTACTCTTGAGTGCAATTTCAGGAATATAGTTGGATTTGGGATAGAAGAGAACACTGTAAATATTATTGTCTTTGAGCGTATCTTCTTCTTCGGTGTCAAATTTCATCAAACCTGCGGCATAGGTAGTATTTGCTTGACTGTCAAGATCAATAATAAGAACTTTTAAACCTTTGCGACTAATGGCAGCAGCGAGATTAATGGTAGTGGTAGTTTTGCCGACACCTCCTTTGTTGTGATAGATTGCGATCGTTTTCATAATTCTTGGTTTAGTTGTAACAGAAATTTGCGGAGAGACTAAAGTCGTAACATCAACTACTTGATAAACTAGTGGATTGAGCCTATCAGGGTAATCTACTGCATCAATAGGCTCGTTGCTTTTAAACCCAGCTAATTTGTCTCTGCCAATAATATCCTTGATCTCTTCGATTTTATCGGTAATTTCTGCGCCCTGACATTGAAAATTAAGCCTGACCTGATCGCCAATAAGTTCATATATCCGAAAATCTTTACCATTGGTTAACAGACCATAAACAACCTGTAAGCGCGTTAAATAGCGACTTAACCGCCGCACATGGGAGTCAAGATTTTGCTTTGGGTGCTTCGCCTCCATCACCACACAGACTTTGGGCGCAGAATCAGTAATACTCGGAAAGACTTGAGATGTCAGGGCTAAAAAATCTAGGCGAATACTTCCTAACGCGACTTCTTGATGCCATTTACTCGCGTCATAGCCAAGCGTAGGTAAAAGATACTGGACAATTAATTTACTTTCGACTTCGCTCTCATTGCGACAAAGCTTTGGATTGAAACTCATAGCAAAGCACCAATCCCAAAAAAAATTAGATTGCTATCGATCATATCTACTTTTAACCCCCATTTCACTAAATGTTCGCTATCTCCCCCTGTCACAATCACTTTGCTATCAGGAAATCGCGATCGCCAATCATCGATATAAGTTTGTAAACCTGCTATTAATATGTGAGCTACACCACCTTGAATCGCGCTATTCGTATCCGTCGCCCATCGCTCTGGCAAAGTTTCAGGAATTAGTAAATCTGGTAAAGCCGCCGTATTTTTGTGCAAAATAGCAAACTGCGATCGCAACCCTGCCACAATTGCCCCACCAACTAAAGCCTTATTCGCATCAATCCCCGTTAGAGTAATCGCGGTTCCCGCATCAATCACTAAGACAGGATAGCCATAAATCTCTCCCGCACCATACGCCGCCAAAGCGCGATCGCATCCCATCGTTGCGTACAAACCATACAAAGGGACATCACTAGTTTTGAGGTTTTTGGTTTGCGGTAAATTATGCCAAATCGTGATTAGTTCAGGGACAACGGAGGCGATCGCAGTATACGCAAAATCCCGATCCGCAAGCTGCGCTTCTAAGATTGGTAATTGGTCATGGGTAAAAGCATATTCCTCAATAATTTGGCGATCGCTACTAAAAACAACCGCCTTAATTCTGGTGTTGCCAATAGCGATCGCAAGATACTTATTCATTAAATACCAACACTTAATGTGAATCTCATTAAAGCAGAAATTTCTACTTCGTTTATATTTCTACTTCGTTTATAGCAAATTCCAGACTAGTGAGGTACAGTATAAAAGAGAAGAGAGAAAGTTTTTCAGATATAAATCAGCATGAGAGCATATTCAATAGACTTGCGAGAAAAAATAATCAAGCTTTCTGAAGAAGGCAAAATATCACAGCGAAAATT
>CALRWX020000116.1:0-10718 GCA_943371975.1 Pseudanabaena sp. UWO311 | reverse complement strand
GGGATTTATAAACTGTCGTCCACAGTCAGCACAAATGTGATTTTGCTTTCCTTGCTTAATTCCATTTTTCCTTATGTGTTCTGATCCACACTTTGGACACTTCATCTTTCTTGTTTGAACTCATACTTCATTATGCAACGCCTTAATTTGAACTTTGGATAGGCAAGTACTCTGATTAGTTCAGTAATTGTGTCCTTAGATGCCAAAGGATATATAAGATTTCCTTGTCAAGCCGATCGTATTTTTGCAGTCTTGCCGCCAAATATTAAAGCCGACAAAACCAGATTAGTATCAATGACTACCCGTAGTAGTGGATTTGAGGCTTGCAAAGAGCGAACAGTCATTACTTACGCGCCCAAGCAACAGCATCAGCAATATCCTGTTTAGTGATTTGTAAATCTGCCAGTTTCGCTCGCACAGCGTCTGCACGAAGAATCTTGACTGGGGTCAGAATAATTTGTCCATGTTCTACCTTGACATCAAAGTATTCTGACTCGCCAATTTCTTTGGTAATACTCTTAGGAAGAGTAAGCTGGTTTTTGGTAGTTAATTTGGCAAGCATAGTAAAGTTACCAATTTACAAGGAATACATAATGTAAGGTTTCCTTACCCTAGCATAATTTTTATAGCTAAGACTCAAGAGATTTAGTTACAAATGGCAAGCTAAACAAGGCATTTCGTCATCTTCATCGTCTAATACTGATTCTAATACTTCGGAAAGGCTAAGCTTGGGGGATGTTTTCTTTTCTCTAGCGATCGCCTTTTCATGGTCAGCAATAACTTGGTCTTTACGGGCAATCAGTTCTAAGAGGGTTTCTCCTTGAGTCCAAGTATACGTTCTCCCATCTTTATGATCTCTTTCATAGGCGATCGCTTGAGCAAATTCTTCAGGATGTTTTTCAGCAAGTTTGCCCCATTCATATTTGCGCTGAAAAAAACAAAAAGAACACCCTGATCGACTTCGCCATTCATAATAACTAGGCATCCCAATTCCGCTATCATCAAGGATGTTAAGAATATCAGCCTTGACTAGACCTCTTTCTTTAAAAGGATAAATTGGATAAATATTTGGCTGTGCAGATACATATCCTTCACGATTTTCATCTGCTCTTATACCGATGTAACTAATAGCTCTATCATCGCCTACAAACTTTTCAAGAGGTTCTATCTTGAGCTTTCGAGTACACCATCTTACTCTTGGTGACGGGAGAACACCATTAAACACTTCCAACCAATGATCAAAGTCTCTTTCAGCATTTAGGTACTCGATTTTGATTCCTAATCGCGCTTTAACCCTCTCTAAATATTCGTAAGTTTCAGGTAGCTCTTTGCCAGTATCACAAAAGAAATACTCCATTTGCGGGACTTCTTTGTGCATCAAAATTGCTAATGCTGTACTGTCTTTCCCCCCTCATAAACCTAAAATATGTCTAGTCATAATTAGTTATTCTCTAAATCTTCCAAGTCGAATAGGTAGTCATATAAAGATGCTTCAAAATCAATCATTTGTAGATCTGATTCGTTATTATTTGAATCATTCTGTTCTAATAAAGCCCATTTATTGTCATCTTTATAAAAAAATTTGTTAGGAGATGAATGATCTTTTGTTTTGCTGCTATGTCTCCAAAGTGCGTTATAAACCATTCCTTGAGTATCATCCGTATTAAAATGATAGAGATTTTTCTCTAGGATCAATTGACAAATCTCTTGGGAAGTCATCGATCGCTTTGTCTCACCCATTACCTCTAAAATCGCCTGAGCAATCGTCTTTTTTTTGGATTTGTTGCCCAAGCGATCCGTGCGATCGCCCCTCATGATCATTTATTTCCTGCGTCTTGATACCTTTCCTGAAAAGCTAAAAATGGCTCTAAGTTTGAATCCATCAATAGGCATTGCTCCAAGTGGTCAATGTCAAGATCGGGCAGCCAAAAACTTGACACACACTGCTCATACTGCCCATTTTTCATCACAAAAATGCTGATCTTTCCATCCTGCCAAAACCAGACCTCATGCACACCAAGTAGTTGGTATTTTCTGAGCTTTTTAGTGCTGCCACTGGTGACCACAACTTCCACACAGAGATCGGAAATTTCTTTTTCCTTTTCAAAATTATAAGAAAGATCGGCTTGAAATTCAGTACTACCAGATAACTGTTGAGTATAAGCTCCAGTGGAAATACAACGTATACGTTTTAATCCACAATACACACCGATCAGCATTACCAGCATGGTTACAATTTTTTCATGCAGTCGCCCAATACCCACAATCTCCAAAACTCCTTCACAATAATTTAACCGCACACCATTAATATCATCAAAAGCAGATTGTAAGATCTTGAACTGTTGCCAAGTTACAGATTGTTTAATCAAATATTGATGTTCTGTTTTAACCAAAGTTTGAACCATAACCGCTTACTCCTTATGGGCTTAGTAATATCATACACTTTTATTTTTTAATACCCTCTCAGCCAATTTGGCAATTAAAGCTTGCTGTAAACGATCGCTACCTTGCACGATCGCCTCATTCAAGATTTTTTCTACCAATGGTTCGAGGCGATCGCTATCTTCGCGATCGAGCCAAACCAAGCGATGAACCTCCTGACCATCAGGACGGGCGATCGTGATTCTACGAGCATCAAACCCTTGATTTTTTGAGGCGACCATCCCCTTTTGCAAAGCTTCAAGATTAATAAAGCGACGTGCTAAATCGCTAAGCTTTGGTTCAAAACTAGTCATGTCTGCATCAGTCCAAGATTCCGCAGGCTTGTCCACCACAATCATCAGCAAAGACTCCAACCATCGTTGATCGTCCGCAGTTTCATCGGCAGCCGCTAAAACAAATCGGCGCAATGTTCGTTCCAAACAAGATTCAACCAAATAACTCGCTCTAACCTGCAAGTCTTCTCGCAACTTCTCACTATTTCGCCGCACTCCAAATGCCTCATGCAAAAGATTTTGACAATCAGCAAGTAAGCGATCGTAAGTAGTTTGAACTTCATGTAAAACCTGAACTAACTTACCCTTAAACTGTTTTGCAGTCGTACCGTCATCAGCCTGACCAGCAACGATCGCCGCTAGTCCACAAGCAACAGGTAAAGATTGGAATAGAAGTACATCGGGTTCTTGAGCCTTTTGTAAGGTGCGGACAACAGCCTGAGCTTCAGTACTAATGCGCGTTGTTTTTGTGGTGTAAGCAGGTAACTTTTTGACAAATTGGAACAATGGCTTGACTACTGATAGCATCGTGACATTGCGAATGTTTGCGGGTATCTTTTTCTCGCTCGACTTGGCACTAGACGATCGCAATACATTTTCTAACTCACGGAAGACCTGCGATCGCAAGCCTACTATCTCAAAATGCTTCACCGCAAAGCGCTGCGGATGTTTTACCAACAATTCAAAATGTTCGCTGCCCAATACTGGGATAAAAGTTCCATCTTTATAGACGCTGACATCATCAACGTGATCTAATAACACCGCTGCTAAAAGAATGGGAATTACACCGCGCTTCACCCCATAGGGCGGCGCATCTAAGATTGCATAAAGCTGATCGACAGTTCGCGGCTTTTCCAAAGACTCTAGACAGAAATTTTCGACTGCTTCCCAAACTGATTTCATCAAGGGATAATTTGGTGGATGAAATCCAAAAAGTCCATCTTCTTTTCGATTAATTCCTGTTGTCTGTAATACCGAGGTATAAATACTCACTTCGGGACCATTTCCACTTAGTCCTAATCCTTCACGATCACCATGATCCAACATCGCCTGAATCAGCGTCCGCAAAGCCCTGACCATCTGCGAACTCAGTTCACGGCGGTTAATCAACTCATTCCAGAGTGTCATGCCCTTGTGATAAACGCGATCGCAAACTTCTGACAGCTTAGAATTAAAGTCAATTGCCCGACTAATCTCTACACGATCGCCTTGTATCCAACAGACATTTTGATGCTGCCCGACTGCAAAAGCTTGACTTAAAGCCTCATCTAATAGTCTTTCTGCTTGCACCATGCGATGACGAATTTCCAAAGCAGCTACTTTATCCCGCTCTATTTCAGGATACTTAGCACGGATTTTCTGAAGTGCTGTATATTCTAAAGCCGATATTTCTAAAAGTTTGAGATTAGTAGAATTAACCACAATCAAAGGTTTTTTGTCCGCAGTCTCGACTGGTACTGACTGTGGCGGCTCTGCACCTACCCAATAACCAATTAATCCATCAAAACCATGATTTGAGCAACACAATTCATTCCAGTTAACATCGTTATCTAGATAGATTCTCTCAAAATAGCGAGTTGTGCCTGTTGTATAGCTATGGCGTTGAGCAACTACAGGCTTGAGCTTAGACACATCAGCTAATATTTTGGCTAATTCATGCGATCTCCCACTAATCATCGAACCCTTAATGTAAGTAGTAATCGCACTTTCTACATCAAAATCCGAACCTTCCCAAATTCTTAACTCATCAATTTTCTTGCGATGATGTAAAATCCCTTTTTGATTGAGAAATTCATCAATTAAACGGCTGATTGATGCATGTGATGTGCGATCGCTAGCCTGATCACACATTGCCCACATTACCAAGTCTCGTGATGCTCTTAATCCGCCTGTGGAGGTGACTAGATTGAGGATACCCACTGTTTTGAGCAATTTCAAACTCTCTGGATCAGAATTCCTAGCATCACTCACTAAAGTCTGAATTTCCACCCATTTTTGTAACTGTGGACGGCTCGCTAATCCTATTCCTGCCGCTTCTATAAAATAATCGTAGACACGATCTAACTTTAAAGTGGGAATACCATCTTTTTCCAGACAAAACTCATCTAGATGACTCCTTAATGCGTATGGTTCGGAGCTAGTTAGGAATGTAAATAATGAGCGATCGTTCTGGGCGTATCGAGTGCAAAGAATTGGTAACACCAAAGCCGTGATTGGATGTAGTGGATACGCTGCTGCCAATAGTTCAGGCGAAATGTCATCAACTTGCGATCGCAAAGTTTCGCACCATTCTTCTGCCTGATTATTTATAAGCACGTCATATTTTTTAGTTTTATCCCCAGAACGGGAGATCGCCTGTCCAATCAACCTCGTCATTTGTCGTGCTGAATCAGTGAAAGGAATATCTTGAAACCTTCCTTGAATCTTTGCCCATTCATTACGTTGTAATGAAGCTAGTCTCTCACCATAGTCAGCAAAAGACTGATGTAATAAACCAATTAAGTAGAACTTTACAGAATCAGGAGAGCGCTTCGCGCTCTCCTGATTCTTATTTACCTGTAATTCTGCTAATTGCTGCAAAAGATAAAGATCTGCCTCATTTGGATGTAGAGATGCGTATTCTAAGTTCTTGCCCAACTCATCGACAATTAACAGCACATCAGTTTGGACTGTTGCAATTACTTCACGCACTAACTGTAATGCAGTCTTACTATCAACTTTATGCCCAGCCCTAACTTCCCCCGCTAGATCCACAAGCTGAGTTGCGATCTCAGGCTTACTCTTCTTCTTCCAAAAATGACTTGCGCCATAATCCAATGATCGGATAATTGTATGTGCTAGGGGTTCTCTTTGCGCCGTAGCGATCGCCCTAAAGCAAGCTTTTTCAGGTAAATTATGATTTAATTTTTGAAATTCTGCTTCCGTGAGTGCTTTTTCGGCGATCGCCAAAGCTTCTTGCTTAACTACCGTTTCACCAGCACATAGACAAGTCAAAAAATGGGCAAACGCTGATTTTCCCGTCCCATATACCCCTGTTAGTGTAATCGCTTGAGTCTGTTCAGATTCAGGCACATCCACCAAAATTTGTTTGAGCGCATATATAGAGCGATTGGTTAAGACATAACCATTTACTGAATTAGGGTTATCAAGATCTCGCTCCAGATTTATCGATCTCGCATAGCGGCGATTTAAATGAAAATATTCTGACAACTTAAGCATTAATGTTTGTAGTATTTATTCAAGATTGTTTGACTGACTTTTGTTGACGCTTGGGTGAATGCCATCTGAATTAAGCCTGCACTTTCCGATAAGGCGATCGCATTACACCACCTTGCTACTTGCTCGATCGCATCACAAAGCGCACTCTCAGACAGTTTAAACACCATTCCTGGACTACCTTCATCAAATAACAATCGTGATAAAGAGATTGTTCTCTGTCCACTACTAAGGGATTCAGCAAAATCTAGACAAGCCGCGACTACAATTTCGGCATGGAGACTTGGTTTAGATCCAATCCGAAACGAGTAATGCAAAGAGTCACCTGCCCTTTGAATCAAGCCTAATTCTGCAAAAGGACAATCCAAATTGTCTTCGTTCAGACTAATGTCATCGCCCTGTCTAACGTACATTCTCAATAAACAAGTAGCATCTTTTTTTAGTGAGGCTTCAACAGTTCGATTTCCCAAAGCATCTCGATACTTTACTAATGCTAATTTCAAATCCTCAGACGTAAATTCAGCTTGACGTAAAGCATTAAAGGCAGCATGCCAAGCCGTGGCTCTACGTGGTTGCTTTAACAAATGCCAATGTAACAACCACAACGAAGCAGGATCTTCTAAAAAAGGATCATAACCACCATCACCTAGTAACATCCTCCCAAATTGTGATGGTTGACAATCGCGATCGTCCTCAATCAGCTTAAACGCCCCACACCAATAGCGAATTGCCTTCGCCATGTTTTTGCCTACCCCTAGCTGAATGTGTGCATCTTCTTCTAGAAAAATCCCCGAATTTTCGCTGACTGCCTGAAATCCTTTTTTTAACCAGCTATACCGAGGATAAAACGTTTCATGCCGAGCAAAAATTAATTCCGAGCCGCTAGAAATATTACTGTTGATAGTCTGAACCATATTTACTCTTTAATTTGCTTGGCAAACTTAACCCATAAACTAAGTTAACTGCTTCTACAGGCAAACCATTATAAGGTATAGGATAGACTTAAGTTTTAACAGTAATTTCTATGTCAGCCCGTGATCTATTTCATGACATTGTTAAAAATGCCTTACAAAAAGACGACTGGACGATCACCCATGATCCCTATCCATTGCCAACAGGCAGTTTTGATCTAGCGATCGACCTCGGCGCTGAAAAAGTAATTGCCGCCTACCGAGGAGAACAGAGAATTGCCATTGAAATCAAAAGTTTTTTAGGTCCCTCCAAAATTTCTCAATTTTATGGAGCTTTAGGGCAATTTATCGCCTATCGTACAGCCTTGCATACTCAAGATGCAGCCCGTATTCTTTATCTTGCCGTCCCTGATGACATTTATGATCGCTTCTTCTTAACACCGTTTGTACAAGAACTAGTTACCCAAAATCAACTTTATTTACTCACATACTCAATCAAATCTGAGAGCTTAGAAAAATGGATACCATTACCCAATATCGTCAGCAAATAAAAACTGTCTTAGAAAATCACGCTCGCCATGTTTGGGACGATCGCATTCAAGCTCAAATAATTATTGATCCAGAACGGGATCATTATCAGCTTGTTTATGTCGGTTGGCGCGATTCTAAGCGTTGCTATGGTGTAGTTTTACATCTTGATATCATTGATGGCAAAATTTGGATTCAACAAGATGGAACTGAAATCGGCACAGCCAATGAATTAGTTGAATTGGGTGTTTCCAAGCAAGACATCGTACTAGGCTTTGATCCCCCCAACCTGCGACAATATACAGACTTTGCTATGAATTAGTGTTAGATTAGCTTGCTCCTGCAATGATTAGGAACGAGCGGGAAAATAATTAACCTATGTCAGCAAAGCAAAGTTGGCAAAAAATTACCTAATGCTCTTTAAGTCCATTTCTCAGCGATCGCCTATTCATCCTTCTACACCGCGCCTATTCCAAATAAAATTATTGCGAAATGCGGTTAATACTTATCAGTTTCCTAATGATTTAGAAGCAAAGCATCGGGTAATTCAGCGATGGATTGAGACCGATCGCAATGGTACTTTGGCAAAAATCTCGGAAGTGCAGTTGCATGGTGAGTTTTTAGGTGATATTTTTCGGGATGTTTTAGGTTATGGCACGATTACGCAGTCACAGGGGAAAAAATGGGAGCTTTATGCTGAGGCTTCGATTACAGATAAGGGTGGTCGGGCTGATGCGGCTTTGGGATTGTTTTCGGCGGTACAAGGCACTAAGGGAAATGTGAAGTTAGAGGGGCGGATTGTTGCACCGATTGAGTTAAAAGGGGCGCGGACAAATCTGGATGATAAGCAGGGTAAGAATCCTTCACCGATTGATCAGGGCTGGAGCTATGCCAATCATACGCCTAATTGTCGTTGGGTGATTGTGTCGAATTATCGCGAAATCAGGCTGTATAGCACGAGTAAGAGTACGGGCTTTTATCAATTATTTACGCTGGAAGATTTAGCCGATTTTTATACTTTTAAGCAGTTTTACTTTTTATTATGCAGACAGAATTTTTTGCCGCATAGCAATGAGCTTGAATCGCGTATTGATGAACTGTTGCGGGATTCGGAACAACAAGAGCAGGAAATTACTGAGGAGCTTTATAAAAAATATTCCAGTGTTAGAGATGAATTGATTGGCTATTTTCGCCGTGATATCAGAGAGCGAACGAACAATGGATTGAACAACGAGCTTAAGCCCCTTGCCTATGATTCGCAGTTAGTCGAAAAAGCACAATTAGCGATCGATCGCATTCTATTTATTGCTTTTTGTGAAGATCGGGGACTATTGCCAAAACATACGCTCAGTAATGCTTATGAGTATGATAATCCCTATTTCCCACGTCCAGTTTGGGATAATTATAAAAAAATATTTGAATGGATTAATGTTGGTAATCCTAAGCAAGCGATTCATGGCTATAACGGTGGTTTATTTCGTCATGCTTCTTTGCTAGATGAAGTTTTACGGGTTCCTGATATCATTTGTCGTAAGGTGAAAGAGATTGCAGATTTTGATTTTGATGTGGATGTGTCGGTTGATGTGTTGGGGCGAATTTTTGAGCAGTCGGTGACGGATTTAGAACAAATTCGTTCTGAGGGTGAGGGTAAGGAATATACCGATAAGGAGCGCAAACAGGTTCAGCGTAAGACACAGGGGATTTTTTATACGCCACCTCAGATTACGCAGTATATTGTAGATATTAGTTTGAGTGAATACTTAGAGAGACATAAGCCTCTTTCCACAAGTGTAGAGATTAGCGAATGGGAAGCTTATCGTGATTGGTTGAAACAGTTGAAAATTGTTGATCCTGCTTGTGGATCGGGGGCATTTTTGATTGCGGCGTTTAATCGATTGTTACGAGCTTATGAGGAGGTAAATCGGGAATTAGCAATCTTGAAAGGTGCTGATTTTCAAGCCGAAGATGGTTTGGATCGGGCGATTTTGAATGGAAATCTCTATGGTGTGGATTTGTCGCAGGAGTCGGTGGAGATTACGAAGTTATCTTTATGGTTGCAGACGGCGCAGCATGGAAAGACGCTGATTGATTTGAATGAGAATATTAAGGTGGGTAATTCGATTGTCGATGATGGGAGTTTGTGTAATTCTCCTTTTAATTGGCAAGATGCTTTTCCTGAAGTGTTTGCGCGGGGGGATTTGATGTGGTGTTAGGCAATCCGCCCTATGTGCGACAGGAGTTATTGACTCCGATTAAGCCCTATTTGCAGAGTCATTATCAGTCTTATGATGGGGTTGCGGATCTCTATACTTATTTCTATGAAAAGGGTGTGCAGATTCTCAAGCCTGATGGGATTTTGTGTTATATCGTGACAAATAAGTGGTTGCGATCGGGTTATGGTGAGGGATTACGGCGCTTTTTTACGCAAAATTCTGTTTTTGAGAAGATTATCGATTTTGGTCACGCGCCAATTTTTAAAGAAGCAGATGTTTTTCCTTGTATTGTGTCGTTGAGGAAAGAAGACCCTCACCCCCCAGCCCCTTCTCCCAGTGGGGGAGAGGGGGAGTTAGAGAAGAATTTGCTCCCCTCGCCCTTTGGGAGAGGGATTGGGGGTGAGGGCGAAGTCCAAATCTGTTCAGTGCCTAAAGAGGAATGTCTGAATGCTAATCTGACTCAGTATGTTAGCCAAAATTCTTTTCCTGTGGTGTGGTCGCGCTTTAGCGAGAAAGCATGGAGTTTGGAACCGCCAGCAGTTGAAGATTTGATGCAAAAAATCAAACAGATTGGAATTCCATTAAAAGAGTTTGCAGGTGTAAAGCCTTATCGCGGTATTCTGACAGGCTTTAATGAAGCATTTATAATTGATAACGATACTAAACAGGAATTGGTCCAAGCTGATCCCAAATGTGCTGAGATTATTAAACCTATGCTTAGAGGACAAGATATAAAGAGATGGACTCCTGAATGGAAAGATATTTGGATTATTTTTACAAGACGAGGAATTAATATTGATCTTTTTCCAAGCGTTAAAGAACATCTGAATAAATATCGTCAAAGATTAGAACCTTGTCCAAAAGATTGGGACAGTCAAAAGAATGGGCAATGGCTAGGAAGAAAGTTTGGCTACTATCAATGGTTTGAAATTCAAGATACTGTTGATTATTGGGAAATGTTTGAAAAGCCTAAAATCTTATATCAAGAAATTAAGGCGTTGCATAATGAAGTATGAGTTCAAACAAGAAAGATGAAGTGTCCAAAGTGTGGATCAGAACACATAAGGAAAAATGGAATTAAGCAAGGAAAGCAAAATCACATTTGTGCTGACTGTGGACGACAGTTTATAAATCCC
>CALRWX020000115.1:0-10758 GCA_943371975.1 Pseudanabaena sp. UWO311 | reverse complement strand
CTTTCGCTGCTTCCAGCGCTATTTTGGCTTTGAATTCTGCACTGTGTTTTTTTCGTTGCATTGTTTTTATTCTCTCCATACTTTCTTGGTGATTTCTGGCAGCTTTTCTATCTTAATCTCCTGTCCGATTTATAGGGAGCATTATACTTTACCCTTATCATGGTTGAAGTTTAAGCAATACCCTAAAATCTTTTGCATAGAAATTTCTGGGCGATCGCCATTTGGTAATTTCATAGGCAGGAATAGATAGTAAATTGATTTTAGTATATCTAATCTCAAGCGATCGCTGTTTGATTTGAGAGATTAGGCGATCGGGTTTTGTGGGTGGTGTGGGGTGCTCTCTGTTTGATGTGGGGAAATAGGCGATCGGGTTTTATTGGCGATGAGGGGCGATCGCTACCTTACAAACTTAAATCCAATGCAAAAATAATCGCTTTCTTGATTTGTAACATCACATCAATTGGCAAATCTCCCAACTTGCGTTCTAATCTTGCCGTAGGAATAGAAGCAATACCCTGAACATTAGCTATGGATGATTGATTGAGAAACTTCAAGTTAGGAAGTACGACCTCATACTCACTATTTCTATACTGAGTCGTCAGAGGAACATAAATCACTAAAACTCTTGGAGGATTTGCATCATAACGAGAAACAATGACAACAGGACGAGTCTTCGCAGCTATCCCTAAATCCGCTAACCAAACTTCACCCTACTTAATATTCATCCAGTAAATTCAATACCTCTTGTTCCACAGAACGCGATCGCAAAATATCTAACGCATCCCGATCAGCTAAATCAATTATTTCCAAAATGAACTGTCTTGCTAATTCAGCAACATCTGGTTGCCATCTGGCTAATTTTACATTTAATGTTTGCGCTAAAGTATCCATTTTTACCTTTGCTTAAAGCATCAACCTAATTCAGATTAACATATTTACTGAGAGGCGATCGCTGTTTGATTTGAGGACATAGGCGATCGCTTGACTGGATATCGTACAATCTTAATAACTTAAACTTCATTAAAATAATGATAATAATTCAGACAAAAACATTATGCCTAATTATTTGACTGTTGCTGAAGCGCAGGAACAATTACCAGCGCTATCTAAGAACCTCAGAGATCCAGCGATCATCACGCAAAACGGTAAGCCTGTAATTGTTGCTTTGAGTATGCAACAGTTTGCATCTTTGGTTGAAACAATGGAGATTTTAAGCGATCGCGAGTTTATGGCAGATTTGAGAGAAGGTATCCGACAAGCAGATTTAGGGCAGACGCTTAGTTTAGAAGCCTTGAAATTAGAGTTGGGTTTCTAAGATGGCTATAGAATACAGAATTATCTTTTCTGTTCAAGCGCAGAAGCTTTTCACTGCTATCAAGGATCGGCGCGAACAGAGTGTGATTTTGACTAGAATTGAGAAGCTCAAGGATGAACCAGAAAAACAAGGTAAGGCGCTGTCGGAAGAACTATCGGGCTATCGTAGTATTCGGGCTGTGGGACAACATTATCGGATTGTCTATCGAGTTGAGCAAGATCGAGTAGTGGTAGTTATTGTGGGTGTGGGAAGACGGAAGGAAGGGGATAAGCGAGATGTCTATGCTGTTACACAAGATTTGATTTCAGATCTGGCAATCGATTTAGAAGATGACAAATACTGATATGGCGATCGCTGTTTGATCTGGGTGAATAGGCGATCAGGTGTGTGGATGATGAGGGTGCGATCGCTGTTTGATGTTGAGATTTAGGGTTTATGGGTGTTGAGGGGCGATCAGTTATAATTATGATTAACCCAGTAAGTTATATTGGCTGCTATGACTAACGCATTACAATACATCTGTGATTCAGAAGGGCAAACAGTTTCTGTAGTTGTCCCCGTTGCCTTTTGGCAAGAACTGATGGCAGAAAGAGAAACTGCCTATTTACTCAGTAGTCCAGCCATGAAAGAAAGACTGCTTAAAGCCAGAAAACGTCAAGATGGAATCTCTTTGGAATCAGCTTGTGAAAAACTTGGAATTTGATGCAGATGCTTTTGAAGACTTAGCTTGGTGGATTGAACGTGATCGTAAAAAAGCTTAAAAATCATCAAACTGATTCGTGAAGTTCAACGGAATCCATTTGAAGGTACTGGACAACCTGAAGCCTTAAAACACGATCTATCTGGCTGTTGGTCACGGCGGATCGATCAAGAACATCGTCTAGTTTATGAAGTTATAGACGATAAAATCAGAATTCTCGCCTGCCGCTTTCACTACTAAATTATTGTTGGTTGATGTGGGAAATAGGCGATCGGGTGTTGGATGATGAGTGGCGATCGCTGGTTGATTTAAGGAGATCAGGAGCATTAGGGGATGAGATGGATTTGCTTGAGTGGTTTAGTTTATGTGAGTTGCGAACGGAGCTCTTGGTTAAGCTTAGTAAGCTAGAGGAATCATTGTGATGACTGCCTATGATTATCTAGCTTTGATAAAGTCTTGGATTGCGCTTTAGCAGACTAGAAAGAGTATCAGCAATCAGGAGAAATAATTTTCCCTGATTTATCACTAAAGCCCCATTTGTCTCCAACGTTGACTGTAGCTAAGCCTTCGTAAAAATCAGCAGCATCATCAAACTGAGGATTGATAACAAATTTCCCTGATTTATCAATAAATCCCCATTTGCTTCCAACTTTGACTCTAGCTAAACCTTCGCGGAAATCACCAGCAGCATCAAATTGAGGATTGATAACAAATTTCCCTGATTTATCAATACCCCCCCATTTGCCTCCAATGTTGACTGTAGCTATGCCTTCGTAAAAAATACTACCAAAATCAAACTGGGGATTGATAACAAATTTTCCTGATTTATCAATAAATCCCCATTTGCCTCCAACGCTGACTCTAGCTAAGCCTTCGTTGAAATTAGCAGCATCATCAAACTGGGGATTAACAACAAATTTCCCTGATTTATCAATAAATCCCCATTTGCCTCCAATACTGGCTGTAGCTAAGCCTTCGTAAAAATCAGCAGCAGCAGCAAATTGAGGATTGATAACAAATTTCCCTGATTTATCAATAAATCCCCATTTGCCTCCAACGCTGACTCTAGCTAAACCTTCGTTGAAATCATCAGCAGCATCAAATTGAGGATTGACAACAAATTTCCCTGACTTATCAATAAATCCCCATTTGTCTCCAATGTTGACTGTAGCTAAGCCTTCGTGGAAATCAGCATTATAATCAAACTGGGGGTTGATAACAAATTTCCCTGATTTATCAATAAATCCCCATTTGCTTCCAATACCGACTCTAGCTAAGCCTTCGTAAAAATCAGCGTTATAATCAAACTGGGGATTGATAACAAATTTCCCTGATTTATCAATAAATCCTGTTTTCTTGTTACTACACTGTAAAGGAAAGAGTGTGGAGTTTCCTTGCAATTCTTGGAGACACCCGTGGAGACAAGAGGTTAATGCTCCAAGTAGCGCTAGACTCATCCATCGGTTCAAATTTTTTTGCATTGTTCTCCTATGTCAACAGAAAAATCACCCTTCAATCAGTTAGTCATTATACAGACAAAATCCTAATATTCAAACCTCTGTCAAATAGCGATTTGGTTGGATAATGATACATTGAAGTATTTTTCTATAGATGTTCGTTCGCTGCTTGATGAGGGAATAAGAGATGGTGTTGTGTGGGTGGTGAGGGGTGATCGCTGTTGGAATTTGACTCAAAACCCTTGAGTGTTTTTACAGCCTGTCTCTAGGGAAAAACTCCATCAGGTTCTAGCCAAGTACCTATTCATCACTGCTTTAGCAGCCAGTACCTTCCACCAGAAGGATGTGCCTCTACTATAATGATTTTTTCTATAACGAATAGTTTTATTAACTAATCTCAACGTAACCAGTCTAAAATCTGTCTAAACGACATCAGAATACCTCTTTGGATTGATAAACCAATGAATGCAAATCAATGGCAATGGCGAGACGGCGTACTAACTTGTGAATTGTTGTCTGAATGGTCTCATGGCTTTTTTACGCGATCGCACGCCCCTAAATTACCGAAAGATCTGCATGAGCATCTAGCTGATTCAGGCAAAGCCTATCGAGCGAAACAGGTGCATGGCAATCACTTAATCCATGCTAATGAAATCGAGATTCTTCCCGATACACCATTACCAGAAGCTGATGGTGTATGGGCTACCCGCGATGATCGCTATGACATCAATAGCATTAATAGAAATCGCTCGGTATGGGTATGTACGGCTGACTGTGTACCAGTATTGATCGGCGATCGCAAATTAGGCTCAGTCGCCGCAGTTCACGCTGGTTGGCGCGGCACAGCTTCAGGAATTGTGACTAAAGCGATCGCGACTTTATGCGAACAAGGTAGTGAATTAAAGGATTTACGAGTCGCTCTTGGTCCTGCGATTTCTGGGAAGGTTTATCAAGTGTCGCAGGATGTTGCTCAGCAGGTGACAGCGACGATTAATCAATCAGTGGGTGTCCTTCCTGATGAGCATCCTGAAAGGGTGAAGTTAGATTTGCGTCAAGTGCAATTACAACAACTTCAGGAATTGGAAATGCCCTTAGAGAATGTAGCGATCGCGCCTTACTGCACGTTACAAAATGAAGAGATTTTCTTTTCCTATCGCCGCTATTTTCTGAATAATCCTCATCCCCAACCAAGAGTGCCACAGGTACAATGGTCAGGGATAGCGATCGCTTAATCCAGATCCCAAAGGAGTAGTACCTTAAGGCACTACTCTTGTTTATGTTGATTCTTGAATTTTTTTAGTTTCTTTTCAGAACTTCACTCAAATTGTCAATTTGTCTTCTCTTCGGCTTCATCTTTTACAGTGCTTTTACTGTCAACGCTACTATTTGCTCCATTATTTGTTCCCTTAAATGCTTGGTTGATAAGGGTACTTAGAGCAGTGCTGCTTGTGGCAGTGATACTTGTAGGAACATCAGGTGTATTCGTGAGATTGAAGTTGGCGGGTGTTAGCCCTCCTGTTGTACCAGTGGTGACAAACGTTCCAGATATAGTATTAGCTGTCACTGATACCTGAGCTAAACCACTTGCATCGGTGGTTACAGAGGTGATTGGGGTAGTTGAAGCACCAGTACTGGGGGAAGTAAAAGCGACTATGCTGTTAGGAACTACATTACCGAATTGATCTCTGACCAATACTTGTAATTGATTAGCAAAGTTAGTGTTGACACGGGTACTTTGAGAAGAGCCGCCTGTAGCAGTGATAGTGGCGGCTACATCAGGATTATTGGTGAGACTGAAACTAGCGGGTGTTAGCCCTCCTGTTGTACCAGTGGTGACAAACGTTCCAGCTATAGTATTAGCTGTCACTGATACCTGAGCTAAACCATTTGCATCGGTGGTTGCAGATGTAGTTGTCGTAGCGGTTGAAGCACCAGTACTGGGGGATGTAAATGTTACTGTGCTGTTAGGAACTACATTACCGAATTGATCTTTGACTAATACTTGTAATTGATTAGCAAAGTTAGTGTTGACACGGGTACTTTGAGGAGTGCCGCCTGTAGCAGTGATACTGTTATTAGTGATACTGGCAGCTACATCAGCTGTATTGGTGAGATTGAAACTGGCGGCTGTTGCTGCTCCTTTGGCTGTTGCTGTCACTGTGTAATTGCCAGCTTTAGTGTTGGCTCTGAGTGTAGGGGCAGTGGCAACACCACTGGCGATCGCAACGGTGGTGGTAGATGAACCAGAGAAGGCAGCAGTGGCAGTGCTACTGGGAGCCGTAAAGGTAATTGAGCCGCCATTTACGGGAGTATTGTCTATACTGCTGACTGTGACTGCTAAGGGAGTGCTAAATGCTTGGTTGACTGTGGTGCTTTGAGGTGTGCCTGTGGTGGTAAAGGTAAATCCTCGCGATTCAAAAGAGCCGATGTCGATCGTCCCATTTACGATCCGTGCCAAACCGCGCTGATCGGTTTCTGGAGCGCTGGCATTATTACCTGCATCAATGGCGGGGCTGTTGGGTACGAGGGCAAAGGTTTGGGTCGCACCGCCATAGTCGCCCAGTGCCGTAATTGCTGTGCTAACCGCACCAGCCAAAACTAGATCGGTAGCAGTAGTCGTGAAGCCACCTGCATTGCCATTTACCCCGACTAGGTTATAGCCATTTGATGTGATGGATCCACTCCCAACCAAAAAAACTTCGCTACCATTGGTTGCGGTGTTACCTACCAATATGCTGTTGGCGATAGTTACCTTTCCAATATTGTAAATAGCGCCGCCTTGGTTAGAGGAATTACTCGAGAAGGTGCTGTTGGTGATATTTGTCGTCGCCTCACCAGTGTTCAAAATAGCGCCGCCATTGACTTTACCGGAATTACTCGAGAAGGTGCTGTTGGTGATATTTGTCGATCCATTGTTATTAAAAATAGCGCCGCCCCTTTGATCAGCGGAATTACTCGAGAAGGTGCTGTTGCTGATATTTGTCATTCCATTATTGAGAATAGCGCCGCCACCATTGGGAACGGAATTACTCGAGAAAGTACTGTTGGTGATATTTGTCGTTCCACCAACATTATTGAAAATAGCGCCGCCTGAGTTAGCGACGGAATTACTCGAAAAGGTGCTGTTGGTGATATTTATCGTTGCACTATTGTTAATACCGGCGCCATTGATGTTATTTGCATTGGCAATAGTCAAACCATTAATATTGACAGTGCTGTTATTGTTAACCACTAAAACTCTCACGGCATTATTGCCACTAACTGTCGTATTAGCGGCTTCCGCCCCATTCACAGTCAAGTTTTTACTAATCACAACCGTATTAGCTAACGTATAGGTTGCCGCCGCCAGATTCACCGTCCCGCCTGCCGCCGAAGCATCTACCCCATTCTTTACCGTGCCACCAGCACCAACATTAACCGTTGTCGCCCTGCCTGAGAGAGTACTTGAACCTTTCAGCGTAATAGGCGCATTGAGATTAGTTGTCGGCGCAGTCAATGTCAAATTACCCGCATTGGCATTGCTACTAGCATCAATCGCCGCATTAACCGTAATCGCATTAGTCGCCGTCAGAGTCACATTCGAACTATTCAGCGCCGACACAACCGTAGAGCTATTGATGGTGCTATCCCCTGCATTGGCATTCGCTGCCGCAACCGAAGCATCAGTACCGCCACTAGCTAGCACCGAAATATTGGTCGGATCGAGCAACCAAGTACCCTTTGTCCCAATCAAAGCGGAAGTATTTACATTAGCACTATTACCAACCACAAGATTAGATTTACCCGAAGTCTCTACCAAGCCGCCATTACCGCTTAGAGAGCCAGCCTTCGCCGTAATCGTGCCATCAAACGCTGTAGTCCCATCCGACCAGACAATCACCTTACCGCCATTACCATTCAGCAAAGCATCTGCATGAATCTTGGTATTTGCGTCAACGGATGTAAATAGAGATTTAGGCGTAGTGCCAGTACCCTGATAATCGCCACCAATCAATACCGACCCGCCGCCATTAAAACCAGACGCATTGATATTTGCCCCAGACAAATTAACATTAGTTCCCAAGACTTGGACATTGCCACCATTAGCACCCGCCACATCCAAATTACCAGCAACAACAGCCGTTCCTGCCGTCTTACCCGTCAATAAACTCGGTAAATCCACACTGCGTAAAACTGGTGCATTACCTAATGCTTGGCGATCGCTAATGGGCAACTCAAGACTCAGGACATTACCCTCATTGGTAATTTTGATGAACTTATTGTCAGGAGTCGCGGCGATGGTGATGTTGCCCGAAGGCGTGGCGATCGTGCCAGTATTCACAACTATGCCACCAACCAAAGTAACACTTTGCCCTACATTAGTTCTGAGATCGCCCTGATTTAAAATTACCCCTGAAGGACTTGTACCCGAACTTGGCAAAGTACTCGTAAAGGCAAAGCCGTTAATATTCCCATTGAGAGAGCGAACCTCATCCACGCTACTATTCATGCCAAAGAAACCATTGCCCACCTGTATCGCTGTCGCAGTGGTTGCCGAAAAATTCGCAGGTACATTCAAACTTGCAGTCGCACCAAATACAATCCCCGCAGGATTCAGAATATATAGGTTAGAGTTACCACCCGTTACCTGAATTAAGCCATTAATCAGCGAAGCCTCACCGCCCGTGACGCGAGTCAAAATATTCTGAATGCTAGGACTACTAAGAAAATTGGCAATTTCACCAGTTGATAAGCCTAGTTTTTGCAGGCTATAAAATAGATTCCCCCCAGCCTGAGTGCCACCCGAGATGTTGTATTGGTTGCCGATTTTGTTAACCGCTGTATTTAGTCCATCCCTAGCAGGAATGACGC
Source organism: Pseudanabaena sp. UWO311 (assembly GCA_943371975.1). GTDB lineage: Bacteria > Cyanobacteriota > Cyanobacteriia > Pseudanabaenales > Pseudanabaenaceae > Pseudanabaena. Next base: position 2,435 of record CALRWX020000115.1, on the reverse strand, counting down.
TCTGAGCATAGGTAGCATTTGACGAAGCAAGAATGCTAGTAGCGAGAAGAAATCTTAAAGACTGTTTTATGTTTAGGATCAGCATGACATACAACCCTGAATTGACTGACAAAAGTGGTAAGAGAAGTTGTGAATTAGCGCTAATTCAAAGCGCTAATTCAAGGATGAAATGCAACTGTTTTAAACACTTACTTTCAATGCCCACTACACCTGTTTACAAATTTTTTGATTGTATTGTAAGTGAGTATATGTGAGTATATGTGAGTATAATTAAAACACAAAAACCTATGACTTGCCATATAACTTTGTTAATAGGGTTGGCGCATCTTTTCAGGTTTCATCAGTATCCATACAGGTTTTGCTGCGCCCTTGCATTCTTAAATGCTTTCTAAAACACCATGTGTCTATGTATTAATCCTGAATGTCCGATACCTGACCATCCCGACAATGACAATTACTCGACTTGTCAAGGGTGTGGCTCAGAGTTGTTAATTGATGATTGCTATGCAGTCACTAAATTGTTAAGTGATGATGGGGGGGTGGAATTATATATGAAGTAGAAAATCCCTCAGGACAAGCCAAAATTTTGAAAGTCCTGAAACAAGATTTAAATGAAGATAGGAAAGCTGTTTCGCTGTTTCAACAAGAGGCTTTTGTTTTAGGACAGATCGAACATGTGGGAATTCCCAAAATCGAGGCTTATTTACATCACTATCTCGAAAACGGAAAAATGTTGCATGGGATTGTCATGCAAAGAATTGATGGCCTGAACCTTGACCAATGGATCAATCAGCGACAAGGAAACCCGATCGCACAGAAGCGGGCTATCTCATGGATGCGACAACTAATTGACATTTTAAAGTTAGTACATCAAAACAATTATCTACATCGCGATATTAAGCCTGCCAATATCATGCTGTCACCTTCAGGACAGCTAGTTTTAATTGATTTTGGGACAGCTCGCGAAGCGACTTACACCTATCTCGCTAAAATTGGTGGCGTAACTAGTGTTTGTTCGGTGGGTTATACGGCTCCTGAGCAAGAAAAGGGTTTTGCCTTACCGCAGTCTGATTTCTATGCGCTCGGTTGTACGATGATTCATTTGATGACGGGAAAATATCCTCTAGATACTTATAATCCCGATCACGATGTATTTGAGTGGCGATCGCATGCTCCTGAGATTTCAGAAGAGTTAGCTGATCTTATTGATACCTTAATTGCGCGGAAGCCTGGCGAACGCCCCATGAACTGTGAAGCGATCGCTAAAATTTTGAAAGAGATAGAAGAGATTGAAAAAATTGCGCCTAGTGGCAAAACTAATGCGAAACGGAAATTAATTAAGAAAGCGATCAAGGATTCGACGCGCAAACCAACTTCACCAGTTTTATTAACGGTTTCCGTAATATTTGCGGCGTTTATGGGTTTGAGTATTGGTACTGCGATCAAAGTTTCCGCCATGGGCAGTTTGGAAGAAATAAATTTTCAATTGCCCGTTTTTCAACACAAACGGTTGACTCCCACAAGATCTTTAGCTGGACATACTGATAATATCCAAAGTTTAGCCCTAAGCCCCGACGGGAAAACTATTGCTAGTGCTAGTGATGATGGCACTGTTAAATTTTGGGAAGTCGGTGGAGATAGTACTAAAACTAAGGAAATTAAAGATCAAGGTGGATGGGTACGTGCTGTAGTTTTTCTTTCCGATCAGCAGATAATCACCGCAGGTCAGGATAAAAACATCAAAATCGTTGATATTGCATCAAGTAAAGTCATCAAAAACTTAACTGGTCATACCAATCTGATTAATAGTCTAGCGATTGCCCCTGCCAGAGATCTCTTAGTAAGTGGTAGCTACGACAATACGGTAAATGTCTGGCAAATCTCCACAGGCAAGCTTTTGCGATCTCTAAAAGGACATACTGACAAAATTTTTGGGGTGGCGATTTCACCTGATGGTAAATATATTGTCAGTGCCAGTCGTGATAAGAACGTAAAGATTTGGGATGGCAAGACAGGTGAACTACTAAAAACTTTGTCAAAACATACCTCAGGAGTTACCTCAGTTTTGATTACCCCTGATGTTAAACAAGTGATTAGTGCTGGTAATGACAAGTCAATTCGAGTCTGGGATATAGCCACAGGCAATCAGTTATTTGTACTCAGTGGACATAAAGAAGTCATCGGCACGATCGCTATAACTAGTGACGGCAAATATCTTGTGAGTGGTGGCAACGAAACGCCCGATTCCATTCATTTATGGAATCTTAAAACTAGAGTATTGATTTTGGATTTGATTGGGCATAAAGATCTGGTGACATCCCTAGTAATTACGCCCGGCAATCTCAAATTGATTAGTAGTAGCCAAGATCAAAGTATTAATGTTTGGGAATTGCCAAAACTCTGACAAATATAGCTATAGAGGTTTGCCCCCCCAA
>CALRWX020000114.1:0-10762 GCA_943371975.1 Pseudanabaena sp. UWO311 | reverse complement strand
ACTCATACAAATGAAGTTAGTGCAAGGCGCTGCCTTCATTTGTCTAAGTAGACTCGCTTAATTAATTACACATCCAAACCCAGACGGTTTCGCCCCTGCGGGGCGAAACCTTCTGGGTTTGGATGTGTAATTAATTAAGCGAGTCTACTTAGACAAATGAAGGCAGCGCCTTGCACTAACTTCATTTGTATGAGTTAAGTAAAACTTGCTCTATGAAAAATAAATCTATTAAATCCGTTAAATCCATAATTTACAGTACGATGCCGTAGTATCATAGATATCAGAACAAGTCAGTGATCCGATCAACGCAGCACGTTGTCCCAATCATTGGGGTTTTTAGTAATAATAAATTTAAATATTAAATAAGAGTTACAGATAGTTGTGGAACTTTCTTTAAAGAGTGAATATGCAATCTTGGCTATGCTTGAACTAGCTAGTAACTTTGCGCTTGATCAACCCCTCCAAATTCGTCAAATCGCCAATCAACAAAATATCCCTGATCGCTATTTAGAACAGCTATTAGCAACTCTCAAGCGACAGGGCTTAGTCAAAAGTCAACGGGGATCCAAAGGTGGATATATTCTTGCCCGTGAACCTTGGGAAATCAGCCTATTAGAAATTATTCATGGCATCGAAGGTTATGATCCGATCACCGAGAAAACTATTAAGGCAAATCATGAGAGCGCATCACTTTCAGTAATTCGTGATGCATGGGAAGCCGCGCAAAAGGCTGCTGCTAATGTTTTGGATAGCTGTACGCTCAAGGATTTATGCGATCGGCAACGCCAACGCCAAATCACGACTACCATGTATTACATCTAAAGTCTGATATTTAATCTTATATTTACCTACCGCGATAAGTCTATGAAATCTATTCTATAGGATTTCATAGACTTGTTGCGTTATACTAGAAAAAATTCTTAAAAATCTTGCTTAGATTAAATTTTTGCTAAATTTTAATCTTTCTAAAATAGAAATTTTTTCAAAATATCTATTTTAGAAAGATTACCAAGATTTTTGGGCTTATATTTCAAGAGGTCTAAATACTGGAGTTGAGAAGTTATGCAAACGCAATATCTAACGTATCGCACATTACTTGCCCCTGTTTCTAGTTCTGGAATTTCTGAAGCAGAAGCAAAGGAAATTTTGCGGCAAATACTTTCTTCTCTAAGCGAATTGCATGATCGTGATCAAACACATGGATCAATCTCTCTAGATACAGTTGCCTATGATTACAACCGTATGGAGGTTATCCTACTTGATGGTAATGGGACAAATGATGCGATGTATTTAGCTCCAGATACTCTGGAAACACAACCAACAAAACCAGCCGACGATATTTATGCGCTCGGCGTATCAATCATAATGTTGCTCACGGGAAAGCTCCCTGAAGCTCTGAAAACATCAAACAATTCATGGAATTGGCAAAGTTTTTGCACTGTCAGCGATCAGTTTGAGCAAATCCTAAATATGACGCTCTTTAATGAACCTGATTGTCGCTACTTTAACGCAGGACAAATGCTGCAATCTATACAACCAGTTATTAGCCCTTCTGAATCTACGCTTACCTCTCTACATAATAATCAGAATAATAATCAGACAACTCTTTTATCCTTAAAGAACAATCCTCAAGATTTATCATCAAAACAACCATTACCTTCAGCCCCATCATCTAGTGAAACACGCTCTCTAGATCTATTAAGTTCGGAATCAAATTATGGTCATAGAGCAAAAAGACTTAAGGTAAATTTTCCCAATCCCAAAATTCACAGAAAAGCAAAGGCTTATAACAAAACATCTAAAGTAACTACTACAGGCAGAATAAAAATTTTAACCGCCCTGATTTTAGTTTTGGGATCTACTATTAGTGGTGCTGTTGGATCTTATTTTTATATGCAGCCTAAATCTGCTGGTACTACCAATAGAAATTTAGAATTTGCCAACGCTGTAAATCAATCAATTGATGAAGAGATCCCATTTGGTAGCCTTATACGAGCAACATCTGAGCAATTCTTAACTCAATGGCAAGGTGCTTTTCAGAAAAACAATGACATTATCTCAAAAGTAAACAAAGCAACGAAAGATGAGAAATGGCAAGTCACGATTAGCACTTTTAAAAGTCTTTCAACAAATTTTTATGGGCAAGCGCAGCGTAAGGAAGTTACAGAAGAATCAACTCCAGAATTATCTAATTTGGGAGTTGTAGTATCATCTCCGTCTGCTACATCTGCTGGGCTAAATGTAGCCCCTCCGCGCAATTTAGCTATAGAAGCTTATAACCCTCCTGTAGCCCCTCCGCGCAATTTAGCTATAGAAGCTTATAACCCTCCTGTAGAACCTTATAATCCTCCCTTAGTAACTTATAATTCTTCGCCAGAAGAATCAATTTCGCCAGCACCGCCAGCACCACGTGTTGCGAAGTAAAAGCTCTAGGAAACTTAGCTTTCAAATAAAACCTATCATTATCAAAAAATAAGGTTTATGAATTTTCAATCGTTAGTTCTTCGCTCATTAACTTATTTCTTGATTTTCTCAGGTTGTACTCTAGAATTTTCTTTGGTATTCACCGATCAATCTGCTTATAGTCAAATGCAGCTTTGTAATATTGGCTCAACACCTAAGCATCCTGGGAATTACAAATTACTGGGCAACATTTTCCTGAAGCAAAAATACTTTCAAGATGCTCTCAATTGCTTTGAGTTAGCTCTGCAAGATGAACGGGGACTTAAAGATCCAGAGTTATGGAACAATCACGGTTTAGCATTGGCGGGACTCAAAAAATTTGATCAAGCGATCGCTTCCTATGACAAAGCATTGCAAATCAGCCCAGGGGCAGTGTTTGTTGATCGCATTGAGCCTCGCTCAAAAGCAGAAGATTACTATCTATGGTGGTTTAATCGTGGTACGGCCTTAGTTGATCTCAAGCGATATGAAGAGGCGATTGTTGCTTTAGATGAATCTATAAAGATTAAGCCTAACTATAGTTTTGTCTGGTTTTTTAGAGGATTAGCATTGTTCCGACTAGAACGCTATGCAGAAGCAAAAGATACTTATCGTCGTGCGATTTTACTCTCTCCCAATACTCCTTATATTGCATCTAAAGACTTGCTCAGCATTCAAGACTACGTAATCTACTATGGTGAGGCTGAGGCAAAATCAAGACTAGGCAGTTATAAAGACACAATTCGACTTTTTGAGCGTGGTCAAGAAATTCGTCGCAATAATCCTCAGATCAAGTTCTTTGCAGGTGATAACGGTGAAGATTTTTATGAGGCATATATTAATGGCGTTCGTTTTCTCGATCAAGGCGAAGCTCAAAAAGCATTAATTGATTTTCAGCAATTGATTGCTCAAAATCCGAAATATACTAATGCTTGGTATGGAAAGGCAGATGCATTAACGACCTTAGAGCTTTATCCAGAGGCGATCGCTGCCTATGATCAAGTTATTGCCCTTGAACCTGATGACTATGCTTCTTGGTATAAAAAGGGAAATGTGCTGAAGAAAATAAATCGCAGTGAAGAAGCATTGCAGGCTTATGAAAAGGCGATCGATTTATCGGGTGGATTTTCTGAGGTCTGGCACAATCGTGGTGTGATTTTCTACAATCAAAATAAAGATGCAGAAGCTATTAACGCTTACTCTCGTTCTTTAAGAGCAAATATATTATGGGGAGGCATTGCCAAAATTGATACCCAATATGCTCTAGCTGCGACTTTATATCGTGCAGGGCGTTATAGTGAGTCACTTGTTGCCGTAAATAACATTTTGAAACAGCAACCTCAATATCAAGAAGCATTGGAACTACGGCAGTTGATTAACAAAATTTATAACTAAAACGTAAATAAGTAGGACTTGCAATGCTATAGGAGGTCTTTTCAGCGAACGCCAAAGATCCAGCTAAAGAAATATTAAGTAAAAGTACTTAGGTGCGTTAACCTAGATGTAGTTTTGTAAAATCACAAATCCATCGTTTTTCTTAAGCGCATTTTCTGATGACAACTATCAACCTTTTGCAATCTCTAAATGTCTCTTGTCGCGGGCAGCAATCTCTCAGAGTCACAGCTTTTGGTGATAGCTTAATTTATGGTTACGGTGATCCTGTTAATGGTGGCTGGGTAGAGCAACTGCGGCGGCAATGGATGGGTAAGGCATCAGGGCATGTCCTCTATAACTTAGGAGTCAGGGGGGATACGACTGCTCATGTCAATCAGCGTTTAGAGCGTGAATTTTTACTGCGGGGCGAACTTCGCAATAAGATTCCTGATTTGATGATTTTGTCTGTTGGGGTGAATGATTCTGCAAGGGTTGCTAAGCGAGAAGGTAGAAGTATTACCAGTTATGATCGCTTTACTTTAGAAATGGTTGATTTGCTCGACAAGGCGCAAGCTCTCTGCCCCGTGTTTTTTGTGGGCATGGTTCCTGTCGATGAATCTAAAATGCCTTTTCTCGATTGTTTGCATTTCAATCACGAAGATCAATTCCGCTATAAAGAATTCACAAAATCCGCTTGCCAAATCCGAGATATTCCCTATTTAGATATATTTGAGTTATGGCAAGAACGGGGACAAACTTGGATAGGCGATCGCATTTGTCAGGATGGATTGCACCCAAATACTGATGGCTATCTTGCACTTTTGGAAGATATTCGTAATTGGCAATCATTCATGCAACTCAAGAATTGAGATAAATAGTCTTTTCGATCGCTGACCAGTCTTCTTTAGAAATTACAACTACATCATTTTCTGAGCCTTTAATCATGACTGGTTTATGTTTTGTACTGACTTGATTAATTAAATTATTAAAGTTTTCCGTAGCTTCTTGAAGTAGTAAGTAATCCATTTTATTCCTCTATTCAATTGATCTGATTGTGTGGCAGTATGCTTTTAGGGGCTGATCGGTATTTCAGGGTAAGTCTTTCCATGCTTCATTTTCTTCTTCGCTAAGCCAATCTTTTGCTAGTGATGATTCACTTGTCATAAGAAAGTTATTGCGGATCATCTGATTTACAAAACTCAGATAGTCATCGATCGCGGCAAAGTCATCTAGTTCTTGTTCTTCTATTTCAGTGAGTGGGGTTTCTTCGCGTTTGTCGAGTAAGTTCTCGATGCGTTGTTGGATATTTTGTGATGCACGAAAGATCATTACTCCGTCTTGTATGGTTATAGCGATCGCGCCATCAAGGGGGAGATTTTTTGGTAATGTGGTAATTGGCAGGATAAGTGATGTGGTCATTGTATTTTCTCTCTAAGCAACGATTTGATAAATTACGGGGCGATAACGTGGTTTTGGAATAGTTTTGTTTTCTGCTTTTGCGGCTTCTAGCCATGCGGTTTTAGCAAAAATTACTTCATGGAGGGCTTGTTGTGGAGTTTCGCCGATCGCTGAGCAATATTTTAAATCAGGGATATCGGCAATATATGCCTCATCTTCTTCGCTGTAGAAAATTTTGATGTGATAGTCTTTCATGTCTATGCTGCTAAGGTTTCAAAGGAAAATCTGAGATTAGATGATTCTTGGAGGCTGTAGTTAAGTTTCTCAAAACCAATTACTACACCAGATTTATTTTTCATCAGGATCACTTCATCGCCTGTTTCTTCACAGATATATTCTTGGTTAGGATCACCAAACCAGACGGTGAGGGTGTTGCCTAGCTTGTCGTAGTAGACTTTTACTTCTGCCATAGTTTTTCTCCTTCTTTAATTGCATCGGTGGGATAGGTGGTAATCAGGAATCCATCGCCGTTGAGTCGCCTTGTGACGGCACAAACCCAGCGTTTTTGATTTCTGGCTCGATAAAACAGGTAAACATCTCGATCGCTTTTACTGCGACGAATTTCATCGGGTTGTGCGAGGGTTTCGCGGACTTCTTCTTCACAGTTGAGCATGATCGGATGTTTGATGGTGGTGATGATTTCCCAATAGGCTTGGGTGACTCGTACTGTGAAGTTAAGCGGTGTAAGGACTTCAAATAGTAATTCCTCCATTTTGTTTATCCTGAGTTGATTTACATTTCAGATAGCCAAGCATTGATTTTAGCGATGAGTTCTTGGGTGGTTTGTCCTCCTGTGAATAGGCGTGTTTGGATTGACGGTGCTAGGCTTTGGCAGAGTTGCCCGATCGCCTCATTAGCACTTTTGCCATAAAGGGCGATCGCAATGTCACTAACGAATAAATTTCTAGTTGGTGTGGTAGCAAAATTTCATGTATTTGCCCACATAACTAATAAGTTTGTTAACTTTAAGACTCTTTACTAGCAATTTTAAGCTAAAATCCACCTTATAGTTTCTTAACCTTTTGCGTAAATATTTAAGATCGCCAATACTCCAATGTCTACTTCACGGCACATCATAGCTCTTCTAAAGAGTCATATAGAAGGCGAGGAGCAACAGTTTTATTCTGCTGCTCTACAGATGGCTGCACATGAAGCACGGGCTGGACATGGAAAACTAGCACAAGAAATTCGAGAGCTAATTGATCAATCTAAAGTCAATAACTCTAATGTCGAACGAAAGCTTGGACCTGTACCACTGGTTCAACCCAAAGGAGAACTTGCAAATTTATTGTCTGCAAGATATCCAGACACAAGGTTATCTGATATGGTTCTTCTTCCTGAACTTAGCTCTCGATTAAAGCGAATTTTGACAGAACAAAGACAACAAAAACATCTTCAGGCACATAATTTAACACCTCGCAAAAAAATCTTACTTGTAGGACCGCCAGGATCTGGTAAAACGATGACCGCAGCAGCTTTAGCTGGAGAACTTCAACTACCTCTATTTACAGCTTTATATGACACTCTCATTGGCAAATTTATGGGAGAAACTGCTATACGGCTAAAATTGATTTTTGATGCTATGGTAACGACTCGTGGAGTTTACTTCTTTGATGAATTCGATGCTATTGGGGCGCAACGTAACAATTCTAACGATGTAGGAGAAATTAGGCGTGTACTAAACTCATTTTTATTGTTTTTAGAAAATGATGAAAGTGAAAGTCTTATTATTGCTTCAACTAATCATCCAGATTTATTAGATAAAGCCCTTTTTCGTCGGTTTGATGACGTACTTGAATACAAATTACCAGACCCAGAGATGATTCCACAGCTCATCAAAAGTCAGTTAGGAACTTTTGATGTCGAAGTAAAAGATTGGTCAAATATTATTAGTACAGCACAAGGTCTTAGCCAAGCTGAAATTGTCAGGGCTACAGGAGAATCAGCAAAGTTGTCTGTGTTGTCTAACACGAAGAAAATCTCTGAGAAAGATATACTCTCATCTCTTTTAGAGCGTAAAGATACAACCTTCTGGTTGGCAAAAGGGATATAGGGCAAGATGTCGGATCAAAAACGAAACCTTCCACATTTATACTTATCTGGCAATGGAGAAAGTGAAAACTATACGTCACCAAGCGGGGGGGGAGGAGCATTACAACCACTCATCCGTGACAGAGAAGATCATGCAACTACTCTTCGGAAAGCACTTAATCAAGCAATCAATGAGGCTAAGCAAAAGCTAGATTCACGAGATCCAGAAATTGCTGTTGGTACTTCTAGATTTTATTTGGAATTCCAAATTAATTCTGATAAGGCGGATGCTTTTGAAAGTCTAGAAAACAAAACAAAAGGAATTGAACTTGTGGCAGTGCGTAAATCTCTTGAAACAGAGAATATGCTTGACGCAACAGTATTCGTACCAAAAACAGCTACTGATCATTTCCTCTCAAAAGTTGAGCAATATCGTAGTGAAGATACTAAGTTTGAAAAGCCGAAAAATCAAGCACTTGTAGCTCGGATACAATCTGTTCAAATTGGAAACGTTCGTTCTTTATTTACTGACGATATGCCTTTGTTCCCACAAAACAAGTTGGAAATTTGGTGGGAAGTATGGCTACGAAAAAATCAAGGTGATCTCTTTAAGTGTGTTTCACAAAAACTTAATTTGATAACAAAACAGCATTTAATTTTTCCTGAGAGGGAAGTTATACTGACGTTAGCAAATCTAGAATCTATGACGCTTATAATAGATAACAATTCTGATTTAATAGCTGAACTCCGTATTGCAAAAGATTCTCCATCATTTTTTCTTGATATGGGATCTATAGAACAAGAAGAATAGAGTAGAGATTTAGAAAGTCATTTATTACCACCTGAAGATAATGCAGTAGCTATATGTCTTCTAGACAGTGGCGTTGCACAGATTCATCCTCTGATTACCCCAGCCCTAGAACTTGCTGATATGCATACCTGTAATCCTAACTGGGGCGTTAATGACAATAATACATGTGGTCATGGAACTAAAATGGCTGGGATAGCTTTATATTCAGACCTTTTTGAAGCTTTACAGACATTGAATCCGATTCAACTTAGTCATCGACTGGAATCAGTCAAAATCCTTCCGCCTATGGGACAAAATGAGCCTGAGTTATATGGTGCAATTACCGAACAAGCTATTGCTTTACCTGAAATTCAAGCGCCAAATCGACTTAGATTATTTTGTATGGCTGTAACCAATACAGATATTTCGCCAAACACAGGATCCCCTTCCTCTTGGTCTGCCGCCATAGACCAGTTATGTTTCGGTGATGGTGAGTTTCGGCGGCTTATCATCATATCAGGTGGCAACATTCGGGAAGATATTCTCCCTGCGAATTATCTTGATATTAATGATGTAAGTTCTATTGAAAATCCCTGTCAAGCATGGAATCCACTTGTCATAGGCGCTTACACTGAAAAGGTCAATGTTGTCGATCCTCGTTTTGCAGGTTTTAACCCTGTAGCTCCAGCAGGTGATCTTTCTCCTAGAAGTCGGACTTCAGTATCTTGGTCTGATCAATGGTCGATGATTCGTCCAGATGTAGTTTTTGAAGGTGGAAATCTTGCGTCTGACAGAGCAAATCCAGCAATTTACATGGATGATTTATGCTTGCTCACTACACATCATCGACCAAATCTCCGTGTATTTGATCGTATGGGAGATACAAGTTCGGCAACAGCACTTGCTAGTTATATGGCAGCGCAAATAATGTCTAAATACCCTGATTATAATCCAGAAACGATAAGAGCTTTAATAGTTCATTCTGCTGAATGGACACCAGTAATGCAAGCATTATTTAAGAATGCCAATAGAAAATCTGAAATGCGAACTTTTCTGAGACGTTATGGTTATGGAGTTCCTGATTTAAACCGAGCTTTGCAAAGTGCCGATAACGATTTAACGTTGATAGTTGAGGATGAGCTTCAACCTTTTCGCTTAGATGATGAAAATAATATTAAAACCAGATACATGAAATTCCATCAACTACCTTGGCCAAGTGAAGAATTAGAAAAACTGGTTGAGGCTAGTGTCGAACTCAAGGTTACCTTATCCTATTTTATTGAGCCAAATCCTGGGGAGCGCGGATGGCGTCGTCGTCATCAATATGCCTCACATGGATTACGATTTAAAGTCAAAAGACCATCAGAAGATGATGATACCTTTAGAAAACGGATAAATAAAGCTGCTACGGATGAAGAAGAAAAAAGACTGAACTTCCCTAGTAAGTATGACGACGACTGGTTCCTTGGTGAAAAGAACAGAAATCATGGATCTATCCATTCTGATATTTGGTATGGATCTGCGGCTGATTTAGCACAAAGAGGTGCGATCGCAGTTTATCCTGTGGGTGGCTGGTGGAAAGAAAATAAAACTTTAGAACGGTGGAATAATTCTGTTCGCTACTCTCTAATTGTATCAATTCGAGTGCCATCGGTTGAAGTTGATATTTATACTCCAGTAGCAAATTTAATTGAAGTACCTATCGCAATACCTATAAGTTAAGCTTATAGACTAAGCAGAGTATTTGCGACTATAAAATACTCAAACATCACGGCGAATACTTTCAAAAGGCACAACATCACCATTCTCAATATCTTGCTGTGCCTCCCGAAAATCCGATATAAACTTCTCGCTATACTGCACCACCGAGAGCCTTAGCCCCAAACTATCTAACCACGCCGCCAACTCATACACCGCTTGACATTTATCACTTTTACCAAAATCTTTTACCCATTGGCGATCTCCTTCACCACCCAATGGGATCGCCACATCATCAAGCTCCAAAGCCAACAACTCAGGCTCAGGATCGGGTTCCTCCAAAATCGCTGTAAGATAACCAGCCGCATCTTCAGGATCTTGCAATGACTCAATCAAATAATCTCGGAAACTTCTACTAGACGGATGATTAGTACTTTCCATAATTTGTTTGATGCTCTAAAATAGGTTCGAGATAAAGCGCGATCGCTTCTTGAATATTTTCCAGAGCTTCTTCAAATGAGTCACCTTCACTGATACAACCTGGCAAAGACGGCACATAAACCGTAAAGCCTAGATCTCCACTCGGCTCAAGAATAACTTGAAATTTCATGCTTGCTCCTATTGCTTGATACTTATACTCAATTTTAGCCCCAAACTATCCAACCACGCCGCCAACTCATACACCGCTTGACTTTTATCACTCGCGCTAAAATCTTTCACCCATGCGCGATCACCATCGCCACATCATCAAGCGCCGAAGCCAACAACTCAGGCTCAGGATCGGATTCCTCCAAAATTGCTGTGAGATATCCTGCTGCATCTATAATGCTCCCTATAAATCGGACAGGAGATTAAGATAGAAAAGCTGCCAGAAATCACCAAGAAAGTATGGAGAGAATAAAAACAATGCAACGAAAAAAACACAGTGCAGAATTCAAAGCCAAAATAGCGCTGGAAGCAGCGAAAGGA
>CALRWX020000113.1:0-10881 GCA_943371975.1 Pseudanabaena sp. UWO311 | reverse complement strand
CCGTTCCTTTTGATAACAACTTAGCCGAGCGTGACATCAGAATGACTAAACTGAAGTTGAAGACTTCGGGTTGTTTTCGTTCGCTCAAGGGCGCTGATGCCTTTGCTCGTATTCGTGGTTATATTTCTACGCTCAGAAAGCAGCGACTTGATATTCTGGATTCTCTCATCAATCTATTCCGAGGTAATCCTCTTTTTGTCTAATTCCCTCTTTTTGTTCTGATTAGTTACGAATTAGGTGCAACCGAGAAATTTCTGTTGTGCCTGATTTATGATGTCAGCAGTGAAGTATGGGATGACGTGGAAAGCGAACTGGGCAAAGAATTGCCCCCAGTCGTAGATTACATATCCGATGTGCTTTTACGTCAAGAGTCAAAAAAGGCGAGGGGAATGATCTCTCGATTGCCACTGGCGATGGAGGTACTAACCCAGTCAACGGATAATATCTGGCTGGATATGACCTACGAAAGCGAAATCACCGATGCTGGGTAGAGGTGATTGACATACTGACAGAAGCATATACAGACGCTCAGACAATCAAGAAGGAGTACAGAGAATTTATCGAATGGCTAGATAAGGACTCTAAAAACTGCGTCAAAGTAGTGCGGATGTGGAACAGGTGTAAAGAACCCATTCCACAATTACATTTTCATCACCCCATCAATGCATTAGCGGGATAAGGAGGAACCAATGTTAACCATAGATCCGATGCAAGATGCCCTCAATCCTGATGGATATCCACTCATAGAAGCAGATGCAAAACTGCTATTTCTGAAAGGCGGACATTACTGCTTTCAATATCGAGACGCAGGAAAAGAAACCTATAAATTTCTATCACCCGAAACTGTCAGAGCTGCATTTCAACATGAACAAATTGACTCAGGATGGATACCCAGTGGCGTACAGCGATTGGGTATCTGTAAGCAAGGACAATGGTTCGTACAGTTTATACCACCTGCAAGACGGACATTTACGTTCACAAATTTGACTGAGGACGGAGAGCCGATCGCTTTGACCATCCCGATGATGGGTTTAGTGTTTATGCTCTGCGGTGATAGTTGTTATGTTTGGGCAACTAACTTCAAAATCTTCAATGCAGAGGCTCCTATTTACCATGTGCCATTACCGAATATCTACGGTGATGGCAGAATCTGTATGGGTAATGAAAATAGCTTTTCTAGCCAATTGGAAGGAATAGAGAAACTAGCTGAAGCAGTGCCGATGTTTATGAATGCACCGTTCAGCAATCATCTTGTGAATGGTAAATCAACTTCCCATCCAGAAGATATTCGTTTGAAGCTATTGCAACTACAGAAATCCAACCGATATCCAATCGCCGATCTTGTCCGATGTGGCACTTCGGTGAAGGTAGCGATCAATATGATTATAAACCGATGAAATTATTAGAACACGTTCAAAAACACACAGTTACTACAAACCCAGTTACCGTAAGCCCAGTATTGCCAACCTTAAGTGCAGGGCTAATTCAGCACATCATTGCCACGAATCAGCATCTGCCTGAAATCGCGGCGACCTCAATGTATGAGTACGTTTACGCAGGAAATGGCACATTTGTTAGAGCCAGACGGGAAGGGTTGGTAGCGATCGCCCCTGTGGTCTATTACAAAGCAAAGAGACTGCAATCACGGTAATTTTACCAAATATTCACTGATAAACTCACACATAAAAATATTTTTAGGTGGTACAATAGCATTTTGGGAATTGACTTTGTTGTGACTCAGAATCCTAGTCCTCTCTTAAATTTTTAGATATTGCACTTTACTTAAATTACTGTATGTCAGGCAATCCTCGCGGTTCTCTTTGGAATAAATGGGATCTTCATGTTCATACTCCTTCATCCATTGTTCAAGACTATGGCGGAGATAATGAAGCAACATGGGAGAAATTTTTTACTGATATAGAGTCTTTGCCTAGAGAATTTAAAGTAATTGGGGTTAATGACTACATACTTATAGATGGTTATAAAAAGGTTATACAAGCTCATCAAAACGGAAGAATGGCAAATATCAAATTATTTTTGCCACTTATTGAGCTTCGACTAGATAAATTTGGACAGAGTGGTGACGATAAATTCAGTTGTATTAATTATCACGTTATTTTTTCCAATGAGGTAATGCCTGAAGATATCGAAAAATATTTTCTTAACAATCTTTCTAGTAGATATAGTCTATCGGATTCTTCTGAATCTGAAGTCATTGCTGAGAGAAGTAGTCTCATGAATTTTGGAAGACAGATTCAATCAACCACGCCTGAGCATAAAAAATTAAATAAAAGCGATCTAGAAATTGGTTTCAACAATTTCCATCTTAGTGTAGAAAAAATAGCAAATGCATTGAAGTCTCTTTGTTTTCAGTCCAAATATTTAACCGCAGTTGGTAAAGCAGAATGGGAAGACATCAGATTTGGAGAAAGTGGACAAGGTGCAGCAGAGAAAAAACAATTGTTAATAAAGTGGATTTTGTATTTACTTCTGCCAAAACAGTTGAGTCTGCTCGCAAATCAAAAATATCTTTAAAAAGTCAAGGAGTTAAAGATTTATTATTAGACTGTAGTGATTCTCATCATTTTTCTGACCACCCTAAATCTTCAGTAAAAAATCGAATTGGTAAGTGCTTTACTTGGATTAAGGCAGATTTAACTTTTGATGGTTTAAAAATGGTTTTGAAAGAACCTGAAGAAAGATGTTATTTAGGGCAAGAACCAGACATAGTTAGTCGAGTAAAATCTAATAAAACAAAGTATATACGATCAATATCCATTCAGAAAATTGATGAATCAAATCTAAGTGAATCTTGGTTTGAGAATGTCTCTATCCCATTTAATCACGGACTAATTACGATTATAGGCAATAAGGGCAATGGCAAAAGCGCTTTAACAGATATCATTGCATTACTCTCTAATCACTCTAGTGGATTTAGTTTTCTTACTAAAGATAAATTTCGCAATCTCAAAGACAATAAAGCAAAACATTTTGAAGCTAGTTTAACTTGGGAAGATGGAAATACAACACTTTTACTAAACCTGAATGACTCATTTCCAAACGATTCTGCCACTAAAGTAAAATATATTCCGCAAGATTTTTTTGAGACAGTTTGTAACGAAACAAATGTCTCCATCCAAAGTCAATTTGGAAAAGAGCTAAAGGATGTAATTTTTTCTCATGTTCCCTATGACGAGAGAAATAATTGTGATTCTTTGGATGACTTGATTAGTTATCGTACAAATGAAATCAGTAAAAACCTTGATGGTTTCCGAGCAGAATTAAAAGCAATTAACAGAGATATTGTAAATTTAGAGAAGTTCATTTCAGATGAATATAGACAAAATATCGATAATAAACTAAGTGAAAAACAAAGTGAATTAGAATCTCATCGACAAAATCAGCCTTCAGAAAAATCTAAGCCACAAACAAATAATGATCTTCAGTCTGAGATTGAGAAATTGCAGGAAGAGATTGATTTTTTGGCGGCAAGTATTAAGCAATCAGAAATTGAGTTAACAAAACAGAAAAATCTCAAGGTTCAAATTGACAAAGCCTTTTTAAAATTAGATAAATTTGAGAGGGATTACAAAAATCTTGAAGATGAGTGGGAAAAGGACTGTATTTTGATTGGATTAAAAATTCATGACATTATAAGGCTAGAAATAGACAAGAAGAAACTAGAAACAAAAAAAGAACTATGTCTAAAAACGATTGAAGACATCACTCAAGAATTGAAAGTTAAGCAAAAACAAAAGCTTGATTACGAAGAAAATATCAAATTAAAAAAAGAAGCATTAAATGAGCCAGAAAAAAATTATCAGGCTTACTTAGCACAGTTTCAAGAATGGCAAAACAAAGAAAAAGTTCTCATTGGTTCTTATGATGAACATGATTCAATTCAATATTACCAAGGATTATTGGATAAAGTTCATAATATTTTCCCTACTCAACTGAAAGATACGAAGAATAAAAGACTAGAGAAATCTAAAGAAATATTCTCTTTTATAGAAAAATTGGTTAATCTTTATAAAGAGTTATATAAACCAGTTCAGGATTTTATTGATGATAATGCTCTGTTAAAGCAAGAATATAGATTGACTTTTGAAGTATCGATAGTTATTCATAAGTTTCAAGATAAGTTCTTTGAATATATTAATCAGAGTGTTAAAGGCACTTTCAGAGGTTCTTCTGAAGGATGCACCAAACTTTTCAACATTATTGAGTCAAATCAATTCGATCAAGAAGAAGATGTTAAAACATTTTTGACAGAAGTCCTCCATATGCTTGAGTTTGAGGATGGACAAATTGTTAAATCTGTAAAAATAGCAAAGCAATTGAAAACTACAAAGAATTTAGAAGATCTCTACAATTTTTTGTTCGCTCTTGAATATCTTACACCAACATACTCACTCAAGCTTAGCGGGAAAGAAATCAAACAACTTTCCCCTGGTGAGAGAGGTGCTTTACTGTTGATTTTCTATCTATTAGTAGACAAGTCTAATATTCCTATCATCATTGATCAACCAGAGCATAACTTAGATGGTGAGTCAGTTTACAGGCTTTTACTCCGATGTGTTAGGGAGGCAAAAACAAGACGACAAGTTTTTATGGTTACACACAACCCTAATCTTGCTGTTGTTTGTGATGCTGAACAGGTTATCCATTCGGATATTGACAAGCAAAATGGAAACCTAGTAGCTTATACTTCTGGATCGCTTGAAAACTCTGATATCAATCAGAAGGTTATTAACGTTTTAGAAGGTACTCTTCCAGCATTCAAGAACCGTGAGTCAAAATATCGCATTTAATATACTTCCAATAAACAAAAGATATCAATCAAAAAAATGCTATCAATCAACCTAGATCGAGAAACAGAAAGCTACCTAGCAGAGATTATTGCTCAAGAAAACAGCACATCTGAAGAACTGCTCAAAAAGCTAATCTATCAACATTGGCAGACCCTAAAACCCCGCCAAACCCTAGCCCAAAGAAGAGGTGGACATCCTAAAAATCTATTGCAAGATGCCGCCCCTGATGCCTCACTACGCGAAAATCGCAAACAAATTATCCTTGAACACATTCAAAATCGTCATCAAAAATCCAATTAATGAAAGAATATCCGCCTATAATTCTCACCGATAGCAGTATTCTATTTGCTTACTACAGCGCCAGAGATGACTATCACACCTCCGTTTGTAACTTCTTTGAAGAATGCTCAAGCGAACTGATTACCACCACAGCTTGCGTAACAGAAGTTATGTATCTATTGAGCAAAAACTATCGCACTCAAAATGAATTTCTCAATGACTTAGCGCAACAACTCTATCGATGTATTCCACTCATCCCCGAAGACTTTAGCCGTATTAGAGAACTCAATGAACAATATGCAGACCTACCAGCAGACTTTGCAGATCTATCACTGATTTCAATTTCTGAAAGACTCAACATCTCTGCTATCATTACATTAGACAGTGACTTTGACATTTACCGCCGCTATCGCAAACAACCCTTTGAACGCATATTTTTATCATAAATTCCTAATTCGCAATTCCTAATTCGCAATTAAAAAGATGGAACTTCTCAACGAAAAAGCAAAAGAATATAACCGACTGTATACCGAAGCGAACTATCCGATTCGAGACATCGCCAAACAATGCAAAACATCAGTCTCCACCGTATATAACGCAATGGTAGCGGCAGGATTTAAAGAATTTAGACCGCGCCACTCACGCGCTAGCCATACGAGAATGTCGATGGAGCAACAGGCGATCGCCAACATTTTGCACATAGGCGATCGCGAGAAATTTTTTGAGTCTAGTTGAGTGAACTAATCGCCGCATTGAGAGTCTGGCTAGGACGCATCGCTTGACTAGCCTTATCAGGATCGGCGAAATAATAGCCACCAATATCGATGGATTGACCTTGATCAGCACTCAATTCTAGAAGAATTTGACTTTCTTTCTCCTTCAAAATCTGCGCCAACTGTGCAAATTTTGACTTTAGCTCTAGATTCTGACTCTGTTCCGCTAGAGCCTGCGCCCAGTAAAGTGCAATATAGAAATGACTACCGCGATTATCGATACCGCCGATCTTGCGAGAAGGAGATTTATCGTTATTGAGATAAAGACTATTGGCTTGGTCTAGGGTGATCGCCAAAATTTTTGCGTTCTCGTTGTTGGTCTTACGTCCTAGGTCTTCGAGGGTAACGGCGATCGCTAAAAATTCTCCGAGGGAGTCCCAACGTAAATGTCCTTCCTCAAGAAACTGCTGAACGTGTTTAGGAGCAGAACCACCCGCCCCCGTTTCAAACAGTCCACCACCTGCCAGTAATGGCACGATCGAGAGCATTTTCGCACTAGTGCCGAGTTCGAGAATTGGGAACAAATCGGTGAGATAATCCCGCAAGACGTTGCCAGTTACGGAAATCACATTTTTAGCGACTTTAATTTGTTCGCAGGTAAATTTCATCGCCGCCACAGGGGACAGAATTTGAATATCTAGCCCTGTGATGTCATGGTCTTGCAAATAGGTCTTGACCTTGGCGATTAGATTCGCATCATGGGCGCGATGTTCATCTAGCCAAAAAATCGTAGGATTTCCTGTCGCTCTAGCGCGATTGACAGCAAGCTTAACCCAATCTTGAATCGGTAAGTCCTTGGTTTGACACATCCGCCAGATGTCACCCTTAGCAACAGAATGCTCAATGAGAACAGCCCCAGTCTCATCACTAACGCGCACTACGGCATCCGCAGGGATTTCAAAAGTCTTATCATGGGAGCCGTATTCTTCAGCTTTCTGAGCCATCAAGCCGACATTAGCGACATTGCCCATCGTGGTGACATCAAAGGCTCCATTTTCCTGACAGAATTCAATACAGGCTTGATAAATCGTGGCATAACAGCGATCGGGAATCAGCGCCTTGGTGTCGTAAGCCTTGCCATCTGCCCCCCACATCTTGCCAGAGGTACGGATGGTCGCCGCCATTGATGCGTCAATGATCACATCGCTAGGAACGAGGAGATTGGTAATTCCCTTATCGGAGTTCACCATCGCCAGACGTGGCTGCTTCTCATAAACTGCTTCCAAATCTGCGGCGATCTCCTCTTTCTGTTCAGTAGGTAAAGATTCTATTTTGGCGTAAACATCCCCCAATCCATTATTCGGATTGATTCCCAATTGCTTGAAGGTGTCAGCATACTTCTCAAATACATCTTGATAATAGACCGTCACCGCATGACCAAAGAGAATCGGGTCAGAAATCTTCATCATCGTTGCCTTGACATGGAGAGATAGCAAAATATCTTCTTCCTTCGCCTTGGCAATTTCCTGAGCATAAAAAGTCCGTAAAGCCTTGACACTCATCACCGAAGCATCAATTACTTCGCCTTCCAATACAGTCGTTTTTTCCTTGAGAACTTGAGTGGAACCATCGGCTTTAGTTAACTCAATCTTGACTGCACCTGCTTTGGGAATTACCACCGATTTCTCACTTCCATAGAAATCGCCTTCAGTCATGTGGGCAACATGGGTTTTAGAATCCTTTGACCATGCGCCAACGGAATGGGGATGCTTTTGAGCAAATTCTTTAACGGCGGCGGCGACACGGCGATCGCTATTGCCTTCACGCAACACTGGGTTAACCGCACTGCCCAACACCTTAGAATATTTCGCCTTAATCGCCTTCTCTTCGTCAGTTTGAGGCTCAGCAGGATAGTTGGGGATGTTGTAACCCTTAGCTTGTAACTCAGCGATCGCCGCCGTTAACTGTGGCAGAGAGGCGCTAATATTCGGGAGCTTGATGATATAAGCCTCAGGAGTTTGCGCCAAAGCGCCCAGTTCCGTGAGGGCATCGGGTTGACGCTGCGCTTCAGTTAAGTATTCAGGAAAATTCGCAGTAATCCGCCCTGCTAGAGAAATATCTTTGAGTTCAACCTCTATGTCGGCGGCTCTCGTAAAAGCTTGGACTATGGGCAGCAGGGAGTAGGTGGCTAGGGCTGGAGCTTCATCGGTAAAGGTATAGGTGATTTTTGAGGTTTGATTGCTCATAGCGATTGGGCGGATTTTTTGCGGATCAATATACAGCTTAGATGATACATGGCTTAGTTAAACTGATTCGTATCAGTTTTATCCAGAAATTTAGCGATCGGGTTTCACCTAAAATATAGACAAAATCATCTATGTCCGCTTTGAAACCGCCGAAACCAATCGCGGTAATTTCAGCACCGATCGATCCGTCTCCTTGATGCTGATAATAAGCCCCAAATGAGTACTTTCATGCAATTGGGTAAACTACTTGACTACTTAATATATACTTAAGTTTAGGTCGATGCATGGTTTACACTCAAAAATAAGTATGTCGAAACTTGGAAGCCTGAGCTTGTTGAGAGCATCTAAATTTTCATTATTCATTATCGTGATGCACTTAAACAACGACCTTAATGGCATTAAAGTATATGCGTGACCGAATAACTAATATGAGTTTCTTATGGTTGATACAATGGATCTAATACAGGAAATTGAACAGAAAAGAAAAGAAATATTTACGGATTCCTATCCTATGTCAATAGGGGAACTTGCAAATCTCTATAAAGATGGAGACATTGAGATCAATCCCGCATTTCAAAGATTCTATCGCTGGTCAGAATCACAAAAAGTTAAGCTTATAGAATCTATTTTACTAGGTATTCCATTACCCTCCATTTTTGTTGCTCAACGTGAAGATGGAATTTGGGATTTAGTTGATGGTCTACAGAGAGTTTCAACAATTTTAAGTTTTATGCATGTTTTAAAAGATGAAGTAGGTAATTTGGTTGAACCGCTCAAGCTCACTGCTACTGAATATCTTCCAACATTAGGGAATGTCACATGGGAAAATGGCGATCACGATCTAGATGATTCGTTAAAAAGATTGTTTAAAAGAGAGAAAGTTGAAATAAAAATCATCAAAAAAGAAAGCGATACAAATACAAAATTTGAACTTTTTCAGAGATTGAATACTGGCGGATCTAACTTATCTGATCAAGAAGTTAGAAATTGTTTAATGATCATGTTAAATGAAAGTTTTTATAGAGTGTTTTTTGATATTTCAAGAAATGATTCATTCAATGAATGTATTGGCATTAGCGACAGACTTTACGAAATGCGATATGAAATGGAACTTGCTCTTAGGGTGTTCGCATTGGCAAGGGCTAATGAATCTGAACTTCGTTCTATTGTCGATGTTTCAGATTTTCTCACTGATTCGTTAAAGATTTTGGCTGAAGATGATTCTATTAATTGGTCGGTAGAATCTGAAAGATTTAAGCAAACCTTCAATGCTATTAATAGCACCTTAGGTGAAAATGCATTTAAAAGATATGTTGATGGCAAATACAAAGGAAGTTTTCAGCTATCTATATTTGAAGTTATCGCAACTGGTTCATTCCTATATACTCGTACTAATAAAGATTTATCAAATCTACCAAATCTAATATCTAATGCTTCGCAAATTCTCAGCCAAGATGCAGAATTCAATAAATATAGTGGCTCTGGCGCAAAAGCAAATTATCGATTACCAAGACTTGTGCCATTAGCGAAGAGGTTATTTCTAAATGAAGGTGAGAACTAAAAACGAATTTCTTGATTTAATTCAAGAAGAAAAAGCTTGGAGAGGAAAAGAATTAAGAAATATTAAATCTTTAGTTCGTGATTCAAGAAATGCTTTTGAGCATACAGTTACTAGGGCTGCTTTACTTTTATTATATTCTCATTGGGAAGGCTATATAAAGAAAATTACAGAATTATTTTTTCACTATCTAAATTTCAAAGGTATTAAGTATTCAGAACTTTCTATGAATTTTAAATCTCTTGGAATTTTAGAACAATTTGACGGAGATTTTCCATACAAAAATTTCAGTTCATACCTGAAAACTACAGAGTTTATCACCAAGGACAGTGAAAACATTAAGTTCAATCTTAATATTGCAAAGCACATTGATACTAAAAGCAATTTAAATACTGATGTAATTATCGATTTAACAAAAAAGCTTGGAATTGATTGTTCTATATTCATCAGTAACAAACATCATATTGATAGTCGGTTATTAAAGTATAGAAATGCAATTGCTCATGGAGAACGTACTGACAATAATCCTGATTACTACATAACACGAGAACAGTATTATGAGCTTTACGAAAGAATCAATACCCTGATGGATCAATTCGCAACTCTTGTCATGAATCATGTCGAATTGGAGTCATATAAATTGAAGTGACAACGCTGTTTGTTTTTTGTAGAGTGGCGATCGTGATTTTGAGTGTTGAGAGGGGCGATCGCTGCTTTATTTTTTGTTGAGGCGATCGTGCTTTTGAGGTGTTGAGGGGGCGATCGCTGTTTGATCTTTTTGATGGGCGATCGTGATGTTTTGGGTGTTGAGAGGGGTGATCGCTGTTTGATTTTTTGGGAGAGGCGATCATGATTTTGAGGAGTTGATAGGGCAATCGCTGTTTGTTTCTTGTGGAGGGGCGATCGTGATTTTGGGTGTTGAGGGAGCGATCACTGTTTGATTTTTTGGGAGAGGCGATCGTGATTTTGAGGAGTTGATAGGGCGATCGCTGTTTGTTTCTTGTGGAGGGGCGATCGTGATTTTGGGTGTTGAGGGAGCGATCGCTGTTTGATTTTTGGGTAAAGTTTATCTAATAGGACTGAAATGTAGTCAGATTTTGTTAGAATAAAAAGTGTAGATTCATACAACAATACTACGGACAAATTGGGGCAGAGATGGAGCCGTAGTTACAAAGTTTGTGGAAATTAGGGTGTAATTTAATTGAAGTAAGGTCTAAATCTAACAGGGAAATAAAGCGTTCAAGGAGATGGCGATTGAAAGCTGAGCGTTTATA
>CALRWX020000112.1:0-11015 GCA_943371975.1 Pseudanabaena sp. UWO311 | reverse complement strand
CTAGAGGCGTCGACTACGCTCACCCAAATTGGGCTGAGCGTAGTCGAAGCCACATAAGCTTGGTGGGACATTTTTTCTCACCAAGTCCCCAAGCTAATTTTAATTTCTAGAAGTCAATGTTGATAGAGAACTCGCAGGTAATAGCAGAGACTTATTTTGAGGTTGATTGCGTAATGTGGATGGTGATGGCAAAAATGATAGAACTACTGTAAGAACTGCGATAGCAACCATGCTACCAAGAAAAAACTTAGTAAACCATAGTTCGTCAAGATTATAGTCAGAATTCAAATTTTTAGGAGCCATATGTTGTTTTGCGTATGTCTTGCTTAAATGTTGCTTGATTCTGTGTTATTACAGACGAAATTAATTAACAAAAGGAGTCCCCCAAAAGTTCCAATTTTCTTTATTAAAAGGCGATCGCCACTTTTCAATCAAACTTCTTTCTAGTTGTTGTCGAGGGCGAGTGGATGAAGGGGTATCCCACCAGAAGGTCATAACAACTTGGGTTGCTAGGTTATGAGTATTGTGTAATTCTCGGTAATTTAGAAGATATCGCTTACAGTCATGGATTCCTTTCCATCTTTTATGTGAACGACAGGTCTCTCCTATATACAGTAGCACGGGTAATTGGGAAGATGAAACTAAATCGACAACAAAGTATATACAAGCATCTCCCGCATCGGCGCTAGGTAAACGGTAGAATTCGGCGGGCTGAAACGGTAGGGTAAAAGGATTAATCGCATGGGGATCGCAGTGACTAGATGAGATTTCAAATAGAGTGGTTTGCGTAGCGGGGATCATTGTGGTGATGGAACTTTGATATTTTGAGATCGCCTGTTTCCACACCTGTAAGGATTGATTTCCCATTTCATAGCTTGCGCCACTGTCATACAATCGCGAACTGCGCTGAAGGTCTTCACTAAAGAGCGATCCCTGTTTATAACTAACACCCGACAATGGGCTTAAGTCCCTTGCATCTAAGTTTTTATTGTTGTAGGGGGTGGGGCGATCGCTCATAGACTGGGGATTACTCGAATATTAATATGTTAGTTTGTTTATAACTTAGCTACTGTAGACCTATGGCGATCGCAATCAAGCAGTTATCTACTCATGCAGAAAATCCGTCAGATAATCATTTTTGTAATAATTATGATCGTGATTTTTATGCTTGGACGCAGGAACAGGCTCATTTGCTCAGGACGGGACAACTGCAATTAATTGATATTCAACATTTAGCTGAAGAAATAGAAGATATGGGGCGTGCTGAAAAGCGGGTATTGGCAAGCCGTTTAGAAATTTTGTTAATGCATCTATTAAAGTGGCAATTTCAACCCAACAAGCGATCGCGTAGTTGGCAGTTAACCATAAAAGAACAAAGATTACGTTTACAAAAGCATCTAAAACAAAATCCTAGCCTTAAAACGGCGATCGCTGAAGTTTTTGATGATGCTTACCAATTAGCAACCATTAGCGCTGAAAAGGAAACAGGATTAGATGGGTTTCCAGAAATATGTCCCTATACATCGGAGCAAACTTTGCTAGATGGATTTTTACCCGATTGATCTCCCCTCAAACTCTTGTCATCAAATAAAAACCTTGACTCCTCAACCATTACCACCGCAGATAATCAAAGGACAACCACTGACAGCATTAGCACCAATGCAAGACATCACCGATCTTGCCTTTATGCAAATGCTTGGCGAATATGGCTGCCCCGATTATTATGTGACTGAATATTTTCGGGTCTATGCTAATTCTCATCTCGACAAAAAGATTCTCAAATCAATTACCAGTAATACGACGGGTAGACCCGTATTTGCTCAGCTAATTGGCGAAAGCATTCCTGATATGCTGCGGATTGCTCAGCAACTTACGAAATATCCGATCGCAGGAATTGATCTGAATTTGGGCTGTCCTGCGCCGCGTGTGTATCGCAAAAATGTCGGTGGGGGATTGTTGCGGGAACTGGAGACGATTGAGCGTATTTTTGATGCTTTGCGATCGCAAATTTCGGGGCTTTTTACCGTGAAAATGCGCGTGGGTTTTGACTCGATCAATAACTTTGAGAAATTACTAGAATTAATTAATCAATATCAAATTGATCTGCTCAGTTTACATGGTCGCACTGTCAAAGAACTTTATCGTGGCGCAGTGCATTACGACTTGATCCGTCAAGCTGTCCAAACTGTAAATTGTCCTGTGTTGGCTAATGGCAATATTACCTCCTACCTCAAAGCCGAAGCCGTTTTGCAAGAGACAGGAGCCGCAGGGTTGATGATCGGGCGATCGGCGATTCGCAATCCTTGGATTTTTCAACAAATCCGCGATCGCTTTGCAGGCAGACCAGTAAAAGTGATTACCCTTGCTGATGTGAATGACTATATTCAGCATCTATTCGCCATTACTTATCAGGATAATTTCAGAGAGAAATCCCATGTGAATAGTTTGAAAAAATTCCTCAATTTTATCGGAACAGGTATCGATGCAGAGGGTGAATTTTTGGTAGGAATGCGACTAGTCCAGTCAAAACAAGAGCTTTTTAATTTGTGCGATCGCCACTTGTTAAGCAATCCCGATCACCCTTTTGCGATCGAACCTTACGAAAATCTAGTGGCACGTCCCAGTTGTGAAACTAACGAAAATTCCACACTTCATAACGTCCACTCCGCAGCGTAAGAATTTGTCCTTCGCTGCTGCTAGGCAAAACATCTATCCACAATCTGCCGCCACTCGTGTCACTAAATAGCAAAGAGCCATCAGCAGAAAAGGCGATCGCTAATGGATAATGTCTATTCCCTAAATCAACCTGTTCCCGACTGAGCAACAATAAGTATGCAGGCTTTCCGCCATCAAGATTTACTTCAGAGAGAGTCCATTGCTGCTGCACTAACAGGCTAAATTCCTCAATATTCATGGAAATTTGACCATTGCGCTGCAATTCGACATACATTGTCCGAATTATGCGTTCAATGGTTTTCGCAGTAAGTCTTTGCCAATCAACAGAATTTCCTTTTGGTGGTGCAAAACTACCGCCACTATTTACCAGAGGCGGAATAACACTTTTACTGATCAACGTAGCAAGTCCCGCATCCCCTGAAGCGAGAATCTTTAAACTACCATCAGCACCAACCCAAAGGGATTGAGCATTTAGAGTTGAGTTTTGCGGTTTGCCATAGGCATCATAGATCACAACACCAAGATTGCTGTTTAGAGAAAGTCCTAAAATTCGCCATAGCAAAATAGAAGAGCGATCGCTTAGTTCTGGGAATGGTTCATTTCGCCATTTATCACCATCTTTAATCAAATCAATTCGCACTTCATACCAAGCTTGACCAGATTCTAGTTTTGGTGGTGGCAAGAACCAATCCGATCCAGCCCCCCCTTTACCGAGGTAAGTAAACCTTCCCAATAATTGCTGGGGTTTGAGTAATATCGGTGCAAGGTCAAGTCGTTGTAGTAATTGATTGAAGTCCTTTGCATCGACTTTCTGTTCCCTCAGCCAGTTTTCGGCACGGCGCAAGCCATTGCGTTGTAACACCACTAATCCTCCCCATAGCTTGATCTCCGTCGCTCCCGTAAAGGTAAGCATGGTGATCACTCTTTGCCAAATATGAGGATGATATTTTTCTAACATTTCCGCAATTTTATCGCCCTTATAAGTAGAATCATTGGCGATCGCTAGAGCTTCTGTCCAACGTCCATCAATAATGTTAATGAGCGATTTCTCTCCAAGATTTGCGTTAGGATTATTGGCTCGCTCGGAGGTGATTTTGGAATGGAATACGATCAGGTCATACTGTTCTTGTAAGAATGGAGATAGAGTTTTCTTTTGCGATCGCAAATCATCAACCATGAGATTAAATTTACCTAAGGCAGGCGACCATAAACCTACACTCGCCATCAATAGAGCATCTTGGTAAGCCTTGGGTTGATTCTTAGCCTCATTCAGATTGATCTGACGTAATTGAATGCGATTAATGGAACTAGTGATCGCGTCTTCAGGTTGAAAGACCACAAACATTGGCTCAAATTCCTGAGTTTGATTAATGACCAATTGTCGGGAATTTGGATTGCTGGATAATATATTGCGCCATTTCGGAAGCTCACCCGCAGCACTTGTCCAAGTATCTAACTCTGTGAGTCGCGATCGCTTATCTGTTGTTCCAAAACAATAAATTTGACCATAGGCAATTCCATCTAAATTCCCTGATGCGGCAAACCAAATACCACCTTTTTGATCGCCAATTTGTGGAGGTGGATTATCAATTAATGTGAGTTTCTTAAGTGGTAAGCGATTGCGACTTGGCTGTATACGTTCAGGAATTGCGTAGGTGGCATATTTAAAAAGAGGCGATCGCACAAAGTATTCATCAATTCCTGCGATCGTGGTGGTACTCATCAACAATAATTTTTCTGTCCTGCGATCCGAGATTGTTTGATAAAGCCTAATCTCACGAATATTTTGAGTTTCTGTTTCCAAAACTGTGTAGATGATTTCCCCAGTTTCTAAATTGTAATTTTCGCCAAGTTTAAGCTGACTACGCCCTAATTCTTCTTGAATTTGCTTAATACTTTTAGGAAGATTCCATAGAGAGTTAAGGTAAAAAGCAGGAGCCTCGGAAGAGGCTAACCAGCTAATTGCTAATGGGTTAAATAAATACAGCCCCCCCATCACGATTAGCCATCCTACAAGGGGAATACTGAAGACTATACCCACGTCTGACCAAGTTAAGCGATCTCGGGGATCAATATTTTTGGCTTGTTTGTTTACTGTTGATGAAGATTCTATTGCTAGTAAATCGGTGTGTCGATCTTTTGACTCGACACCTAATGCTTCCCGCTCTCTCTTAACAAGATCGCCTCCAGATTTTGAAGATTCAGGCAAAAATTCCATGCGCGATATCGGCAAAGCTCAAACAGATGACATAGACTAGCATATCTAAGCTCAACTGGCGATCGCATAAAATCGTAAAAAAAGAGAGGTAACTCTTCGCGTTACCTCTCTTTTTTTATTACCAGCTAGATTTAACTACACCAGGTAATAAGCCTTGGTGAGCCATCTCACGCAAGACGTTACGGCATAAACCAAAATCTTTGTAATAGCCACGGGGTCTACCAGTCGCCCAGCAACGGTTGCGGTGACGGGTGGGGTTAGCATTACGAGGAATTTGTTGGATCTCGCGATGTACCGCGACCTTTTGTTGTTGTGTCAGTTCAGGACTGGCAAACTTTTCTTTAAGTGCTTCGAGTTTAGTTGCGTACTTTTCAACTAGCTTAGCGCGTTTTTTCTCGCGCTCGATCATGCTTTTCTTAGCCATTGCGGTTCTATCAGGTGATGTAGAGGTAAAAGTCTAAAAATTTAATACAATTCGCGACAGTTACCGATTATAACCTAAATAGCCAATTTATCGCTAGTTTGTTAAGCATAATTTTTTAAATTCCAAAGCAAAGGGATGGTTGCGGCGCAGAGCGCCGCAACCATCCCTTTGCTTTGGTGTCCAGAAACGAAAAAGTCGGCGCAACGCGCCGACTTTTGGAGTCTTGAGGTGCTTGACTTATTCTTCAACTACTTTTTCTTTAAATTGCTTACCAGCCGAAAAAGCGGGAACACGGGTAGCAGCAATGACCATTTTTTCGCCCGTGCGGGGATTACGACCTTCACGTTCTTGGCGTTCGCGTGGCTCGAAGGAACCAAAACCTACTAAAGTTACGCGATCGCCATCAGCGACTGCATCAACAATTGATTCGAGAGCAGCAGTAACGATCACTTCAATATTTTTCTTAGATACATTTACCTTTTCGGCGATCGCATCTACTAGTTCACCTTTATTCATTGCAATAGCTCCTATGTAGCTTTAATTAGTAATTAATTTAGTAATTCGGAATCAATACTACAGCACCTATGGCAGTCGTCAAGAGCTTTAGACAAAATTTTCGCAAAAATTTTTATATCAACAAAAAGAATGCTTCGCATTCTTTTTGTTGAATTAGCGAACTGCCTGACGCATATAATCGCCCCAAACCCCTGCTGCAATTGAACTTGAGCCTCTAGTTACGCCCTCGTCATTACCCAACCAGACCGCAGCTAGTAAATTACGGCGAGGAACTGCACCAATAAACCAAAGATCACGCCCCTCATCAGTAGTACCTGTTTTACCAACGACAGTACCTTGGGGAATCGCCGCCGATCGCCCTGTTCCATACTGCACCACCCCACGCATCATATCAACCATCGTACTGGCAACACCTGCATCGATCGCCTGACGCGGTTTGATGAATGTACTGGCATCAAAAATAACGCGACAGGTTTGGCGATCCTTAGGATTCTGACAATCGGCACTATCGAGAATGCGTTTGATGGCGTGAGGCTTAATATATTTGCCCTCATTAACCACAGTGGCATAGGCTCCCGCCATTTCAAGAATTTTGACCTCATTACCACCCAAAACCATATTGCTAGATGCATCCAGTCTGGCAGTAATACCCAAGGTCTTTGCCATTTTCACGACATTCTCCAAACCTGCGGCTTCGGCTACTCGCACCGCTACCACATTTTCCGATAGAGCAAAGCCACGATACATATCGATGTTGCCACTGCCGCCGTTGTGACAACCTGTAATCCCTGAGAGAGCATTACAGGAATAAGTGTTACTAGGGGGAATTCCTTTGTCAACGGCGGCGGCGTAGCTAAATAATTTAAAAGTTGAACCCGATTGGCGCAGAGCTTGGGCAGCACGATTAAATTGGCTAGTTTTGTAATCAATACCACCTGTCATCGCCAATAGTGAACCATCGCTAGTATTGATCGTAACGATCGCCCCTTGGCTAAATCCATAATTGCCCCCATCGCGAGCAACAGCCTCTCGTAAAGCTTCGTCAGAGGCTTTTTGCATGACAATATTGAGATTAGTCTCAACGATCAAATTACCTTCTCTCGCAAAGTTTTTACCAAGAATCTCCTCTAACTCATCAAAAACATAGCTGTAGTAATAGGGAGCAACGGAGCCTTGGAGCTTAGTTTTAGCAACTTCATTAAGGATTAATACGGTTCTCCTTGCCCGATCCGCTTCCTTGTCGGTGATCATCCCCAACTCTGCCATTCGATTGAGGATGCGATCGCGATACTCGATGGCAAGATCTTTATTTTTAAAGGGATTAATGGTTTCGGGAGAAGGTAAAAGACCGACTAGGGTTGCTGCTTCCGAGAGATTTAGTTCCGAGGCTTCCTTCCCAAAATAAAGTTTTGCCGCATCTTTAAACCCATACACACCATTACCTGTATAGGCGCGATTGAGATAAAGACGGAGAATTTCTTCTTTGTTATAGGTAAAGGTGAGCTTGATCGCCGCCGCCGCCTCTCGCCATTTACGTCCTGCGGAATCATCGGTTCCTACATAGGTTTTACCGAGCAGATTGCGAGCTAGTTGCTGCGTGACTGTACTAGCGCCTTCTAAGCGCGAACCTTGACTACGCACATTGGTAACGATCGCCCTCGCCACACCGACGGGATCAACGCCAATATTCCAATAAAAAGAAGTATCTTCTGAGGCAATCACGGCGGCGGGAATAAATTTCCCAAATTCAGCGAAGGTCTTATATTCCGTATGGTTGGCAATATCTGTAGGATCGAGACGCTTAACACCATCGCCTGCTAAGACTTCCACAGGCCCCTGTTGGGTGACAGGAAGAGGCTTGAGATCGGGAACCTTGCCAACCTCTAAACCGATCGCCACGACAATTGATCCTGCGATCGCGCCAATAGCATAGGCGGTGTATTGCACCGTGCGAATATACCAGGGTGGCGGATCGAGGTAACGAATTGTGGCGGCTTCAGATAATTCTGGGGGACCCAGTGTAATTTTCATTTTGTGGCGTAATGGCACAGATTTAAGCCGTTGCTTATCGCGATAAATGCCATTAGTAGAGTCTTGATCTTGCAGAATAAATTGGGCTTTCTTTTGGGTGCGATCGCGTACTAGTTGAGCATGTACTTGGCTCACCAGTGGAGTTTGCACGACAATATCACACTTGCCTGTACTACGTCCTAGAATGTAGCGATCGCCCACTAAGTCATAAATTTCGGGTTTATCCTTTTGCGATCGACGTACTTCTAGCTTAGGAACACGATCCTTGGGATTAATTCTTAATACCCCATTAACAACCTGTGTTAGTTGATTGATCTGGGTCATCAACTTGGATTTAGGCTGTCTAGTTGATTTAGGCTGGGATGGCGGCTGTGGCGATTTCATAAATTGCTAGGACGTAATTTGTGAGAGCGTGGTTTCCAGTCATGACCTCAAATTTAATTATGCACTGACAACGATATCTATGCTTGATGTCAAAAGAAAAAATGATAGTCCGCCAGATGTAAGGACATGATTATAAAAGAAATTTTAGCCCCTTAATTATCAAGGCAAGATCGTCCCAACTGTGAATCAAAAGATGTGGTAAAAAATGATTTTATTCATAACGGGAATCAAAGTCATAAATGTAAAGCCTATGGTCGCCAGTTTGTTGACGCACCAAGGCAAAAAATAATCTCCAAAGAAACCAAAGCCTTGATTGACAAACTCTTAATTAAAAAGTAATTGCCACTAATGCCAACATCAACAATCCTAGATCGCCCCCAACTCAATCTCAACAAACTGCGATCGCCTAAAACTTAACACATCAAAAAGCGATCGCTAAATTGTTTTACGCGCGATAATGATACTGTTGGGTTTGCCACAGGATTTACAAATCAATGACTCAGACAATTGAAAGGAAATTCTCATATGAATCTGATTACCTACTTTGGATTCAGGGAACTATAGCTAAGTTAAAAAACAGAGATTTTGAGAATCTTGACCTTGAAAATTTGATAGAGGAGATTGAGGACTTGGGTCGATCTCAAAGAAAGGAATTAGAAAGCCGTCTTGCAACTTTACTTGCACATTTACTCAAACGGATGTATATGAATATGCCTGACTGTTTTAATGGTTGGGAAGATACGATCCGAGAGCAGCGTTTACAGATTGAGGTATTACTCAATAATTATCTCAGTCTCAAAGGTTATTGGGATGGACATTTTAGTGATGCTTGGCGATTCGCTTTAAAGCATACTCGTAAAGAATATCAGTCAAAAGGTTTTACTTTTCCTAATGAGTGGGAGATGGGTCGAGATATTAACTCAATTGTAAATATTGATTTTTGGGAATAGGCGATCGCCTATTCCTCAATCCATCAAAAAGCGATCGCCTAACCACTCGCAGTCCTAAATGAGAAAGATTCTAATTGGATTGACTTTGAGCAAGTTCTTCTCTCAATACTCTACGCAATGTACTTTCTAGTGGTTCTTGAGTTTGTTGACGGATATGTTGACGTAAGGCTTCATTGATCGCTGTTTGATAATTATCACCGCCCTTGTTGTTAGCTTCTGCTCGAAACCATTCTAGGATCTCATCATCTAGCCGAATCGTAATACGAGTTTTTCCTTTGGCAACTGGTTCGATCGCGCCGCGTTTGCCTTTGCTGAAGTCATATTCTGGTTGCATATTTTTTAATCTTCTTCATATTGTTTACGTTCGCGGCGCTCTGCTAAGCGGGCTGAAATTAGGCGAATGTCTTCACCACGACATGTGAAAACAACTACTAAGATTCTGCCAAAAGCATCCATGCCAATAGCGACAAATCGATCTTCATCAAATCTGTTGTCTGGAATTGTAATTGTAAGATCGTCTGAAAACACTGCTACTGCATCGGCGAACTCAATTCCATGTTTTTGAAGGTTTAATGCGGCTTTGTTTTTGTCCCATTGATACTTCATCTAATTATAGTGTGTACAAGTGTACATACAACTTTGCCATAAATTTGTATCAACAGGATCGCCCCTCAACTCAATCTCAACAAACCGCGATCGCCTAAATCTCAACCCATCAAAAAGCGATAATTTTAAATTAACCTCAACAAAAAAAGTAAATTAACTTAACAACCTTATAGATTTTGCCTCAAGTCGTTTTCCAAATTCAGTTTGTGACTCATTTGGTATAAATGTTACTCTCTTGCCTAAAATTTCTTCTGACAAGGTATCTTGTCTAGGAACAAAATCATTTACATGACCAAAGTATGATGAATGAGGAGAATCACTTGTAATGATAATGGTAAAGCCTCTACTAGCGTCTACCTTCTCTATTTTTCCTTTTACGGAAACTTGATTGATATTTTCTAAATCTTTGGCAAGAGCTTTAAAATCTTCTTGCAGCTTTCTGTCATGCTCTAGTCTCTCAGAAGCTTTATGAAGATCTGGTGTACACAAAGCTAATGCTCTATTCACGTCACCAACTTGTAGTAATAACTTACCTACTTGGATAACCGAGACTATAGTGTCTTTGATATCTGCATATCGTCTAGGTTTTTTAAAAACTGCTTTCTCAAAATATTTAATTGCTTCATTATGTTTATTCGTTTTCCTATAGAAAAAGCCAAGATTTCTGTATATTTGAAATAGTAAACTTTTTGATCTAGGATCGTCTTGATCCAATTCTATGAGACGATCACAGAAAAGAAGAGCCTCTTTAAATTTTTGTTCAGCCGATTCATAGTTCCTATATTGAGAAAGAGCTTCACCCCATCTGGATAAGTTCTCTGCTAAACTTGAAAGATTTATAATCTCATATTTCATTTTAGAACCTGAAACTTCTATTTCAATAGCAGAACGGAAAAGTTTGTCTGCCTCTTCATAGTCTCCAGAGCGGCATTTTGCTTGCCCTAAAGCATTCATGATAATTGGATCGCTTGAGTCTAATTGGTATGCTCGCTCATATTTTTCAAGAGCATCATTTATTCGATCATTTTTTCGGCGTTGCAGGCAAAAGTATGAATTAGATAGAAGAAAGGATAGAAGGGTCGTGAAGATAATGAATCAGCAACCGCACAGAGT
Organism: Pseudanabaena sp. UWO311; assembly: GCA_943371975.1. Lineage (GTDB taxonomy): Bacteria > Cyanobacteriota > Cyanobacteriia > Pseudanabaenales > Pseudanabaenaceae > Pseudanabaena. The sequence goes on along the minus strand of CALRWX020000112.1, from coordinate 97 downwards.
AACGCAACATATCTAAAGACTTGGAATAGCAGAAAGTTTTGCGGTGCAATCTCGCCAGATAGTGACGTAACCGAGAGTTTTCTCCCTCAACTCGAGT
>CALRWX020000111.1:0-11227 GCA_943371975.1 Pseudanabaena sp. UWO311 | reverse complement strand
GTTGGCTGAGCGAACTCGAAGCCTATGATACTTTAATTAATAGCAAGTCCCTAAAGGTAAAATAAAGGTCGGCAAAACTTTACCGACCTTTATTTGGCTTTTAAAATTTAGTTTAATGATAATATTCATAAAACTGTCATAGGTAAGACGATGAGCGCACCAACAGCAACCAAAATCGGACTCAATACATCTCTACCAAGTATTCGTCGCATTCACAGTATCATTCGCAATAAGAGTGAAATCGAAATAAAATTGCTCACAGGTGATCAATTGCGCGGCAAAATTAGCTGGATTGATGATCAGTGTATTTGTTTAGATACATCAGGGCATAAGGTTATCATTTGGCAACATGCGATCGCCTTCATCAAGAGCTAAAGAATATTCAATATATTCAATGCAATTTACTCTTGGTAATTTATCGGCATAATCTAGACTACTTATGAAAGCAGAATTTTACTATAGTCAACGTAAGTACGAATGTAGTGTGGTTTCGCTTTCTTCAGATCAAGAAGATATTAAAGAGCTACGAATACGCAATCCTGAGGGGGAGATCCTTGCGGTACAGCAGGGAAAAAAAATTGCTTTGCGCGGTAAAAGTCGCGCCACTTCACAAGAAGTCGATATTTTAAAGAATAATTATTACAACTTAGTCAAGGCAGCAGTTACAGCACTGGACTTAGAAGAAAAACAAAAATTAATCAAAGATAAAGATGAGCAAATTCGTTTGCTTAACGCAGAGATTTCAATCTTTAGAGAAAAAGCCAATCTTTCTGATGCTGAAAGAGATGAAATATTAATATTGCGAGATCAGATTAAAGCCTTATCGGATCAGCAAAATACTTCAACCTTTAATTATGATGAGCAGGAAATTGAGTCAAAGCTTCTCAAAAGGCTAGGTACAAATGCTTGGGGACAAATAGAAATATCTAGTCGTCATGATCTGTTTAGTGCCTACAAGCACAAATATTTAGTTGAATCAGATATTTTTACCGAAAACTTTTCCGACTATAAGCCTTCCTGCCTATACATTGCGAGTGTAGTAGAAAGAGAAATTGTTCAGAGCTTTTTTAAAACATTTTATCGATTTCTGTGCCAGCAAAATCCAACTCAAAAAGAATTTGTAATTGCGGGAGTAACCCTGAGAAAAAGAGGTAAATATACGCTTGGCAGCTTGCCCTATCTAATTGCTAAGGAGTGGTATACCTTTAGTGAAGAGGTATTAAATCGCGAATATTTATCTAGTGAAGATCGAGATCGCCTATATTATCAAAAATTTAACGATCAGAAAATATCATCCTGCGATCGCCAATTAGTAAATGAATTTCTCACACAATGGCAACATCCACTATCGCAATGGCTATTATCTAATAGCAAAGCCGCTAGCAAGATTGATCAAATCTCTAAATTGCGCAATCTGAAGGCGCATCCTATGCCAATATACAAATGGCAATTCACTGAATTATGGCTACTAGTAATCGGTGGCAAAACTAAAAGCGGGCGCAGCCAAAAAGGTTTGCTTAAGGAAATCTATGAAAAAACAAATGAATAGTGAGAGACGATGCAAAGCGCGGCTTCACACTATTTAGTTTTTGGATATCGATCACTCTTGATGCAATTCTTAAGTTAATGCTTATTTTTAACTGAACATTCCAGTAATAAAAAATAATAAAACCTTAGTAAGACATTTCTTTGTTATGGCTAAATCCTTTGATCTTTCGCAAGCCTCTAGTCTTTGGCAACTGTGGGAACAGGGCGCACACAATCATCCCGATGCGATCGCCCTCCACGATCCCCATGCGAAGCCACCTGTGCGAATTTCCTATAAAGATACCTTTGAGCAAATCAATCAATTTGGTGCAGGCTTGCGATCGCTAGGCTTAAACTTTGGTGACAAAGTTGCCCTTATTTCCGATAACTCCCCAAGGTGGCTAATTGCTGACCAAGGGATTTTGGCAATCGGGGCTGCCAATGCGACGCGCAGTTCTCAAGCCGAGCGGAGTGAATTGCTATATATCATCGAGCATAGCGATAGCATGGCGATCGTGGTGGAAAATCTTGCCACTCTCAAAAAACTAGAGCCAGAATTACATAGCTTACCCGTTAAGCAAATTATTCTGCTGTCAGATGAAACGCCACCCGAAGGAGCCTATAACTTCCAGCAATTGCTAGCTCTGGGTAGTCGCAAAGACTTGGGTAATCCAAATATTCAACGTGACACCCTTGCTACGCTGATCTATACATCAGGCACAACCGCCCGACCTAAGGGGGTCATGCTTACCCACGGCAATTTTCTTTATGAGGTAGAAGCCGCGCAACAGGTTTTAAAACTGAAGATCAGTGAAAAAGTATTAAGTATCCTTCCCACATGGCATTCCTACGAGCGCACCTTTGAATACTTCATCTTTTCCCAAGGTTGTACGCAGATCTATACCAATCTCCGCATGATTAAAAAAGATCTCAAGGAACATAAACCTCATTACATGGTCGCTGTGCCACGTCTGTGGGAATCAATCTATGAAGGTGTGCAGAAAAACTTTCGCGAACAACCAGCTAGTAAACAGCGCTTAGTGAATTTTTTCCTTAAAACCAGCCAGAAATACATCATCGCAAAACGAGTTGTCCAAGGCTTAAATGTCGAGAATCTCTATCCTTCTCTAGGCGACAAGCTAAAGGCATCGCTGGTAGTTTTAGGACTGTGGGCATTTCATAAGCTTGGTCATAAGTTGGTTTATCAAAAAGTACGTGAGGCAACGGGTGGCAATTTCAAATACATTGTCAGTGGTGGTGGCTCGATCGCTGAACACCTCGAAGACTTTTATGAAATTGTCGGCATCGAGATTTTGGGCGGTTATGGCTTGACCGAAACCTCTCCGATCACCCATGTGCGCCGCCCCGATCGCAATATTCGCGGGGGGGATGGACAGCCATTGCTGAATACAGAAACCCGTATTGTTGATCTGACAACGGGAGTCGATGTACCTGCGGACAACCACGGTCTAGTCTTAATTCGAGGGCCTCAAGTCATGCAGGGCTATTATAAAAATCCTGAAGCTACAGCCAATGCAGTTAATCCAGAGGGTTGGTTTGACACGGGAGATTTGGGCTATGTCAGTAAATGGGATGATCTCGTAATTACTGGTCGCGCCAAGGATACGATCGTCTTAACTAATGGCGAGAATATTGAACCCCAGCCGATCGAAGATGCTTGTATTCGCAGTGCCTATATTGATCAGCTGGTGCTAGTGGGACAAGACCAGAAACAGTTGGGAGTCTTAATTGTTCCCAATCTATCTGCCCTCGAAGCCGCAGGTTTAATTCCTGCCGATTCCAACTTAGCAAGCATTTTGCCAGAGTTGAACAATTCCAAAATTCGTAATCTTTACCGCAAAGAACTCAACCGTGAAGTTCAAAACCGCCCAGGGTATAGCATTAATGATCGTATAGGCGTTTTTGAGTTTTTACCTGAACCCTTTACCATCGATAATGGGTTTTTAACGCAAACATTCAAGATCCGACGTAACATTGTATTTGAGCGTTATCAAGATATTATTGTCGAAATGTTTACTTCATGATGTGAAGGCGACAAAGCCGCTGTCACATCAATATAAATTATTAGCCAACTGGAGATAACTGTGAGTTTCGATTTTTCTAATCAGCTTTTATTACGTCGCACCGCCAATATTCAAGTGATTGTGACGCAACGCTGGAAAGAGGAAATGCAGCAACAACTGCAACAACAAATTGCTCAAATCGATGCCCAATTACAGCAAGTCGATTCTCAAGGTTCTCGCCAAATCAATGAGATCGAGCGCCAAAGCATCAAGCCATTTTCTGCGGAAGTTGCCAATGCGATCGAAGGCATTCGTGCAGAAATGAATCGGGTTAAAGCCGAATTATTAGAACAAAAGAATCAATTGTTGACCCAATTGACCCAAGTGCAGAACTTAGAGCTAGAACAAGAGGTTGCCCAAGGACAACTTGATAGCTACTTCCCTGCTGCTAAAGGCGATAACTTGATTGCTCAAATGCGTGTGGAAATTGTCTTGCGTGATGGCATTGTCGAAGACATCCGTACAGGTTTCCCCACCGTCTAATCACAAGAATTTCTGTGCTGTACACAGAAATTCTTTAATATATCCGCCCAATTACACCCCAGAAAAGATATGAACGTTCTACTGGTTTACCCACTTTTTCCAAAAACATTTTGGTCTTACGAGAAAATCCTAGAGTTAGTAAATCGGAAAGTGTTACTGCCACCGCTAGGATTGATTACCGTAGCTGCGATCTTGCCCCAAGAATGGAATTTCAAATTGGTCGATCGCAATGTTCGTGCAATCACCGAGGCGGAATGGCAATGGGCGGATATGGTAATCCTATCAGCGATGATCGTCCAAAAGGATGATTTATTATCCTTGATTAAGGAAGCTAAACGTCGTGACAAAAAAGTTGCCTGTGGTGGTCCTTATCCCACCTCTATGCCAGAAGATCCTCAGGCGGCGGGTGTAGATTACTTGATTTTGGATGAAGGCGAAATTACTTTGCCCATGTTTGTAGAAGCGATCGCTAAAGGTGAACCCAGTGGCATCTTCCGCACCAGTGAAAAGCCCGATGTTACTAGTACCCCAGTCCCGCGCTTTGATTTATTAGAACTTGAAGCTTACGACTCTATGTCGGTACAGTTCTCGCGGGGTTGCCCATTTCAGTGCGAGTTCTGCGACATCATTGTATTGTACGGACGCAAACCACGAACGAAAACCCCTGCTCAGCTCCTAGCCGAACTCGACTATCTTTACAATCTAGGCTGGCGGCGTAGCGTCTTTATGGTTGATGATAACTTCATTGGCAATAAGCGCAATGTGAGACTGCTCTTGCAAGAACTTAAAATCTGGCAAAAGGAACATCAATATCCTTTCCGTTTCAATACAGAAGCATCCATTGACTTAGCCGCCGATCAGGATTTGATGGATTTGATGGTGGAATGCTATTTTGATGCAGTATTTCTGGGTATTGAAACCCCCGATGAAGATAGCTTGCAGATGACGAAAAAGTTCCAAAACACAAGATCTTCTTTGTTAGAAGCCGTTGAAACTATCACCAAGACAGGAATTCGAGTCATGGCTGGCTTCATCATTGGCTTTGACGGTGAAAAAACAGGAGCAGGCGATCGCATTGTTCGCTTTGCAGAACTAACGGGGATTCCTACGACTACATTTGCGATGTTACAGGCATTGCCCCATACGGCTCTCTGGCATCGTCTCGACAAAGAAGGGCGTTTACGGACCCAAAATGGTAATTTAAACCAAACCACCTTAATGAATTTTGAGCCAACTCGCCCCGTTGAGGAAATTGCTCGCGAATATGTAGAAGCTTTTAGTGATTTGTATGAAGCCCATGCTTATCTAGATCGTGTTTATCGTTATTTTCTAAAATTGGGTGGTCCTAGAGTCGAAGCTCCTGCTAAGTTCCCTAGCCTCATTGATCTCAAGGCTTTAGCGATCGTGATCTGGAGACAGGGAATTAAGCGCTCAACCCGTTGGAAATTCTGGCATCATCTGTTTAGCATAATCAAAAATAATCCTGCGGTATGGGAGCATTACCTCACCGTTTGCGCCCACAATGAACACTTCTTGGAATATCGCGACATCGTGCGAAGGGAGATTGAAGGTCAACTAGCTGACTATTGGGCAGAAGAAGAACGCGTGAAGAAGCTTCAAGCTATTCCCGTAAGAGAACTTGATCTAGCAAGCTAGATTAAGAAACGGTAATCCTTGAGACTACCATTGCTAACATTTAAAAAAGCCCTTCTTAATTCTTGTTGATGAGCAAGACTCATCGGCAAAAATAAAAAAGGGCTTTTTTATTAAAAACAATCCCTAAATAACCCCTAAACAAAATGCGTGTTTTACTCGTCTATCCGTTATTTCCAAAAAGCTTTTGGTCGTTTGAGAAAACACTAGAATTAGTTGGTTATAAAGCTCAACTACCTCCCCTAGGCATGGTTACAGTTGCGGCAATATTGCCTCAAACATGGGAATTTAAATTAGTCGATCGCAATGTGCGGGATATCACCGAAGCTGAGTGGGAATGGGCAGAAGTGGTAATTCTCTCGGCGATGATCGTGCAGAAAAATGATTTTCTTGCTCAAATTCAAGAAGCAAAAAAACGCGACAAATTAGTCGCTGTAGGCGGTCCCTATCCAACCGCTTTACCTGAAGAAGCAAAAGTTTCGGGTGCAGATTTCTTGATTCTGGATGAAGGCGAAATTACTTTGCCGATGTTCGTTGAGGCTATTCAAAGAGGCGATCGCTCTGGCATTCTCAGAGCCAATGGCGAAAAACCTGCGGTAACAGATACACCAATCCCACGTTTTGATTTACTAGAGATGAATCGCTATGCCGAAATGTCGGTACAGTTTTCGCGAGGTTGCCCCTTTCAGTGCGAATTTTGCGACATCATCGTATTATATGGACGTAAGCCCCGCACCAAGACTCCTGCTCAAATTTTGGCGGAATTGCAATGTCTCTATGATCTTGGTTGGAGACGCAGTATTTTCATGGTCGATGATAACTTTATCGGCAATAAACGTAACGTGAAAGTGATGTTGCAAGAGCTAAAACCTTGGATGAAGGAGCGTAATTATCCTTTCTCCTTTGCGACGGAAGCATCAGTGGATTTGGCTCAAGATGAAGAGATGATGCAAATGATGGTGGAATGTAACTTTGGTTCTGTCTTCCTTGGCATTGAAACCCCTGATACTGATAGTCTTGCCCTTACCAAGAAGTTTCAAAATAATCGCGATCCTCTCTCAGAATCAGTTATTAATATTGCCAGAGCAGGAATTCGGGTCATGGCAGGTTTTATCATCGGTTTTGATGGTGAGAAAAAAGGAGCTGGCGATCGCATTGTTCAATTTGTCGAGCAAACTGCTGTTCCTACTGCACTTTTCAGTATGTTGCAGGCCTTGCCCGATACAGGACTTTGGCATCGCTTGAATAAAGAAGGAAGAATGATTACCCAAAATAGCAATGGGCATCAAACCACTTTGATGAACTTCATGCCCACGCGCCCTCTAGAAGATATTGCCACTGAATATGTTCATGCTTTCTGGACTCTCTACGATCCACTAGTTTTTCTCAATCGTACCTATCGTCATTTCTTGATTCTCGGTGAGTCTCAATATAAGAGAATCAAACGCGAAAAGAGCGCCAAAAAGAAGAGAACTGACTGGACTGCCATCAAAGCTTTGCTAATTTTGGCTTGGAGACAAGGTTTTGTTCGTAAGACCCGTTTCCAATTTTGGATAAATCTATTTGACTTGATGAAGCGTTATCCAAATGTGGTAACGAGCTATCTATCAGTCTGCGCTCAAGGTGAACATTTCCTCGAATATCGTTCCATTGTTCGGGATCAAATTGAGTCCCAACTTGCGGATTATTTAGCCAATCCACCTGTACTTCAGCCCAAGGTTCAACCTGTGGAAAAACAGCTAGATTTGCAAGAAGTTAAGTAGCGATCGCGCTCTAACAAAAAAAAGGCGATGCAATGCGTCGCCTTTTTTATTCAAAAATCTGAGCTAGAGGACAAGAAAATTCTGGTAATAATGGCGAAGTGAGCGTATCAGACACAAATAGAGTCATCGCTAATTTGAGAATGCCATTTGCGCGATGATAGACTTGGAGTTTCTTTTCTCGCCAATCAGCGATCCAATATTCTAATACGCCCTGTGATGAATAGAGTTTTACCTTAACTTCGCGATCTCGCTTTTCATTATCAATTCCCGCCGAAAGAACCTCGATCGCAATATCAGGCGCACCAAGTAAGTGCCCGGCCTGATCAATTGAAGTTTCGTATTTTTCTTTGCTGATCCATACTAAATCAGGAATAACATCATCCTTATTGCCAAAGATTACACCTGCACCCACTGCTACATATCCCAATCCTGTTTTTTTTGACCAAGCTTTTAGCTCGAAGTAAAAATTGCCGCAAGTGGTTTGATGCTTCCAGTGAGGCGCTCTAGTCACGTAAAGTTCTCCGTTAATAATTTCATAGCGGTTGCCGTTGTCGGGTAATAACTCTAGGTCAGCACTTGTCCAAAGCAGTTTATCTTCTGGAACATTGACCGAGGGATTGGGATGTGCGATCGCTTGAGTCATGATGTTTTCCTAAGCAGAGCGATATGGTGATTATAGCAAGCAGCTCATAGAAGCGATTTTCTGATTACAAGCTATTAGATTGTAATTAACCTAAACTTTAGAGATAGGAGTCGTTACAGTGAAGAATTATTGAGAACTATCAACGGACTTTATTGACTGCTGTACGCTAACCATTATTAAAAAAAATTTCTAATGGTCGGTATTTTATAAAATGTACAATAAATCAGTCAAAGATCCCATAGTTGCAGCAGTTACAGCAAGTTTGGGTGCAGGCGCAGTTGCTTGCTTTAGTGTTAGCCAAGGTCAAAATATCTTTGTCGCACTCGGCGTAACTATTTTTGCTACTGCTGTTGCTCTAATTGTCGATCGCTTTTTCTTTAATTAAAGTAACAATATATATGAGTTTTGAATCTCCAACAGGAAATGCGGCGTGATACGCCGCATTTCCTGTTTTGGTTCGTTATATATAATTATGGAAGAATGGTTAATTTTTATTTTAGGGATTGTGAGCAACTTGAGTACTGAACTAAAAAAATTTGTTGTGTGGGGCAGCTATTGCGAAAATGTTCTCGAAAAACGCGCTCCCTTCCGTCAAGCACATCTTGATAATCTAAAGACACTTCATGAAGTAGGTAAATTATTAACTATTGGACCAACTCAAGATGTGACTAAAGTATTTGCCGTATATGCTGCGATCGACCTAGAGTCAGCAAAACAACTGGTTGAGGCAGATCCCTATTGGCAAAATGGCATCTGGACAGATTACGAAATTCACGAATGGGTTCAGGTTTATTAAAGAATAAAAGCGCGCAAAGCGCTCTTTTATTCTTGGGGATCTGTGGCACTAGGTCTAGCAAAATGATTGAAAAGAATTCTGCTAGTGCCTGCAATCGTTGGAGCGATGACTGCACCGACTACCCCAAATAATTCCGCACCGATGATAATCGAGAGCAATAGTTCAAAGGGGTCGAGATTTAAGTAAGGGGCAACTAGCCAAGGTTGCAGAATAAATGCTTCGATTTGTTGCAAGCTAAAGCAAATGAAAAGGGCGATCGCAGCTCGATTAAAGTCTACACCCCACGCGGCGATAAAAATAGCAACAAGCGCAGCTAATCCGCCGATATAGGGAACAAGATTAGCGATCGCTACTAATAAACCTAAGGCTCCTGAGTAAGGAATGCCAAATAAAGACAGTGTTAAATAGGTACAGAAACCTAGCAAGGTCGAAGTACCAACCCTTCCCACCACATAGGCTCCGAGACAGCGTGTAATCAGTGGAATTAGAAACTTAACTTCTTGGCGAACTTTTTGGGGAAAAGGTCTTAAGCAGCGCTGCATCAAACTGCTGGAATTGATTACCATGTAGGCGGTGATTAAAAGACTTAAAATGCCCAAACCGATCGCATTAAAAATTTGCAAGGTAAATCCCAAGGTTTGACTAACGATTTCTTTGCCAAAGCTTTGTGCTTGATCAATCAGGGGTTGAGTTTGCAGAAAGCGATTGAGTTGCTCTTGATTGAGATTAAATAAACCTCCTTTAGGCAATTGAATTTGCTCTAATAGACTGGGAAGTTTAATAAAAAATTGCCCCAGTTCTAAAATAATTTGTGGTGCGGGGGCGATCGCTAACACCACAATTATCAATAACAACAAATAAAGTAATACGACTGCCCAGACACGATTTAACCCAAATTGCCAACGATGGACATTAACTCGAAATGTGGTAATCCGCTCAATGATTGGCGAAATTGCCCCAGCCAAAAATAAACTGATCAGTAATAACTGCAAAGTCTGCCGCAATCGAAAGGCAAGGTAAATTGCGATCGCGCCAATTAAAAAGCGTTTGAGGTATTTGCCAAAAATAGTTTTGCCCCTGAACACAGTTATGCCCCTATTAATGTATAAGCAAAGGGGTGCTTAACACCGCCTTTGCTTATAATTGCATTAAATACTGAAAATTTCACATGAACTATGGGTACGAAGCGATCGCGATCGGGCGACGTATTTTATTAGAACTATTTAGGACATACCGCACCTTGCTCCTGTGGGTGATCTTTCCAATTTTGATGCTGTTGCTCAATGGCTTTGTCCTAGCGGAAGGCTCCAAAATCACTACTGTTGAATCCTTCAAACTGGCAGCTCCTGCTTCATTAATTGGTTCAGCACTATTTTTTAGTTGTCTCGGCGGCACGATGTCCACTATTGTTGCTGAGCGCGAAAGTCTGACGATTAAGCGATTATTAATTTCACCGATTAATGGCATTTCCTATTTTTTAGGCATCTTTTTTGCCTATGCGACGATTGGGATTGGACAAACCCTGATTATCTATACAGTCGCTGCTTTTTGGGAAGTACGCTTTAGTGGCTCAATCGCTCTTGGGGCATTAGTAATTTTGGCAAGCATTGGCTCCTATGTGGGGATGGGATTTGTCCTAGCAACGAAATTTGCACGAAAGGTTGAAGATGTTAATTCTCTCGTTGCAGGCTTTGGCGTACCGCTATTGATGTTAGGTGGCGCATTTTTTCCCACCACTTTTTTATCGAAAGATTTGTTACTACTCACTCAATTTAATCCTGTCTATCACATGAGTGAAGCCTTGGCCGCTCTATCGACAAATAGCAAATCTTTAACTAGTCCAGATATGACTATTCACTTGCGCTTTTTAGCAGGATTTTTTGTCGTAGCGATTGCCTCAGGTTGGCTTGCCTATAAACGAATGTTAAGCCAAGAAAGTCATTTATAACAACATCCACATCCATGAAGGCGTTGGGAAGCAAAGCCTTCATGGATGTGGATGTTAAGCTCTCGCAGAAGACGAAAAACTTTTGTACACATCAGAAGAAAGGTGGGTGCTAAGCCCCCCCTATGTTTTGGCTGTAACTTTTTAGCTGTAACTTTTTGGCTGTAACTTGTTAGAGAGTCATTACACAATAGGTCAAGCTATTCCCAAATATTATTGAGACTTTAGGACTAAAGGATCGCTTTGAGGATGAGTTGGCTAAACACAAAACACTTACGCCTTTATTTATAGCCGTAATCAGTCTTAAACCCAAATAACGTGGGGCGGCGCTTT
>CALRWX020000110.1:0-11287 GCA_943371975.1 Pseudanabaena sp. UWO311 | reverse complement strand
GAACTCTCCACAGGCGTAGAAATTTCCGTATGCCCTACGGTATTTTTTAAACCAATAGCCAAGATATTCAGTGCAGCATTGTGGTCACGATCTAAAACCGTACCGCAATGACTACACTGATGAGTGCGCTCACTCAGCGATTTCTTGACTGTTGTTCCGCAAGTTGAGCAATTCTGACTTGTATATTGTGGCGGCACTGCGATCGTGACCTTGCCAAATACTTTGCCAAAATACTCAACCCAATCACGAAACATAGACCAGCTTGCATCAGATATTGACTTAGCTAATTTATGATTCTTGACCATATTCCGCACTTGCAAATCTTCATAGGCAATCAGGTCGTTAGACCGAACTACGCACCTTACAGTCTTTACCGCAAAGTCTTTACGCTGCCTTGATACTTGCAAGTGTTTTCTTGCTAATCGCTTAATCACTTTACGGCGATTAGCCGAATCAAACTCTTTAGGTAGGACAGTGCAGTATTTATTGAGATCGTATTTGTCGCTCCCTTTTACATCTATCCATAGTCTTAAAGCCTTATTACGCATAAACAGAGCAAGCAGTACGGATAGCCTCGTCAATGAGGTTGTATTGCTCTGTTTTGCCTTTCAGTTTAGCTTCAAGAACTAACATAGCTTTTTAAATCTTATGCCTTGTATTATATATAGCATAAGATAATATATTAATATAAATCCGCCCTAGAGCGGCAAGGTTTTAAACCCAGTTTTCCGATAAATTCGATGATGGATCACATACCTCCGACTGGAGTAATTAGAGCGCAAAGCGCTATATTTAGTTAAGGTGTTTTGCTATTTTGCCTTAGGCAAAATGCAAACTTAAACCATTTACTATAAGCGATCGCTAATCAAAAATGAACGGGTCAATGAGTAGGATTAAGCAAATCAATCGTCTGCAAGCACAAGTTATACAAACAAAAGCTCAAGCTGCTGATCCGCAAAACATTAAGCTTTGTGTCGTAGTAGCTTTTTATCATTTTACTAACCTACCCGATTATGAAGCAATGCGTGCGCCACTCAAGGAGTTTTGTGAGGATCATCAACTGAAAGGGACAATTCTCCTTGCTAAAGAAGGTATTAACTCGACGATCGCAGGTAGCCGTGAAACGATTGATGCTTTGCTTAGCCGTTTGCGTAGTGATCCCCGACTTCAAAATTTAGAACACAAGGAATCCTATTGCCAAGGAATTCCATTTCAACGCATGAAAGTACGGCTCAAGAAAGAAATCGTCACCTTGGGAGTTCCAGATATTGATCCACGCCATCGAGTTGGCAAATATGTTGCCCCTCATGATTGGAATGCTTTGATAGCTGATCCTGATGTAATTTTAATCGACACACGCAATAACTATGAAGTCGAATTCGGTACTTTTCAAGGTGCAATTAATCCCCATATTGAAACCTTTGGTGAATTTCCTCTCTATGTGCAAGAGCAATTAAATCCTGAAAAGCACCAAAAAATTGCAATGTTCTGCACAGGTGGAATTCGTTGTGAAAAGGCTAGTGCCTATATGCTTTCTCAAGGCTTTGCTGAGGTTTATCATCTCAAGGGTGGTATTCTCAAATATTTAGAAGAAGTTCCCCCAGAAGAAAGTAATTGGGAAGGTGGGTGCTTTGTGTTTGACGATCGCGTTAGTGTTAATTCAATTTAGCTCTATAGAGCTTACGAAAATTAACTTGCTATCAGGTTAATCAAATGCCAAAATATAAAAGTCTAGGATAGATAGAGCAAACTACCATTTATCCTAAGAAGTCCCCGTTTGTACTGGCTAAAAGTAACTATGCTCGGTAAAAACCTGACTGGGCGCTATAAGATCGTCAAACAACTTGGTGGCGGTGGCTTTGGCCAAACATTTATCGCTGAAGATGGATACCTGCCTGATCGACCTTCTTGTGTGATCAAGCAACTTAAGCCTGCGTCATCACAAGCAGAAGTGTTAGAAATTTCGCGAGAATTTTTTGATAAAGAGGCTAAGGTACTTTATCGATTGGGTAAGCATGAATGTATTCCCAGTTTATTAGCGCACTTTGAGGAAGATGAAGAATTTTTTCTGGCTCAAGAATTAATTGAAGGCGATGTCCTAACCCAAGAAATTAGAAAGGGTAACTGTTTAGGAGAGCAATACACGATTGATTTCTTGACCGATATTTTAACAACCCTTGACTTTGTGCATCGTCAGCAGGTCATCCATCGCGATATTAAGCCTAGTAACTTAATCCGTCGGACTAGCGATGGCAAAATCGTCTTAATTGATTTTGGTGCAGTTAAAGAAGTTAGCACCCAAACCATTAGCCAGCTAGGTCACACTTCTAGCATTGTGATAGGTTCTCCCGGATATATGCCCAATGAGCAATATAGCGGCAAAACTATGTTTGCTAGTGATATATATGCGATCGGGATAATTGCCATCCAAGCTTTAACAGGACTATCACCAAATCAAATTCCTGAAGATCCAATTACCAGTGAGTTTCTCTGGCGCGATCGAGCTAAAGTATCACCGACCTTAGCGGATGTAATCGATAAAATGGTGTGCTTCGATTTTCGTCAGCGCTACCAGTCAGCAAATGAGGTGTTAGCAGCCCTAGAACATTTACTTAGCAAATCCCTTGCTCAAACTATTGCTAATGCAGTTATACCATCATTACTCGAAAAAATCCCTCTCATCCCCGACAAGATTAATTCTGATCTTCCAAGTATAGTTAAGAGCCGCATTGATATTCTCATTGAAAATATTTCTGATGACTTGGAAATGGGCGCAGATCCAATTAGAGTTAAGAAGTTGCTCTGTTTAGTCTGTACTGGCATTTTAGAGAATGATCCCCACCGCTTACATAACTTTAGCTTTGTAGAATTACTTCAAGATTTATATCGGCAACATCCAATATTAGAAGCCTTAAAAGAGAATCTTGTAAAATCAGTGAAAACGATTGCTGTGCCAAAGCAACGTCAATATTTAATCGTTGCTAAAATCGTATTTAACGCCGTTTCTACACTGTATAAGCAGGCTTCAATACCAGAAGTTCCGTCTGATAATTCTTCGCAAAATATTTCCATTTCGCAGGTAGCTAGTGCCCCAATTTCCTGCCAAGTCAGTAATCTAGTCATCAATGCTGCATCAGCACAAATTGTTACGCCATTAGAGAATTCCCGAACCCATCAAAATAATTCAGAAGAAGTATTTGACGAGTTTCTAGCTCAGGAACTTTCTACATCTCAAAGCTATGCCAGCTTCACTAAAGATGAGTTATTAGTTCTTGATGTCAATTCTAGTGAAGATTCCGATATTTATGCTTGGGTTGCCTATGACATTGATACAGATGCTCAACAGATGCGGTTAAAAAAGCTATTGTTATATACCTGTCAAGATGTTTGGGAAAGTGATCTGAGACAATTAAATGGTATACATTGGGCAGATCTTCTTAAAGAATTAGTTACTTTTATGCCTACTTTCCCTCAACTAGTATCTTTAGTACAAGCAGCAGTGCAAAGAGTCTCTAAGCCTAGAGAATATGCAGTAATTGGCGGAATATTACTTAGCAAATTAGAACGCCTTTATTCTGATAGCGATCATATGAATTCCGAAGCGATTTCCTTACCTGTATTACCTATTTCTCAACCAAGTTCAGCCATTACCAACTTAAATAGTCAGAAGATCAGTAAAGTTTCCTTTGATCCTCAAATTGCGAATGATCTGTTTGACTTGCGCTTAGAATTAATGCGATTTACCAATGCGATGCGAACTAAAATTTTGCTGTTTTCTTCCCTTTATTATCCATTCAATCCTGACCATGATAACTGGCAAGATTTACGCAATCATGATTTAGATGGATTACTACGCCAACTATTCTATGCTCATCATACCTTTAGCAATGTGGAAAAATCCCTATGGCAAACATCGCGATCGCTAAGTGAAGCAAGTACTTATGAACAATCCGCTAATTACATTCTCCAAGTAATTAAGCCCCTGTACGATCAACTTGAATTCAAATCAATGTGTCATCCAGCTGAGGGTAGTTTCTTACCATCTGGAGATGCTGACTTCACTCAACCAAGTGCTATTCTTCTTAAGAATGATGACACTTGCCGCTTTTCATAATTTGTTCACTATCTATGGCAGTGCAAGGTTGTTTCCCCGCCTGTGGCGGGGAAACAACCTCTATACCTCGCTTGCTGCAAAAGCGCTATAATGCCATTTATGCTAGGCATGCTACTTGATCGCAGATACCGAATTATTAAAGAATTGGCAGAAGGAGGATTTTCACAAACTTACCTTGCTGAAGACACTCGTTTGCCCAAAAATCCTAAATGCGTTGTCAAACATCTTAACCCCACCATTGATGATCCAGTTTTTACCCAAAAGGCTCTTGAACTTTTCAAAGCAGAAGCGGAAACCTTGCAAGAATTGGGAAGACATGATTGTATTCCTCAACTTTACGCCTATTTTCAAGAGAATAAAGAATTTTATATAATTCAAGAATATATAGCAGGACACTCTCTCGGCACAGAGATATCTCCGGGCAGTCAAATGGCAGAGGCAAGAGTCGCTCAGATGCTCAAGGAAATTTTAGGAATTCTCCAATTTGTTCATCAATATAATGTGATTCATCGAGATATTAAACCTAGTAATTTAATTCGCCGCCATAGCGATGGCAAGCTAGTGCTGATTGACTTTGGTACGGTGAAACAAGTGCAAATGGATGTTGCTAACGCGCACCATAAGGCAAGAGTAACTTTACCCATTGGCACGCTTGGATATATGTCCTATGAGCAAGAGCGTGGTCAATCTGTATCAAACAGTGATATTTATTCACTAGGTATGGTGGCTCTACAAGCATTGACAGGCAAACATCCTAGTCAATTTTCTAGGGATCGGGATAATGAGATTGTTTGGCGCAGCTACGCTAAGGTTAGTCGCGAATTTTCTATGGTTGTAGATCGAATGATTCGATGTAATTCCCGCGATCGCTATCAAACTGTGGATGAAGTTCTCAAAGATATAGCAAAATTACCTAAACTAAGTACAGCTTCGCCACGCATTACTGATGATCAGGAGGTCAAGCCAAATTTTTTATTGCCATCTGCGATCGCCTTGTTAGTTTTATCTGCTGGTATTTATCTTTTTAATCTAGGCTGGAATCCTTTTAAAAACATAGCCATTGCCCCTAACAATAATCATAATTCTAATCCCAGTCCATCTACACCTCTTTCATCTCCCCAAACTATAGCCAATATAGGTGTCAATCCAGATTCCAATCCAGATCAAGATAAAAAAGTTAGTTACGCTCAACTAAGTATTTATCTCAAAGAAAAGAACTGGAAAGCTGCGGATAATGAAAGCTATCTATTGCTTCTAAAAGCCGCAGGAAATCAGTCCTATAATGATGGAACTTTTCATCTTGATGAATTTAAGCAAATTAGTTGTGCTGATTTGGTCTTGATCGATCAATTATGGACAAATTTAAGTAATGGTAAGCAGGGTCTGACAGCCCAAAAGAAGATTTATGATGGAGCCTCCAAGGATATTCGGAAAGCCTACGAGGCTTTGGGATGGATTAATGCATCTGGAGAATTTGCGATCGAAACTGCCTACAATCGACAAACTTCCCGATGGGAATATATTGAAGGTCGTCAACCTAATTTTAAGTCTCCTCCTATTGGGCATTTCCCATTTCTACTCCGCGACCCCTCAAGTAAGAATTTAGAGAAGATGCTAGTTCTATATCGTTGCTCATCCTGAGTTCTTGCTCAAAAGATCTATTCTTTAGCCTATGCCCAGCTACTAAAGAATCCTGGTATCGTCACGCTTCCTCTCTCCCTTGCGGTAAGAATTATCGTTTCTTTACTAGGGAGTGATCCTGAGGCAGATGCTAAGTTTTCTGAAGTCGAACATCGGATTCATACAGGTATGGCAAGCCAAGAGGATGTGTCTGTCGCTGCATTGGATCTTGAAGAGATATAAAATAAAAATGAAAGCAGCACATTGCGCTGCTTTCATTTTTAGCTAAAAACTAGCTTGTCATCTTCTACATTGATATGAATTGTGTGCCCTTCCGCAAAAGTACCTTCGAGAATTTTTGTGGCGATTGGATTCTCGATTTCTCTCTGAA
The DNA here is from genome assembly GCA_943371975.1 of Pseudanabaena sp. UWO311. Classification (GTDB taxonomy): domain Bacteria; phylum Cyanobacteriota; class Cyanobacteriia; order Pseudanabaenales; family Pseudanabaenaceae; genus Pseudanabaena. Next base: position 5,162 of record CALRWX020000110.1, on the reverse strand, counting down.
TGGCTCGCTTCAGCGGACGCGCACCGTAGGAAGGATCGTATCCAACAGCCGCAATATAGTCTTTCGCATCTTCGCTGAGTTTTAGGGAAATCTTACGATCACTTAATCTAGTCTCAATGCGTTTGATTTGCAATGTCGCGATTGAACGAATCTCATTACGACGTAAGGCATGGAAAATCACCGTCTCATCAATACGATTGAGAAATTCAGGACGGAAATGATTGCGAAGGACTTCAAGGACGCGATCGCGCATCTGTTCGTATTCAGCGTCATGTTTGGTTTCATCTAAATCTTTAGAAAGCTCCAAAATGCGATCGCTACCGATGTTACTGGTCATGATGATCACGGTATTTTTGCAATCTACTAAGCGACCTTGGCTATCGGTAATCCTACCATCATCAAGCACTTGCAAGAGAATATTAAATACATCGGGATGAGCCTTCTCCACTTCATCAAAAAGTACCACTGAATAAGGATGTCGGCGTACTGCTTCTGAGAATTGACCGCCTTCTTCATAGCCCACATATCCAGGGGGTGCTCCGATCAATCTGGAAACAGAATGCTTCTCCATATATTCCGACATATCAATGCGAATCATCGAACTATCGGTATCAAATAGAAATTCCGCAAGGGCGCGAGCGAGTTCCGTTTTGCCAACACCTGTAGGGCCTAAAAATAAGAATGAACCAAGAGGACGGTTGGGATCGTTCATACCCGCACGGGCGCGGCGGATCGCTAATGCTACCGAAGTTACGGCTTCTTCTTGACCAATGACGCGATCGTGGAGATGCTTCTCTAGGGTCAGTAATTTTTGACGTTCTGACAGCAATAATTTGTTTAGGGGAATTCCTGTCCAACGCGCTACAATTTCGGCAATATCATCTTCCGTAACCTGTTCACGGGACAGCGAACCCTCAGAACCTGTACGGCTAATTTCGAGCTCAGCTTCATCGAGATTTTTTTCTAGTTCCGTTAATTTGCCATATTTGAGTTCGGCAGCCTTATTGAGATTAAACTCTCGCTCCAGCTGTTCAATTTGTTGCTTGGTTTGATCGATATGTTCCTTCAGCGATCGCAAATTAGTAACCGCATCTTTTTCCCCTTGCCAGCGATCATTAAGCTTGGTAAAGCGATCACTCAACTCATTCATCTCATTATCAAGACGTTCCAGACGATCTAATACCGCCTTACTGCTCTTGTTTTTATATATCATCTTGCCATCTGCCTCAACTCGTTCAACGGCGGTGGCATCCTTTTCCTTTTGCAAAGAAAATCGCTCCATTTCCAACTGACGGATACGGCGATCAATTTCATCTAGTTCTAAAGGACGGGAATCCATTTCCATTTTCAGCTTTGCCGCCGATTCATCGACAAGATCGATCGCCTTGTCTGGTAAAAAGCGATCGGTAATATAGCGATTAGAAAGCGTTGCCGCAGCCACTAAAGCCGAATCGGAAATCGTGACTCCATGATGCAATTCGTAACGTTCTTTCAATCCTCGCAAAATCGAAATCGTATCCTCAACGGTCGGCTGCTCAACTACAACTTGTTGAAAACGTCTCTCTAATGCAGCATCCTTCTCAATATATTGCCGATATTCATCAAGAGTAGTCGCACCAATACACCGCAATTCTCCCCGCGCCAACATCGGTTTGAGAATATTCCCCGCATCCATTGCTCCCTGCTGCGTAGCTCCTGCTCCGACCACCGTATGCAATTCATCAATAAACAGCACAATCTTGCCATCGGAATTGAGAACTTCCTTAAGTACTGCCTTCAGCCGATCTTCAAATTCACCACGATATTTTGCCCCTGCAATCAGCGAACCCATATCAAGGCTAATAATTGTGCGGTCTTTGAGGGATTCTGGAACATCACCACGAATGATTCTTTGCGCTAACCCTTCCGCGATCGCTGTTTTACCCACCCCCGGTTCACCAATCAGCACAGGATTATTCTTTGTCCGCCGCGACAAAACCTGCACCACCCGCCTAATTTCATCATCCCGACCAATCACAGGATCAAGTTTGCCCTCTTTCGCCTGTTCCGTCAGATCGCGCCCATATTTCTCCAGCGCCGCATACTTGGCTTCAGGATTTTGATCGGTAACAGTCTGGCTACCGCGCAAGGATTTGATCGTTTCTTCTAGGCGGATGCGATCGACACTCAAATCCCGAAATAATCGTTTGCCGAGGCGATCGTCATCGGCTAAGCCCAACAGCAAATGTTCCACCGCCATAAAGTCATCGCCGAAACCCTTACGACTTTCTTCAGCGCGATCAAGCCAAATTTCTAAGTTGCGCCCCAAATATAACTGCTCTGGACTTGCTACACGGGGTTGTCGCCGCAAAAATTCTTCCACCTGTCGCCGCGCCCGCGCCATCGGTACGGATAACGCCGCAAATATAGTCGTGGTTAAGCCATCTTCCTGCTCCAATAGCGCCATTAGCAAATGCTCGACTTCGAGATGCTGATGTTGCGATCGCCTTGCGACTTCTTGCGATTTAACGATCGCTTCCCATGCTTTTTCAGTAAATTTTTTCGGATCGGTTGGTTGCATTGGCTTTGATTACGGCAGGATCGGGTGTGATGACTAATGTTAGTTAAAATAAGTTTACATTATCGTCAAAGGCTATAAAACTTCGTTAGTAAGTGTCTTTGACATTATTTGGCTTATCTTTACTTACTTGTTTACGCATGGCGTTAAATTCGGCTAACGATGTCATCTTTGCTAATGCCATGATCTTTTAATAGTTGAGCAAATTTTTGGGCAGATTGACGTATGGCAGTTAGGGTTTCCTTTGTAGATTTTTTCAGTTGGATGGTTTGGGTTTTCATGGTGGGTTGATGTTTTTTGTAATGGTAAGGGGCAATTTATGAACTACCATTATGGTGAATCATAGCAAATTTTTCTATCTCTCATTCAATGGTGGCAAGCTGTTGACTATTTTAACTGACTCAACACTTACGCGCACGATGCGCTTAACGAGATCGAGGATGTAGCGCGGGTCGTCTGACCAGTCGTTAGGATCTTTGGTAAGGCAACTATCTTTGTCGCGGGTGAGTTGATAGCGTTCCATGATCCATTCTAGGGCGGGTTTGCCGTTGACGATGTATTCGTAGGCTTCTAATGGATAGGGTTCGATATTTTCATAGTTGAGATGCCATTGGGCGAGGTTGCGTCCTTCGGTGCTGAAGCTGTGGAAGTCGGCGGCGTAGGGGATGCGGGGCAACATTTTCTTGAGGTCGGCGGCGAAGCGTTGTTTGTATTCGGGGCTATGGAGGATGCCATAGATGTAATAGAAGATGTCTTCTTTGGTTATGGCTTGGTCTTGATAGGTGGTTTGGAAGTCGCTGAGAATGATTGATATGTTTCTACCTGTCGATTAAAAAACTCAATCATTTGACTCATGTTGGTAATAACAGAATTACGAGAGAAGTTGTAACACCAATTATCCCGATTAGTTTTAACACCACTTGAATAAATATCAAAGATGGTTTTACTGGATCTATCCTTTTTATCGCCTAAAGAAATAAATTTATCAAATGCTGGATCGCGTTGATTTATCCAGTCTTGGCTGTCATTGGGAGTCATCGAATCCCAGTTAATGCTTGTGAAACTGCCAAAGTTTTTAATCTTGTCTAGCTTTTCTTCACGGCTCAAATAATCGCCAATATCGTGATAAAAAAGTTCATGCTGTCCTGATTTTTCAGGATTTTTGATCAGTAAAGTTATGGCGATAGTTGTGCGAGTCCCTTCACCAAAAACACTACCCTTTTCCATGCGTCTCTGTTCTCCCGAAGTTCGTGCATTCCCTCGCAAATTGAAACAATAAACGCTCGTAAACTCATCGGTTAGACATTTACGCAATCCATCCATTGCATTGTTATCAATAAAAGAACCATTCGTCACAAAACAAACAATCCCGCGATCCTTGATTCTGTCACTATCCCAACGGATTGCCCGAATATAGGAATCATAGAGACTATTCTTATTCGTAGCACTGGAATATCTTGCATAGGTATCCCGAATCTTGTCATCTAAAGCAGGATACTTGAGATTTTTATTACCACCATTCTCGCTAGTCTGCCCCGCCGAATAAGGCGGATTGCCAATAATGTCCCGAATATCATTATTTCGCTGCCTCACCACACGCTGATTATTTTCAGGAAACATCACCTCATTCAAAGTCCCCTGACTCTCATACATCTGAAATGTGTCAGTAAGGACAATGCCGTTAAAGGGTTGGTAAAGAAGTTGCCCATCGGCTTCGCTCAGGGAACGCCGCCTCAATATTAATTGCCGCGATGTAATACGCCAACAACACAATCTCATTCGCGTGAAGCTCCTGCCGATACTTCCGTTCCAAATCCTGCGGTGCAATCAAACCATTCTGCAACAACCGCACCATAAAAGTCCCTGTCCCCGTAAACGGATCGAGAATATGTACAGTTACGCGGCGACAGGAAAATCACAGCATCCAACGCAGGTACATCTACCCCTTCCGACAAGCATCGCGCATTAGAGAGAATGCGGTATAAATTGCCCTGATTGGTCGTATCAGCCTTGAGCCAATCTAGCTTCTGATTGCGAACCATCACATTCTGCTTCCCATCAACGTGCTGCACCTCACAGTGCAGAATCTCCTCTTCAGGATGCAACTTTTGATACTCCTCAATGATTTACGAAAACATCTCCGTAAATCTTTTCTCAGAAGCAGCGATCGTCGCTGCAAAAGCCACAGTGCGACGCATCGTTGCAATATCACCCTGCACATCTTCGCGATCGCTTTCCGCCGCAGATCGCTTAGATAATCCATTCCAACAACCCGTAATCTTAACCGCGTCCTCTAACCTGAGTTCGTTATTAGCATCCGCTAACTGACGCTGAAAAGTAGCGCTGACATACTTCTCTTCCACGGCTAACACCATCACCTTATAATCTGACAATAACCCCGTGGCAACTGTTTCCGCAAATCCTAAGCGACGGAACTCTTGACCATAGATTTTCTATCAATACTACGGACAAATTGGGGCAGAGATGGAGCCGTAGTTACAAAGTTTGTGGAAATTAGGGTGTAATTTAATTGAAGTAAGGTCTAAATCTAACAGGGAAATAAAGCGTTCAAGGAGATGGCGAATGAAAGCTGAGCGTTTATAAC
>CALRWX020000109.1:0-11312 GCA_943371975.1 Pseudanabaena sp. UWO311 | reverse complement strand
GCATTGATAGAAATTTCTGTTGTACTTTACTCTCTATCTTCGGTACTATATCGATGATGCTATTCATTTGGTGTTTTGTTTCAACACTTGCACCTTATCCGATGAATAGCTTTTTTGTCTCCTTTTTTTATTTGTCCGCAGTATTGCTATATAAGATTAGACAAAATCCATGTTAGTTCTCGAAGCAAAACTGAAGGGCAAAACAGAGAAGTACAACCTCATTGATGAGGCTATTCGTACTGCCCTGTTTTGCCGCAATAAGTCTTTGAGATACTGGATAGATAAAGTATTACCAATTGCAAAGCTGGCAATGCCAGCTTTGCAATTGGTAATACTTTTAGGTGTTTCAGAAAGCGGTGATCGCATTGCTTAACATTTCGTTGCAAAACATCTAGAGAGATGTCCAAAGATTGTCGATATCATGGTAGAGATTGATATATAAAACGTAATATTTCTCAGCAAAACCGTTATTCAAATTTATGAGTCAAGCTTCTGCATCCGCCGATGTCCCTAGCATAGGTCGTCGCAAGTTTCTAAACTTAGTTTTAGGGGGTTCTGCTGCAGTAACCACCCTTGGGGCTGCTTATCCCTTCTTGGCATATTTTGTACCTCCATCTCGCGGTGGTGCTGGCGGTGGTGTTGCCGCTAAAGATGCATTGGGTAAAGATATTATTGCTTCAGCTTTCTTGGCAAGTCATCAAGCTGGCGAACGTGAACTAGCCCAAGGACTCAAGGGCGACCCGACCTATATTGTCGTTACCGAAAACAAAGAAATTGCTTTCTACGGCTTAAATGCAGTTTGTACTCACCTTGGTTGCGTTGTACCTTGGAATGCTGCTGAGAACAAGTTTATTTGTCCTTGTCACGGCTCTCAGTACAACAACGAAGGTAAAGTCGTGCGTGGTCCTGCACCATTGTCCCTCGCCCTCGCGCACGCCACCGTTGAGGATGACGTTGTGCAATTTCGCACTTGGACAGAAACAGACTTCCGCACCAATGAATCTCCTTGGTGGTCTTAGCACTGGCCAGATTAGTTTGCCAGAAACCTTTGCAATTGGTATTTAAATCACATTTGAACTCATACATGAAAAAAGCTTTATCCCGTGCTAAACATCTGCTTGTCAGAGTTAGCCTATGCGTCCTCACAAGTTTGACCTTGTTATTTGGTCTGTATAATCAGTCCGCTTTTGCCTATCCATACTTTGCCCAAGAAGCTTACAAAAATCCCCGCGAAGCCACTGGCAAAATTGTTTGTGCTAACTGTCACCTAGCGAAAAAAGAGATCGAGCTGGAATTACCTCAAGCGGTTAAGCCCGATTCCGTATTTGAAGCAGTGATCAAAGTTCCCTACGACCATACCAAACAGCAAGTTTCTGCTGATGGCAGCAAAGCAGGCTTGAATATTGGTGCTGTTTTAGTATTGCCTGAAGGTTTTAAGATTGCTCCTGAAGAGCGCTTGTCTGAAGAACTAAAGGAAAAGACCAAAGATATTTATTACCAACCCTACAGCGTTACCCAAGAAAATATCGTTCTCGTTGGGCCTATCTCTGGAGATGAATATTCAGAAATCGTATTCCCAGTTCTTTCTCCCGATCCTGCTACAGATAAGAATATTCACTTCTTGAAGTATTCCGTCTATGCAGGTGGTAACCGTGGTCGTGGTCAGATTTACCCCACAGGTGAAAAGAGCAATAATAACGAATACACCTCTTCTGTTTCTGGTTTAGTTACCCGCATTAGCCCGATCGCTCCTAACGAAGATAAAGGTATTTACGGCGGTTATGAAATCTCCATCCAAACTACCAATGGTAGTATTGCCGTTGAGAAGGTTCCTGCTGGTGCTGAGCTAGTTGTCGAGCCTGGTAGTGAGGTAAAAGTAGGTGCACCCCTTACCACAAACCCTAACGTTGGTGGCTTTGGTCAGCATGACGGTGAAATTGTTCTTCAAGATCCTCGTCGTATTCAAGGCTTACTAGCATTCTTTGCCGCAGTAACTGTTCTACAAATTCTGTTGGTATTGAAGAAGAAGCAAATCGAGAAGGTTCAAGCTGTTGAATTGAACTTCTAAACAAAACAAGCACCCTATGGGTGCTTGTTTTCTCAATACAGGCGGCGCATCGCACTGCCTGTATTTTTTGTTTTTAAATTGTGGAAATTTCTTTTTCTTTTTCGGCAGTAACCTTATCGACAGTCTTAACGAACTTTTCCGTTAACTTATCTACTTGATCTTGTTGACTTTTGGAATCATCTTCAGAAATTTCCTTTGCCTTCTCTAGCTTGCGAATTGAATCGATCGCATCCCGACGCACATTACGAATTGCAACCTTACCTTCTTCAGCTAACTTGGCGACCATTTTTACCAACTCTTTGCGGCGATCGGTAGTCAAAGGCGGAATATTGAGACGAATACTTACGCCATCATTATTAGGAGTTAGACCAATATCTGACTCAGAGATAGCCTTTTCGATCGCCCGCATGCTAGAACGATCAAAGGGTTGAATTTGTAGAGTGGTTGCATCGGGCGAAGAAATATTTGCCAAAGCCTTGAGATGCGTTTCAGCACCGTAATATTCCACCGTAATTCGATCTAATAGCGAAGCATTAGCACGCCCCGTTCGCACACTATTAAAATTGTGCTGGGTCGCTTCTACAGCTTTCTGCATTCGCGTCTCAACATCAGTTAACTTCACAGGAACCTCCAACATAAGTACCAATCGATTCTCCCATGACAACGCGACGAATGTTACCTGTGGCTCCGAGATCAAACACAATAATCGGGATACCATTTTCTTTACATAATGCAAAGGCAGTGGCATCCATAACGCGCAGATCGTTAATCAAAGCATGATCAAAACTGACGGACTTAAAGCGCTTTGCATTAGGATTTTTCTTAGGGTCGCTGTCATAAATGCCATCGACTTTGGTTGCCTTGAGGATTACTTCAGCATCAATTTCGGCTCCGCGTAAAGCTGCGGTGGTATCAGTCGTGAAATAGGGATTGCCTGAACCTGCGCCAAAAATAACCACCCGATTATTTTCAAGGTGGCGAATGGCCCGACGGCGAATATATGGTTCAGCGATCTCCTGCATAGCGATCGCCGACATCACTCTAGTGGGAATCGGATCATCCAAATGCTCAAAGGCATCTTGCAAGGTAAGAGCATTCATCACGGTGGCAATCATGCCAATGTAATCTGCCGTAGCTCGATCCATACCTTTATCTGCACCATTAATGCCCCGAAAGATATTACCGCCACCTACAACGATCGCCACTTCAATTCCAGCTTTGACAATCTCAGAAACTTGTAAAGCAATGTCTTGAACAACTTCAGGATCGATACCAAAGCTGCGATCGCCCATGAGCGCTTCACCACTGAGTTTTAACAAAATGCGTTTGTATTTAGGAGATTCTTGAGGGGATTCTTTCTTAGTAATTACTGCGTTCATTATTCATTCCTAACTAGTTATTTTTTGAGCGATCTTTATTAGTGATCGCTTGTTATATTTTGTCTCTCTCTAGATTTAGCCGTATCTATCTACTATTTCAGTTTCTACAACAAATGGCTTAACTCAAAATATTTTGAGACAATATCAAACCCAGATATTCTATAGAAGGCAATCTAAGCTTGACTTCTATAGAATATTTAGGAGCTTAATCGGTTATATATTTGGGATAGTGATTATTTTCACCATCAATGTTTTGCAAAGAAGCATTTGTAAAATCTGTACAATTTAAGTTTGCGCCATTGAAATTAGTTCTTTGCAAATATGCACCTTTAAAATCAGCTTTATAGCAATTTGATTTACTAAGATTTGCGCCATCAAGATGTGCTCTATTTAACTGAGCATCTATTAGGAATGAGCCATTTAGGTCAGCCTCCTCTAGATTAGAATCATTAAGATTGGCATTACTTAGATTCGCCCCGCTAAGATCTGCTTTTGATAATAAAGCATCACTAAGATTGGCAGCATACAAATTTGCATGGGACAGGTCAGATGCCGAAAGATTGGCATGACTAAGATTTGCTTCACTAAAACTTGCTCCACTTAGATTAGCGCCTTGAAGATTTGCTCCGTTTAATTTTGCTCCATCTAAGTTTGCTCCTTTTAAAAATGCTTCAGTCAGATTTGCTCCTTCTAAGTTGGCTCCGACTAGAGACACGCAACTTAAATTGGCTCCTGTCAAGTCAGAATTTACAAGACTTACAGCATTGAGATTAGCGCCAGTTAGGTCAGCATCTTTCAAAGTTGTCCTCTCCAACCTAGCTCCATGCAAATCAGCCTTAATCAGACTAGCACCATTTAGATTAGCCTCACTGAGATTTGCATCACTTAAACTAGCGCGATATAAAACTGATGTATTTAGTTTTGAACCATACAAATTTGCTTCATTTAAAGTGCTGCTAGACAGGTCGGCTTCACTAAGATCAGCATTATTAAGAGCAATTTCCGTCAACCCCGCACCACTGAGATTTTCACCACTGAGATCAACTTCACTAAAATCACGAAAACCTTTGTTATAGCGATCGATAAGTTCTCTTGCTTTCATGTTATTTATCCGTTGGCAAAATCGCCCCTGTCATGTTTGCACCGTCCAGATTTGTCCATAGCATGAAAGCTCCTTTTAAGTTTGTCCATAGCATAAAAGCACCTTTGAGATTAGCTCCCGTCAAACTGGCTCTGGTGAGATTAGCGCGATTGAGATTAGCATGATTGAGACTAGCTCCATTTAGTACAGCTTCATCGAGGTTTGCCCCCGTCAAATTCGCTTCATTTAAAATTGCATTGTGTAAATTAGTACGGATTAAATAAGCACCACGTAGATCGACATTACTCAGATCCGCGCCGCTTAAATTTGCACCCATTAAATTTGCGCCACTTAAGTTTGCGCCGCTTAGATTAGCATTAGAAAGATTAACCCCATTCAGGTTGACTCCACTCAGGTTTGCTTTCATTAAAAATGCACCTGTGAGATTTGTCCAACTTAAATCGGCTTCAAAAAGATTTGCCTCACTCAAGTTTGCCCAACTTAGATCGGAACCAACAAGATTTGCTTTTTCTAAATTTGTTCCCTGTAGGTTTGCCCATGCTAAGTTAGCCCGACTAAAAGATCCGCCACTCAAATTAGCATGAACAAGATCGACGGCATTGAGATTAGCTTCATTCAGAATTGCGCCACAGAGATTAACACCATGCAATTCTGCACCTGCAAGATTTGCTTCGGTTAGATCAACATTCATCAAGCAAGCTTGGCTGAGGTTTGCACCACTTAGATTTGCCTTAATCATCAATGCGCCAGTAAAGTCAGCATCACTGAGATCGGCTCCTAGTAAGTTAGATTCGACAAAAAATGTACCATTGAGCTTTGCTTTGCTCAAATTTGCACCATTTAGACAGGCTCCTGTTAAGGTGGCAAGACTAAGATCGGCATTTATTAAAGAGGCACTGGTAAGGTTTGCCCCATTGAGATTTACTGCAACTAGGTACGCATCATTGAGACAAGCTCGATGGAGATCAGCTTTGACTAAGATTGCGGAAGTCAGATTAGCTTCTGAAAGGTTAGCTTCAGCTAAATTAGAGCGATGGAGGTCGGCTCCATGTAGAAATGCCCCTGTTAAATCGGCTTTGGTAAGCGTTGAGTCAGCAAGTTTGGCATTACTGAGATTGACACGCTTAAGATCCGCCCCTTCAAAGTTAATTCCTTCTAGGCTGGATTTGCTAAGATTTGCTTTAGTAAAGTCGGTAGTAAGATTCACGCTTGCCTCATTTTGATTCGTTGTACTCGTTACATTTCAAGAAGAGTTTTGAGCATATAAATTAAATGGTTCCTTAAGGAACCATTTAATTTATCCCTTAGGACTTCCTTGAAGTTCCCTTAATTCTCCTTATTTGTGCTTGTAATATTTAGCTTGTAATATTGGCTTGAATATTGGCTTGAAAGTATGGGTGCGTCTCAAAATTTGCAAAAGTTCCGAATTGCTATAACAATCAGAATACATGACGAAAATGAGGATGCGATCGCCTTGCAATATTTGGCTTAGATATTAAGGTTTTCATGACGAATGACAAATAATGACAAACATAGATATAAATACAAATCAACAAGATTTAACCAGAGATTTACATCCGCCAGTTATAGGCAAAGTTTATTTAGTTGGTGCAGGACCTGGTGATGCAGGGTTAATGACACTTAAGGGCAAGGCACTTTTAGAAACCTGTGATGTGGTGCTTTATGATGCCTTGGTGAGTGCTGAAATTTTAGCGATGATTAATCCGATCGCGGAAAAAATCCATGCAGGTAAACGACGTGGTAATCATTCGTTATTACAGGAGGAAACTACGCATCTATTAATCGAGAAGGCACAAAATCATGCGATCGTAGTGCGTTTAAAGGGGGGCGATCCATTTATTTTTGGACGCGGTGGTGAAGAATTAGCAGATTTGAGATCGGCAGGTATTGCTGTGGAGGTTGTCCCCGGAATTACGTCAGGAATTGCGGCTCCCGCTTATGCTGGTATCCCCCTCACACATCGCGATTTTAGTTCGTCGGTAATTTTTGTGACGGGGCATGAGTCGGCGGGTAAATATCGTCCACTGGTACAATGGACAGCGATCGCTCAGGCAGCCGAAACAATTGTTGTGTATATGGGATTGCACAATTTAGGCGAAATAGTCTCTAAATTAAAACTAGCGGGGTTATCTGCTTCGACACCTGTAGCATTAATTCGACAGGGGACACGAGCCGATCAGTCAGAATTAATTGGCTGTCTGGACAATATTGTTGAGTTGGTGCAGGAGAGGCAATTTGCCCCACCTGCGATCGCAGTGATCGGCAATATTGTCAATTTTCGTAATTGCATCAATGATGCTGATGGATCGTTATCCCCAAATTAATTGGCGTTATAGCTGAACCCGTCCACATATCCATCCTTCAAGGCGATCGCAGGTTTCAGGAATTCCATAATTGGGTTGCTGAGATGCCCAACCAGCTTGCATCGCGGCAAACAGAGCATCTAGGGCATCTCCCGATGGATCGTTGACACAGGTCAAAGCAAAATGATCGCAGATATCTAAACTAAAGCCATATTTTTCTTTCAACAAAGGCGATCGCCCTTGATTGATCATTTCTTGTCGGCAAAGTTGCATTTCCTGAGTTTGTTTACGCTTATCATCAGATTTATAACTTTGTTTACCGATAAATGTTCTAGCAACAAGAGCAGGATAAATCTCGATAACAATCCTTGGATCATTTGTCGGGTGACAGGGCAGAATACTAAAACCTGCTTTGAGCATTCTCGGAGCGCCTTCAAAAAACATTTTCCCCACAGGTACACCATAAACTTTCATTGGACTAATTGCCTTCTGAAGTTTGTCAGTTTGCCGTAGGTGCTCGCGATCTCCAATAGCCCGACCTTGCCGATATTGATTTAAGGTTTCTACAAATTCTTGTTTACTCATCCGCCCAACAAGATTAATATATTCTGCCCAAGTTTTCCCCCATTGCAAATTCTCAATTAGTTGTCTAGGTTGTCCAAGGGGGAAATCAACTCCTGCAATCCAAACAGGCGATCGCAAGAGAAAGTTCATAAAAGATGGAAAGTCAATGAAGTAATAGAAGTTCTCAATCTTCAAAACATCTAATTCTAGACAAGCCTCTGCACAAATGATTTTCTTGGTAGAATTAGGAGCGCTAGTAAAATCAATTCCATATATTTTCATGGGTTCTAATGGTCAATAGAAAAGATGCTTGACATCTTTTCTGATTTTTCTTTATTCATTTATAAGTAATAGGCTTACGCAACACTAACGAATTTACTAGGTTTTAGGTAGATATAGCGCGTGCTTCGCACGCGCTATATCTACCCGATGCGTAATTCCTAAGTAAATTATATCGCTCGCTAAGCGAGCGATATAATTTACTTAATCATCGGTTTCTAACTTTTATTTCTATTTGTGGAGATGAAGGAGCTATTGGTGATGGAGAAACCACAGGAGCAGGAGTTCCTGAAGTTGTGGCAGATGAAGGGGAAACTACTGGATTTATAGCAGATGGGGTTACTGCTGGGTTTGTATTAGGGGCAGCGATCGCCTTATCCTTGAGACCAACTTTTAATTGATATGGCATTTCAGGAGCGCCTGAAATGCCTCTTAGCTGAACCACATAAGCGCCATCAGTCGCAATTTGGACATCCGCATTCGGAACATTTGCCGCGTTAGGTAAAGCAAGCCCTTGTTCATTGAGTATAGTGATGAAGATTCCATTACCTGTAATCGCAGTAATGAGTAATTGCCCAGATTTAGCTTGGAAAGTGTAGTTGTAGACAGAATTACCAGACATTTTGTTGGAAATTACTAAAAATTCTTTATTTGCTTCGATATTGAGTACCTGATTTACTGTCTCAGGAGCAGATGGAGTGTTGGCTATAGGAATAGGAGTTGATTCTGGGGTAATCTGCTTGGCGAGAGGCTGGTTATTATTGACAATTAATGATGGTTGGTTGTTTCGTGTCATTGATGGAATCGCAAAAGCAGCTATCACAGCTACTACTGCTAATAGCCCCCCAAACAAAAATAGAACACCAGAGTTTGAGTTGTCCGATGAAGATGTAGGCACAGATCTACGGGTTGATACAGATGTTCGATCTCTTTGTACTGTTGTAGATGGCGATCGGTAATTCGCTAAATTATTTGACTCTGTGAGAATGTTTGACCTTACAATCTTACTAGTCGTGGCTTGGCGCTCAACATCGGTCATCGTCGCAAAGGTGGTAATACCTTGATTGACCTCCTTTACTGACTGATAGCGCTGTGTATAGTGGGAGCGAACCATCCTTGTTAAAACCATTGCTAAGCCGTTACTAACCTTGGCTTTATCCCGCCAGACTAATTCTCCTGTCGCAGGATCGGTGGGTAAGTCTGTAGGGGCATAGCCAGTCAGGGCTTTAATCGCAACCATCCCTAGGGCATAAATATCACTGCTGTAATTTGGTCTACCTGCACATTGCTCGCTAGGCATATAACCCGGTGTCCCAATGGTGACGGTAAATCGGGATTCTCCTTTTTCATCGGATGTCAATTTTGTATTACTATCCTGCATCGCTCGGACTGCACCGAAATCAATCAATACAATTTTTTGATCTTTCTTACGGCGAATTAAGTTGTCTGGCTTAATGTCACGATGAATCACCCCTTCAGAATGGACAAACTCCAAAACTGCCAGAGCATCCTTGATGATTTTAAGTACTTCCAGTTCGCCGATTTGCTTATCCCTAAGAGGAGCATCAATATTTTGAAGTTGTGCTAGAATATCCTCCTGAGTTTGATGATCTAGATCAGAGACCTCAGGCAAGGGCGCTTTTAATTCATCATGGACTGATTTCCCTTCGATAAATTCTTGCACTAAAAAAAATTGCTTGTCTTCCTCAAAATAGGCAAGTAGTTGTGGTATTTGATCATGATTACCAAGCTTTTCAAGGGTTTCCGCCTCAGTGTTAAATAAACGTCTGGCTTCACGAATAAAGTTAGGATCATCGCTGGCAGGCTTAAGTTGCTTAACTACGCAAGGTGGTGAACCCGGACGACGCATATCTCTAGCAATAAATGTCTGTCCAAACCCCCCTACACCCAGTTCTTTAATCAGTTTATAACGTCCATCAAGCACTTTGGCTGGCATTGTGATCGCCTCTCTAGTTATGAGCTAAGGATATGTAATGAAAGCTCGTAGTCATAGTTTAATTGTATAGGAATTATTTGGTCTTGGTCTTATTAGCCTTTATAACCTTTCGTAGTGTTGCGGCGCAAAGCGCTGTAACACCTCTATTCGGCACTAGAATCCACGCACATCTTGAGGTAAGAAAGCGCGATCGCTTGGCAACAGAGCCACAGGTTCAGTTAAAGTAAACTCACCCTTGATAATCCAATCCTTTAAAGTTTTTGCCGCCTCTTCTGATAAATGCATACTTGCAAGTGGTGCGGTGCGAACTGTTGTTCCTGCGATCGGAATTCTGCCTGACTTGAGTTGAGCATAGGAAACGGAACCAAAAATGGGGCGAACTCGCCTTGGAATGGAGAAATCAATTACGGGAGCAACTAGTTGCTCATCAAGTACAGAGGCTCTCGCAACTACTTCTTCATCAATTACAGGCAATGGTACAGCAACACCAATCATTAACGAAGCGCCATAATTCCGAAAATAGCAACCGCGCACCCATTCAGAAGTCATTTGTTTCGCATCACCTATTAGAGCAAGAGTCGCCGCAGGTCCAATAGGAGTCCGATTCTCTAAGCGTTTTTGTAATGGAAAATGTTGAGTTCCTTCCCATGCGACATAACCAATACCACCGCCCATAAAAATCTTTGTGCCGACACCAATCAATTGCAGATCAGGATCGTTCCATAGTGGCGAAATTGCTCCAGGGTTGGAATAGACTGCATTGCCCAAGCGTGGCTGAAGGGGACCAAGATAGGTATAAAGGGTTTCTTCGCCGCCATTGACACCGACAATAAAATTTTGATAGAGATTGCGAGGATTAAAAAGATAGAACTGATTTATCGAATCTTTGGTAATTGTCGTCTCAAAATTCGCACGAGGATAACAATCGTTGGGATGACCGATCGCTTTAAAGTTGACAGACTTACCTGCAATTAAATCAGCAATTACATGACCACCACCTCGATTCTGGGAAGCTTCATCGCTCGGCTCAGCTTCTTGGGTTGCACCTATGTAAATATCCACGGCTCCAAAGCCTGCATAGGCAGGTACACCATCAATCCAGCAAGTTCGAATTTTGATCGGTGGATCGGTATGTCCTAAATTGAGAATGGCTCCTGACGACTCCATCGGCTCGAATGTGCCTGTAACGATCACATCTACTTGCTTGGTGGCCTGAGTTACGCCGATATCTTTGACAAGAGCTTTTAGCTCGGTTGCCGTCAGGACTTTAGCTTTACCATCTTTAATTTTGGCGTTAATATCGGCGATCGTTTGAGACATAGGAATGTGCTGAATTTGGAGCTATCTAGAAAATATAACGCTTTGTACTTTGACGAATATTGACATCCACCCCGCACTGAAGTGACGGGGATTCCTAAGACTCACGACTTAGGTTTCTGCTTCGTAGCACCAGCCTTCCGAGATTTACTCTCTTCAGGTCTTACAGTCGCTCCACAGACATTCACCGCAAGCCCTGCGGCAAGAATATTTTCAGCAGCATTTACATCGCGATCGTGATGTGTACTGCACTTAGGACAAACCCACTCTCTGATATTTAAAGGCAACTTATCCACAACGTAACCGCAATGTCCACACCTTT
>CALRWX020000108.1:0-11636 GCA_943371975.1 Pseudanabaena sp. UWO311 | reverse complement strand
CGCTCAAGGGCGCTGATGCCTTTGCTCGTATTCGTGGTTATATTTCTACGCTCAGAAAGCAGGGACTTGATATTCTGGATTCTCTCATCAATCTATTCCGAGGTAATCCTCTTTTTGTCTAATTCCCTCTTTTTGTTCTGATTAGTTACGAAAAATCAGGAATAATAATTCTAATGGGTCAGGCTTGGAACAAAGTAAAAAAGAGAAAACAGGCGAAAGCCAAACTTTCTGAATTAATGGATAAAGCTGACCAAGTTATTATAATTCACTATTCTTGTGAAAGTTTCTACGATAGACCAGATGGATCGTCACCAAGAATTACTTCCATTGCAGTAAGAGATCTAGAATCTGGGCAGACTACTTCTTTTTCCATTCATCAAGTAGCTGAGAGAAATGGTTATTCAGCAAGTGCGTTAGAACAGCATTATAACGATTTAGAAAAGATGATGTTGGACGAGTTTTATGACTATGTGCGTATACATAGCTCACATTTTTGGCTGCATTGGAATATGAGAGATATAAACTATGGGTTTCCTGCTATAGCTCATCGACACAAGGTTCTTAAAGGTAATCCTGAAGAAATTGCAGAGACTAAGTTAGTTGATTTATCGCGATTACTTGTATCAATTTATGGCGACAACTATATTCCTCACACTCGACTAACGAATTTAATCGATAAAAATTCTATATCAAATAAAGATTTTTTAGCTGGAAAGGATGAAGCTGAAGCTTTTGACAAAAAGCAATATGTAAAACTTCATCAATCAACTCTCAGAAAAGTTGATGTTCTTTCAAATATAGTTGAACTTGCTGCTAATGGTTCGCTTAAAACTAATTCTAAAAAGAAGGATATTTATGGAAATTATTTTGTAGCCTTTGCAGAACTAATTAAAGAAAATCCAGTTATAAGTGGGGTTATAGCATCAATAGGTTTTGTGAGCGCTGTAATTAGTTTTTTCAAGTGACTTTTACCAGCGCTCTACACAAGCTATTTCAATCGCTCGATTAACCGATCGCCTACTCTTAGAGCATTAGCAATAATCGTCAAAGCAGGACTCACCGCCGCATTAGACGGAAAGAAACTGCCATCTACCACATAGAGATTATCGAGATCGTGGGCGCGGCAATCGCGATCTAAAACTGTAGTTATGGGATCGTCACCAAAGCGACAGGTTCCGCATTGATTGGCGACCACTTGCAAAGGCGACTCGGCGCGGGGATGTAGGAAACCAGTACGGAAACCATCTAGGGACTTCTCGATATTTTTTAACACATCAGTCCAGCGATAAATTAAGCGATCGTGGGCTTCCGTATTGTTGGGATTATAATCGATATGGATTTTATTGTTTTCAAGGCGTACACGATTATTTGAGTCTGGCAAATCCTCCGTTTGCGCCCACCAACCGATAGAATGGGTCGCTAATTGTTTGAGTCCAAAGTTGGGCATGAGCTTGGCAACAATGGAAAATACGGGAGGAGATTCGGCAAAAATGATATCGGTGAGTAGTCCGCCAGAGTTCTGAATATGTCCCATTGGATAGGGAAAATCCGCATCACCCCAATAGAAATCATTTACATAAATAGACTTTTGGAAGGAGCCGTTATTGGGCTTAGTGCTGAGTTGGACTACCGATGACAACAGACTTTTCATCAAATTCCGTCCCACTTGATCGGAGCTATTGGCAAGCCCTTTGGGATGGGAATCATTAGCCGATCGCAACAGCAACGCCGCCGAATTGATTGCGCCACAGGCAAGCACGACAATATCGCCTAAAAACAGATAGGACTGTCCGCCCACTTCCGCTTCTACTCCCTTCACCGATCGCCCCGATGGATTGGTATGTAAAGCGATTACTTTGGCTTGGGTTTTCAAGGTGACATTTGCCGATTTCAAGGCATGGACGAGGCAACTTTCTTCAGAGTCGCTAGTGGGGTCATCATCTTGACGGGTCAAGCCGAGGGGAATTGACGATGGATGCAAACCTTGATTAGCGATCGCCTCATAGATCTTCTGCATCTCAGGCTCATGACTAACCGCAGCATAGGGATAATCAGCGCTGTGAGTTGGTTCTGTGCTATCGGAATTTGTCTCACCATGCACCTTATACAGATTTTCGGCTTCGGTGTAATAAGGCTCAAATTCGTCATACTTTACACACCATTCTGGCGAAATTCCCGCTTGATGGGTAACGGCTTCAAAGTCCTTCTCGCGCCGCCGCAATAGAGCCGCGCCATAGATTTTGGTATTGCCACCGATCGCATAGTTAGTTTGTGGTGAAAATGGCTCGCCTGTATGGTCATACCATTGTTCAGGAGCATGATAGCGATCGCGTTGAAAGATATCGATATTACTGCGATTCTGTTCTTCGAAGGGCATAAAGTCACCACGTTCTAGAATCAGGATTTTCTTACCTGTGGAAGCCATTTTATAGGCAAGAGTTCCGCCCCCTGCGCCAGTTCCCACAATAATCACATCGTAATAATTGTCATCAATAATCATTGGTTTTCTCAACTGTAGAAGTTTTTAAATTCCTTGCCCTCACCCCTAGCCCCTCGAGAGGAGAACCAAAAATTTTCTTACTCCCCTTCTCCCTTTGGGAGAGGGGGCTGGGGGGGAGAGGGTCTCACTGCCAAACATAAATCAAAGTAAACAATGCAATCCAAATCACATCGACAAAGTGCCAAAATAGCGAAGTCGCCTCAATGCCATATAAACCCTTGTCATACTCATTGGGAAGGAACGATCGCACTAACATGATTAACTGCAACAGCACACCCGTTAAAACGTGCAGCCCGTGAAACCCAGTTAGCAAATAGAAACTACCACCAAATACACCATCACCAAAGCCAAAGGCTAAACCACTCCATTCCACCGCTTGACCGTAAACGAAGTAACTACCCATTGCGATCGTTAGTAACCAGAAGGCGCGAAAGCCCCAAAGCTGCTTTTTGTGGAGGAATTTCTCAGCGATATAGATGGTGAAACTACTGGAAACTAGAATCACGGTATTAATCGTTGGTTCTTTAATTTCTAAACCTGTGACACCATCAGGAAGCCAATTGAGGGAAGTGGTTTTATAGACAATATAGGCAGCAAAAAAGCTCAAAAAGATGACGCTTTCAGAAAGTAGAAATACGACAAAGCCAAACAGCCGATTATCAGCATGGTCGTGATGCACGGCTTCGTGGGCAACTTCCAAAATAGGATTCTCACTAACAGAAGTATTAACTGGTTGCATGATTTACCTCCAACTTATCTAGATTAGAAACTAAAGGTTCATCTTTGCCATAGCCATAGGGTTCCGAAATTACAATCGGGAACTCCTCAAAGTTCTCATGGGATGGCGGCGAAGAAACTAGCCATTCCAAACCGATCGCCCGCCAAGGATTCTTAGGAGCGTTTTCGCCCTGTACCCAAGAGCTAACCATATTCAAAATGAAAGGAATCGTCGATACTCCCAACAGAAAACCACCGAGACTAGCAATCACATTCCAGAAAGCAAACTCTGGATCGTAGGAGGCAACACGGCGGGGCATTCCCTGCAAGCCGAGGGGATGCATCGGAAAGAAACAGGCATTCGTACCGATAAAGGTGAGGATAAAATGCAGCTTCCCTAAACCCTCAGAATACATTCTTCCTGTCATTTTTGGGAACCAATGATACAGCCCTGCATAAATTCCCAGAACCACTGCTCCATAAATTACATAATGGAAATGTCCCACCACGAAGTAAGTATTATTCACATGAATATCCACTGGAACCGCCGCCAGCATAATCCCCGTGATTCCTGAGAATACAAACATCACCAGCGCTCCCAATCCAAACAGCATCGACGTAGTTAACTTGATCTTGCCACCCCAGATCGTCGCCACCCAAGCAAATACTTTAATTCCCGTCGGCACTGAAATCAACATCGTCGTCGCCATAAATAGCATCCGCATCCAGTTAGGCGTGCCACTAGCAAACATATGATGCACCCAAACCACCGCACTCAATCCCGTAATAATCAACGAAGATACCGCCACAACTTTGTAACCAAAGAGCGGCTTACGGGCATAGACAGGGAAAATCTCTGAGAAAATTCCAAATACGGGCAGGATAATTACATAAACCGCAGGATGGGAATAGAACCAGAAAAAGTGTTGAAAGAGAACGGGATCACCGCCTTTGGCGGGGTCAAAAAAGCTGGTTCCAAAGGTTAAGTCAGACAAGAGCATGACTGCGCCTGCGGTCAAAGCTGGCAAACCAAATAGTTGAATAATCTGCGCGGCAAGAACCGTCCACACAAACACTGGCATTCGGAACCAAGTCATGCCTGTAGTTCGCATTCGGAAAATCGTAGTCACAAAGTTAATCGCGCCCATAATTGAAGCAACACCCGAAATGGCGACTGCAACTAACCAAAGGAATTGACCATTAACAATATTCCCCGTAGGATTTTGCAAACTCACAGGCGGATAAGCCCACCAGCCCGATTGCGAAGAGCCACCTGGCACAAAGAAGCTTGCCATCAAGATTACGCCAAATACGGGAACCATCCAAAAGGCAACGGCATTTAACTTAGGAAAAGCCATGTCGCGAGCGCCGATCATCAATGGCACTAGGTAATTAGATATCCCTAAAAGCACAGGAAATGTCCAGAGAAACAGCATGATTGTGCCGTGCATCGTGAACATTGAGTTATACACAGCGCGATCGACTAAATCCGATTCAGGGGTAATCAGTTCACCCCTGATCACCATCGCCAGAACGCCACCAATGAGAAAGAAGATAAAAGAAGTAACGATATACTGAATCCCAATCACTTTATGATCGGTACTAAATCCGAAAAACCGCCGCCAGTCTTCGGGCTGCTCAGAATGGGGTGGCAGATCGGCGATCGCATCAATAGGAATGTTTGTCATGATTTATAAATTACTCAAAATTTCTGGAGTGAATTCTCTAGTCTGTGCTTTACGACTGATATCACTCATAACAGCCTCTAGCAATCGGCGTTTTCTGGCAAATTCTTCTTTGCTGTAGCGGGGTTTGATTGACTACCATGATTGTGAGTTTTCCTCGATCATTGCCTCGTATGACATTATAACTGACCAGAAACTGCGATCTCTCTTTTGTGATTTGGTATTACGCTCTGGCAGTAGAAATGTTTCTTGTAGCCACCCATTGACTAATATCGTAACGGTTGATTGTGGCTGCCATAAGATCAGGGAATAGATCAGGAGTACAAGCAAAAGATGGCACACCAAAACTAGCGATCGCCGCCGTATTATTGTGGTCATAGGAGGGAGCGCCATCGTCATTTAGTGCTAATAGAGTAATGAACTGCACACCTGAAGCCACTAACGCCGCAATCCTCTTGAGCATTTCTTGATTATTGCCATCTTCATAGAGATCGCTAATCAAGACAAAAATGGTTTCCTGTGGTTGACGGATTAATCCTTGACAATAGGCGATCGCCTGATTAATATCCGTGCCTCCACCCAGTTGTGTACCAAAAAGAACCTCTACTGGATCTTGCAGTAATTCCGTTAAATCGACTACGGCAGTATCAAAGACCACCATACTTGTTTTCACCGCAGGTAGAGTAGCTAACACGGCACTAAAAATTCCTGCATAGACGACAGAGGTTGCCATTGAGCCGCTTTGATCGACACAGAGAATAATGTCTCTTAGGGAAGAGCGCTTGCGTCCATAACCAATGCGTGTTTCTGGAATGATGGTGCGATATTCAGGCTGATAGTTTTTGAGATTAGCGCGAATAGTGCGATTCCAATCAATTTCATTATGACGGGGACGACGATTGCGGGTGGCGCGATTGAGACTACCTAGTACAGCTTGTCTTATGGGATTTTCTAATTTGCGCTGAAGTTCCTCGACTACTCGTCTCACTACTATCCTTGCAGTTTCTTTGGTTTTACTAGGCATGATGCCACTAAGGGATAGAAGATTGGATACTAAATGCACATCTGGCTCGATCGCTTCGAGCATTTCGGGTTCCAATAGCATTTTCTGGAGGTTCAATCTTTCTAAGGCATCCTGCTGCATAATCCTGACAACGGAAGTTGGGAAGAAGGTGCGAATATCCCCTAGCCATCGCGCCACCTTGGGTGATGAGCTTCCTAAGCCACCTTTACGATCTTGAGAACTATCGGGACTATCATCATTGCCATATAAGGCTCCTAATGCTCCATCCATAGCTAAGTCGCGATCGCTAAGACAACCTCCGCCAATTCCATCGGCTGCACCGCCACCAAGGATTAATCGCCATCGGCGTAGGCGATCGGTTGTGGTTTGTTGTTCTCTAGCTGTCATTTGCTTGTCCTACTAATTTCTAGTTTAATGAGCGATCGCGAAATAATTTCTAGCTTAATGTAACAAAATATAAGTCTCATAAATTTATGCTTTCAAGCGATCGCAGAAAAATATATCAATCTTGTTCTAACGAAGGTAATCGACGACGAGCCGAGGCGATCGCTTGTTGGAGTTTTGCTTGGAGTAATTCTTTGGATGGCAATACGGTGAGGTATTCGGCGACATGGATACCGCTTTTGTCTAGTTCGAGTAGTTCAATCTGTTCTTGTTTTTTACCTGCACATAAAATGATTCCCAAAGGTGATTGTTCATCGCTTTCTTGGTCATATTTGGCAAGCCAACGTAAATAAAGTTCCATTTGGCTTTTATATTCGTGGCGAAAGTTACCGAGTTTGAGGTCGATCGCAACAAGGCGTTTGAGTTTGCGGTTATAGAACAGCAGGTCAATATAAAAGTCATCATTATCGATTTGGATGCGCTTTTGTCGTGCGATAAAGGTGAATCCTGCGCCAAGTTCTAGTAAAAATTTCTCGATATCGCGCAAGATGGCATCTTCGAGATCTTTTTTGAGGTAGCGATCGCTTATATCTAAAAAGTCGAGGATATAGTGATCTTTTAGTAGTAAATCGGGTGATATTTGCTTGTTTTCGCGTAATTGTTCTAGATCATGGCGAATGGTTTCTTCAGGTTTGCGGGAGATGGCGGTGCGCTCGAATAGCATGGAGTTGATGCGTTCTTGTAGTTGGCGAACACTCCAATTTTCGAGTTGTGTAATCTCGATGTAGAAATTACGCTTCAGTGGGTCATCTATACCCATTATTAGCTTGAGATGTGACCAACTCAATTTTGCACACAGTGTATGCAGAATTTCTCGATCTGGAAAAACTTCGGCTATCAGGATGCATTAGCGCAGTTGTCTTTCGCTCCAGCCTTTACCGTAAGTTTGGGTAAGGTGTCGCGAAAGTTCTGTTATAACCTGTTTGCCATATTCGGCGCGTTGACGTTGGAGTATTTCGGTTTGAATGTGATCGCCAACTTGCCAATAGAGTAGGGTGATTTCAGCATTGATGGCAACGGCGGCGCGTTGTTTGGCAGCATCAATAAGCTGACGAATTTCACTAAAAAGTGTTTGCGCTGTTTCTTGGATATTTGGAGTCATCTGTGGAGGTGTGCGATCGGCTTCGTTCATTTTCTTGAGTTTTGCCTGCATGATACTCAGACATTGCTTCTTTAGCTAGTTTTGCTAGACTGAAATATTCCATTAAATTTCATTTTCGAGTTCTTCTAAAATTATCATGGTGATCGCGTCAATCGCTAGGCGTTGGTAGAATAGCGCTGGATTTTGAAAACAACTGTTTCAGTTATAATTCATACAAAGTAATTTCAAGCAGGTTGTCTTTCCTGAACAGTTACGGAGAGTTTTAGCCCTAACTGGTTTAACAATTTAGCAATTGTCATTAACTCACTGGGCTGTTGGTTTGGAAATGGTTGTGAGTTGAGATCTAGATTCAGCTTATTGTTTTTTGAATTACTAATAATATCTTGTTGAGCTTCTGCAACGTTTTTTAAAGCCAATAAAATATGTTCAAAGTCACCATCTTCTAGGACTGCATCTAAGTAAGCAGCAGCTTCTAAGGGATCTTTTAAAGATTCAATTAGGTAGGAATGATAGCTTTTATAGGTTGGCATTTTCTCTTCTCTGAAAGTCTATCCAGTAATGCTTTGCTTTGATGATATCTTGATTTTGGGTGCTTTTGTCACCACCACATAGCAAAAGAACTATGGTTTCTTCTGCTTGAGCAAAATATATGCGATAACCTTGTCCATAGTCAATTCTGAGTTCCATGACTCCTGCGCCAACGGGTTTGTAGTCTCCAAAGTTTCCTTTTGCAACTCGATCGAGTCGTGATTTAATCCTAGCTCTTGCTTGGCGATCGCGTAGTGAATCTAACCAAAGTTCAAAGGGACGATCATCCTCTTGGGTTGTGTAAAAGATCACCTCTTGCGGACGTGCTTCCATGAAACTGTATTGCTTATAAAATGAAACTTTTTAATTTTGTCATGGAACTGGAGACTTTTTGTGTTTTGTTAGGAGATCGCTGTGTTGCTCCTGCCGCGATCGCTAGGCGTTGATACAAGGCTTCTGGTATTTGTAAAGTAACGGTTTGAGCCATATTTTTGGCAAATATTCGCGATCGCCTAAAATGACAACAAAACGATTATCATATAACTGAGAAATCAACCAATGAGGAGTAAATAATTTGCCAGCTAGAGACTCCATTCATGAAACTGTGAAAGAGGCAGTTATTAAGGATGGATGGGAAGTTACTGACGATCCCTATGTTATTTCCTATGGCGATCGCTTTTTGTTTGTCGATCTTGCGGCAAGTGGCTTTATTGGTGTGCGGCAAGGAAATAAACAAATTGCGATTGAGATTAAGCAGTTTCGTGGTCAGTCTCAAGTTGTTGATTTAGAGCAAGCGATCGGGCAGTATTCTTTGTATCGCATATTGCTTAATCAGATTGACCCAGAGCGCGATCTTTATCTTGCGATTTCTGAGGCAACTTATAGCGATATATTTGATGAGCCAATTGGTAAACTAGCGATCGCTGAAATTCCGTTAAAACTTGTTATCGTAAATCTAAGCACTAAGGAGATAACTCAATGGATACCATCAAATCCTATCAAGCAGTAATCAAGCAGGTAATTAGTGAGTATGCTAAGTTACGTCCTTCTCATGGCAATATCCATTTGGAGCCGATATTTGATGATATTAATAGTCGCTATGCGCTGATGCAGTTTGGTTGGGATCGGGAGAGGCGGGTGCGGGGTAATTTGATTTATGTGAGTATTAAGGATGGGAAGGTTTTGATTGAGTATGATGGAATTGAGGGGGGAATTACTCAAGATTTGGTTCAAAGGGGGATTCCTGAGCAGGATATTGTACTTGCGTTTTTGCCTAAGTTTGAGGCTGTTGGGGTGTAGTGCAATATGAAATCGCTAGACGTTGGTACAAGGCTTCTGGTATTTGTAAAGTAACTGTTTCAGCCATATTTTTTCTCAAGATTTGTCATAATCATATCTTTTTGCAGAAATTGGTAATCAGGCTGTCAAAAAATATTTAGAAAAATCAAAAAAATGCTTCAAACATACAATATTTTAGATTATGTCAAAAAAATATCAATTTTTGAAATTAACTCTTTCAATTTCGTTATTCTATTCGTTAATTTAATGTAAATATTGACGTAATCTAAGCACTCTACTGTTCTTTCCACTCTATTTCTTGGCTTATTACCCTTACTATCCATATAAGCCTTATTCGCAAGCTGATAGATATCATGCAAATCTTGTGCAGGATGGAAACGTAATGTCATATCATCAGTACAAGGATCAAAACCTACTTTTGATACTATGAAAGAATTTGTAAGGTGCTGATCAATACAAGCGAAATGAGTGCATTCAGATAAAAACCATGCTTCAACTTCATTTACAGCAACGATAATTGAAGTATTAAGTGGTAAAGGTAGAGTTACTTGGCGACCTCGTTTCACAGTACCATGAATCAATTCATTCTCAAACTTAGCTAAATTAGGTCTTGGGTACAAGTCTAATAGCCCTACTATTTCAGTATATCCTTGTGCAAGCAATGACTGATATTCTTCCATTATTCTCGATTTCACACTCTGATCACCCATACAATCAACAATCAGAGCATAATGTTTGGGATTAACTGGTTGTGAACTTGTTTTAGGATAAATACTCTTGTTTTGTCCCTTCTTAGATCCCTGAAATTACTCAAGTTCAATTTCAATATTTTTATAACCCGCTATTTCAATGAGCAACTTATTGACAAAAAACTGCTCAGTTTGTCCTTCAACATAAAAAGCAATTTTCTTCATGATTCTTCTTGAATTTCAAAGTCTTCAATGTAATATTCTGATGATAGGAAATCAAAGTTACTAAGCCCAGTATATTCAAACTCCTCAAAAGTTGTTTTGGAATTTTGATAATTGTAAAACAAAGATTTTTTTGGAACTCTCTGAATAACAGACCAATATTCTAGGGGAACTTTATTCATTACAAATCTATCGTTAGTAGTCATAATGACTTGAACAGATGAGCCTTTTATCTTTTCAATAATAAGGTCTATCAAACTCTTTGACCTCTCGTAATCTAAACCTTCTCCTATATCATCAATCAAAATACAGCTTGGAGTTTTACTTAATAGAGAAAAATTAAGTTGAACAAGTAAAGACAATGCTCTGAACATGCCTTGAGACATCTCTCTCTAATCAGTAATAGATTCCATATCCATTTCCTGAACATTTAATCCATATGCAGGAAATAGAAATTTCTTTAAAGGGCTTACCTCTATTGTTCTGAGGTTATAAGATATAAACCTCATATCATCAAGTATAGCTTTAACAAATAAATCTGGGAATTGAACTGTCCCTCTAACAAAAATCCCAGTTACTTCATCACCCTCCTTTAAATCTACTTCGTCATTGTCATACTTAATTAAACTTATATCTTTTAGAAGAGCATCTTGACCTAAGGGAGTGCCAAAACTGAAGTGATTTAAGTTTTTCCCCCAAGAATACAATATTTCAAAGAAGGAATGTTGCTTTTTATCTCTTTTTGAAACAGCTAATACATCATTATCAATTTCAAAATCCAGCTTCTTTTCAACTCCTTCATACCAAAGCTCACCTTCATTTCGATTTAGTTTCTCTTAATTGTCAACAGTTAAAGTTTCCTGAAGAATTTTACCATCTTTAAAATCTAAAAAGTATTCTATAAGCTTTCCGTCACTATCAAATTTTAACTGATATTCGGCTGTTCCATAACCTAGTGAATTTAGCCGAGACAATTGTATGTCTCCTGAAAAGAGATCGGCAATCTGACGGATAGCATGGATAGTTCTACTCTTACCCGTTGCATTTTTACCTACTATTAGATTCATGCTGCCAAAAGATAACCATTGCCCGAATTCCTTATTTATAGGTCTTCCTTCAACAGTCCATTCATCAGCCTGACCCTTAAAACGAGAAATTTTTATCTCTTTTAATTGCATCTTTTTATTTCCATTACTGTATTGCAGTTAAGTGCTTGGATATATACACATTTCATTAGCCATTAATTTCCATATTTTTTTAAGGCTTAGAATAAAAAATTGGGCGTTGCAGGCAAAAGTATGAATTAGATGGAAGAAAGGATAGAAGGGTCGTGAAGATAATGAATCAGCAACCGCACAGAGTAACGCAACATATCTAAAGACTTGGAATAGCAGAAAGTTTTGCGGTGCAATCTCGCCAGATAGTG
>CALRWX020000107.1:0-11677 GCA_943371975.1 Pseudanabaena sp. UWO311 | reverse complement strand
CTCCGCCCCACATTATTTGGGTTTTGACTTGTCCTAATACAAGTAGTTATGACTATAAATCTCTACTTGGGTTTAATTTGCCATGCTTTTAAAATATTTTTGCCATTCTCCACCTTAGTAGCGATCGGAATAAACTCATAGAGATCACTCAAACGATTGTAAATTTCGTTAGAGACTAAAATTGCGCCTTCAGAACAAGCTGATTTCAAAGCACTAGCAATATTAATCGTATCGCCCCAAACATCGTAAATAAATTTATTGCGCCCGACAATGCCTGCCACGATGTCGCCTGAGTTAATTCCTAAACTAATATTCAATTGCAAATTCCGTTCTTGACAGAATCGCCGCACGATCGCTTGCATTTCTAGGGCAAAATCGATCGCCCGCTTATCATGGTCGAGGTAGGGAACCGATAGCCCACAGACTGCCATGTAGCTGTCACCGATAGTTTTAATTTTTTCCATACCATAGCGTTCTGATGTCTCGTCAAAGATGGTGACAATATCATTGAGAATGCTCACAATCTCATAGGCGGTGAGGGAATCAGATAGTTTAGAGAAGCCAGTCAAATCAGAAAACAACACCGTCACATTAGAAACACTTTCAGCTATGTTCTTTTCGCCTTGTTTGAGCCGCTTAGCGATCGCCGCAGGAAAAATACTAAGCAATAACTGTTCATTTTCGCGATTTTTTTCTTCAACTAAATTGGTTTGATCGTGCAAACTAAGCACCATTGCATTAAAAGATTGCGCTAACTCGCCGAACTCATCATGGGTTTCCAAGGCAGGGATCGCATCTAATTGACCAGAGGCAACTTTCCGCGCACTCTCAATTAATTGATTAATCGGTTTCACAAATACAGAAGCCATTGCCATTGCTAAAAGAATGACAACCAGCATCAATAAAGTAGCTGAAATCAATAATTGGCGCTCAAAATCATAGATCGGAGCATAGGCTTCAGCTAAATCTATTTCAGATAGAATCGCCCAATTCAAGCCTTCTATTTGTAAAGGTGCATAGGAGCTTAAGACAGGAATATCGCGATAATCGCGCACATTTTTAATTCCTTGCTTACCTGTAATCGCCTGCTCAGCCGCCAAAGTCTGCACCTTCTGTTCTAAAATCGAGGTCTTATATTGACGAATGCGATTAATTGTTTCCTTATTTACCCCCAAAGCGACGAGAGTTTGCAGATATTCCTCTGGAGTTTCCACTAAAAAACGAGAAATTGATCGCATTAGGTAATCCTGTCCGACTAAATAGGTCTCACCACTTTTGCCTAATCCATCACTTTCCCATTTGCGATTGCCCGTCATCACGTTATTAATTTCATCAGCAGGCACTTGAATCGCGAGAACACCGACAAACTTTGACTGATTAAAGATAGGAGCTGCAATGAAGGCAGCAGGTGCGCCATAAGAGGGGGCATAGGATTCAAAATCAATGATACTAGCGTAATCTTTTTGTTTAGACCGCCGTATCGAAGCCACTAGACGAGCCAAATTACTATCGTTATAGGCTCCCGTTGTATAGTTAGTAGTAAAATCTGTCTCTTTATATACTGTATAAACCACAGTTCCTTGTGGATCAATGAGGAACATATCGTAGTAGCCAAACTTTTCAATAATGTTCCGAAAGATGGGGTGATAACGCTCATGAATCCGACTATATTCGCTTCCATCGTTAGCTTTATCTAAGATATGTTTTTTACCAATGGGATTGGGATTAGCAGCAATGTAATGATATTGCAGATAATTGCTAGCCGTTGATTCTGGCAAGAAAGAATTAAGAACTGGCGAACCCTGCTCAGTTTTAGCTAACTTGGGAAGAAATTCATTTTGATAATAGGCTGTAATTTTCTGCGAATTATCGGCTGGTAAGGTCGTAGTTTCAAGCTGTCGATAGGCATTAGTAAAATCGGCGATCGCCAGACCAACTGACGGATCGTTACTTAGAGTTTGAATATGATTGCGAATAGTCTTGAAATAGGACTCAATTTGATAAGCCTTAGAAGCCCGTACACTAGTTAGCTGATTAAATGCGCGATCGGTCAAATTGGACTTACCGCTTTGGTAGCCTAAATATGCAGTCACCACAATCGAGCTACTGCTAACGGTCAATAACATGACTATCAGTTTAGATTTGATACTCAGCCAATTAAATTTAAACCATTGCATATAAAAGTTACATATCATCTACATCAAACGAGGCTACGCGACGTTTGATGTAGTGATGCAGTATTGAGGGCAACGTATTTTAGATTAGAACTTTCTTCAAAAATGTTAGTGGGGATCAAGTCGTAATCTTTGTTGAGAGATTTAGCTTAGAATGGAGCAATGAATGAACATCGTTTGAGTAGCTCAGCAAGGACTTAATAACCTATGAAAGCATTTGTAGCAGGAGCCACAGGGCAAACAGGGCGACATATTGTCACTGAATTAATTAAACGTAATATTTCTGTAAGAGCTTTAGTCCGTAACTTAGAACTTGCTAAGCAAATTTTGCCGCCTGAAGTAGAGTTAGTCCAAGGCAATGTACTTTTTGCGGATACTTTACAAGAGGCGATCGCTGATTGTGATGTGCTGGTATCGGCTACGGGTGCAAAGCCTAGCCTCAATGCGCTTGAACCATACCTAGTTGATTACATCGGCACAAAAAATTTAGTAAATGCAGCTAAGGCTAAAAATATTCAACATTTTGTGATCGTATCATCCCTTTGTGTATCCAAGTTTTTTCATCCTCTCAATCTATTTTGGCTTGTGCTGTTTTGGAAAAAGCAAGCAGAACGATATTTGCAAGATAGCGGCTTAACCTATACCATCGTTCGCCCTGGAGGATTGCTTAATAGAGAAAAAGAAGGTGGTTTACTTTTGTCAGGTGCTGATACTCAGTTTGAGGGGAGCATTCCGCGTACTAAGGTGGCGCAAGTGACCGTAGATGCTTTATTTGAAAGCACAGCAAAAAATAAGCTAGTCGAAATTGTCGTTAAACCTGATACTCCCGATCGCCCTATTGCGGAATTGTTTGCAAGTGTATAAGGCTTGCGGATAAAAAATGTCCCGCCAAGTTATATAGCTTCGACTACGCTCAGCTAACTTTGGCTGAGCCTATCAGAAAAAGGGCTGGCATATGGCGGCAACTACGCGATCGCCTGAGCAATTAATCAATAAAGAAGCATGTAGTGATAACTCATGGAAATTGCGCTATCCCGCCGATCAATTGGCTAAGCAGTTATTGTTATCTAGTAAGCTATTGCCTGATTTTATATTTACGAAGCTGATCCGGCAAATCACAAATTAGGGACAAGCACCAAATTTTTATTGGCGCGGCGAAGACGCTCCAATAAAAATTTAGTGCTTTATTACAATCAATTTTCTGATTTTGTAAATGGTTTGGCTATAGGTTTAGGACTAGGTGGCTTAAGGGGAATATTATTCGCTTGAAGCCAGTCTTTACCAACACGCACCGTGATATCTGACTCAATATCGCCTGTAGACTCAACTAAGACTTCGCCAATTCCGAGAGCCTCCCGTAGTTTTTCAGCAGTGGCGCGATCGCCGTTTTGAGCAATGATTTGCGTCTTGGTGAGAGGTTTAGTCCAGCGATCGCTTGCGGCAAATACCTGAGCATATCCCGCCTTAGAAAGTACAGTGGTGGCTTTTTTTGTACCTTCAGGTTGGGACATACTATCTTGAATAGCAACTCTCAAGGATTGTGCAGTGTTATCAGAGCTACTCGCATCGGCCGATTTCATCACGCCAAAGCTTTGATACATGATTTTGGCAAGCAGTCGATTGTCCAAGATCCAATAGCTCAAATTATCAAACTCCCCAGGATTGCTAAACCGCCCTGGAGCCATATGCATCTGGATACTTTTGCGATCAACTTTAGATGTGTAGCCTGCAAGAGCAAGGACTTCCTCAACAGAGAGATTAGTATCGATATTGTCCTTAATAATGGCTAGGATTTCAGGAAACTTCGTAATAGACTCAGGTTTGAGCTTCTGATCGATAAAAGCGCGGAAAAATGCTTGTTGACGTTGCACTCGACCGATATCACCCAAATCATCATGGCGGTAGCGCATATATTGCACCGCCTTATTACCATTTAGCTTCTGTTGACCCGCATTGAGATTGATATATAAGTGCTGGCTATCATCTTGATATTTCAGCTTTTTCGGCACATAGATATCAACACCGCCGAGGGCATCGACTAACTTACCAAATCCGCTCACATTGAAGCGAATGTAGCGATCAATGGGGATGTCACCTAAGACTTGGCTCACGGTTTGGGCTGATAGAGATGCACCACCTGCATAGTTGGCGAAGTTAATCTTGGTAGTACCCACGCCTTGGATATTGACACGACTATCGCGAGGAATTGACAGGACAGCAACTTTTTGGGTAGCAGGGTCAAAGCGGATGAGTAACATCGCGTCACTCATCCCATTGAGATTGTTATCAACTTCAGCTAAGTACTTAGGTTGGGGCTTAGATTGTGCATCAGGCAAATCTGAGGTGAGCATGATCGTCCCCAAGACCAAGATATTCACAGGGCGGGTTAGTGTCGGCACACCAGCGATTGCCGAAGTCATGCTACCAGAGTTACGACTAAATACCGCGGCTTCGTCCGCCGATAGTTGACGTTGCTGAAAAGGACGACTACTTAATACGAATGCTAAGCCTGCGCCTAGCCCCCCAGATAACAGCGCGACAAATAGCACTATAAATAGTGTCCATTTTTGTTTCAGAAAATTTTTATTTGGTTTGGATTTATTCAAACCAGTTTTTTGTCCTAGATTGATGGGATTTGTTGCCACAGGTAGGAAATACTCCTCACGACTGAATATTTGCTTCAGCGATTGCCCAGCCATGAGCAAGGATGGGACTCAATACACTTTTTGATTTTTGGTTTGTGATGATCTTTTACGATCTATCTCAGGAATTTTACACAGGGTTCCTAAGGCTTTTAGACTAATTTGAATTCAACTTTAGCACTGTATCGTAATTTATCTTTACAAATCTCTAAATAGCGTATAGAACGACTTTTAAAATTAAATTATGTGGACGGATGATACTACATATTTGCAAATCTAGAGCAGTTGGAGATCGGCGATAAGATATGAAGATATGAAGTCTCAAACATAAAGGTAACAACGTTGAAAGGTCAACCATCTTAATAGATCTCTAAGAAAGCATTTAAGAAGGCAAGGACGCAGCAAAACAGGTATAAAGTCTAGTATCAACCTGAAAAGATGCGCCAACCCTATAATATCGATTTATTAAACAAAGAGCGGGAAATAATTGCCGTAATGATGCCTAAACCGTCAAAATTTGGGAGACCACCAAAAACAGACTTTCGCGAAATGTTAAGGAATGTGAATTTTACAGAAATGCATCAGAGTCGTTTATTTACCTAGCTTTGCTCCGGAAAATGTTTAGAAATCTTACTAATGATATTAACGGCTGTCAAATGCCAGCGCATTTAGTAGCCCCAGAATTTGGTGAGATAAATGTTTTTAGGCAACAGTTAGCATCAGATTCCGTTATAAAAGACTGTCGGGTAGTCTTCACGATCGCCATAAAACCACAGGGACATTTTGCTGAAGGTTGGCGTACAGGTTTAGCCTTAGATGCCAGTGCTTCGATGAAGCGAGCCTATGGACGCAAGGTTGAGGCAAAGGTTGATCCAGAATTATTGACCGACTATATCAAGCAAGGTAGGTTACATTCTTATATAGAAGATGGTGAACCAACGCGGAAGATTGAGCGTCAAGCGTTTGCTGAAATTCAAAAGCATGGCTATGAGATTAACTATACAGAAAATATTTTGCAGCCCCTGGTGCAGGATTTCACTGCTTATTTAGCAGGAAGTCTGGATGGGACTGGCAAGACTTCATTAATTTATTGGGGCTGTGGCAAAGGCGATGAAATTCAGGCTTTAGGTGAATTTGATGCGTTAGGTTGTCATGATTTAGCGATTACAGGTCCTGTCAGCTTTAAATTAGGCAAGACGACCAAGCTATTACCTGCGATCTCCTATTTTGTGAATCAATATCGTCAAGCACAGCGAGGAATATATATCTTTGTGACCGATGGCAGAATTGA
Organism: Pseudanabaena sp. UWO311; assembly: GCA_943371975.1. GTDB lineage: Bacteria > Cyanobacteriota > Cyanobacteriia > Pseudanabaenales > Pseudanabaenaceae > Pseudanabaena. The sequence continues at coordinate 5,570 of CALRWX020000107.1, read as the reverse complement.
TGATTTAGAACCAGTCAAGATTTATACCAAAGAATTAGCTTTAGAAATTGCGGTCGGCAAGAGAAATTATTTAAAACTAATTTTGATTGGTATTGGTAATGATATTGATCGCTATCAATTACAGAAATTAGATGATTTTGATACGGGTTTAGATATTGATCTATGGGATTACAAAATTGCTAGTGAAATGCATAATCTCACACAAATTTTTGCAGAAGTGGTTAATGATAATCAGATAATTGCAGAAAGTGGTTCCATTTACGATGATGCAGGTAATTGCGTTAAATCCTATGCCAATGGTTTTCCCGCTAAAGTTGATTTTATGATGCGCGGTGATTCGCAATGGTTTGAGCTAGAAGTAGGTAATCAGCGTATTCGACAATCAATAGTAATCAATGATGTAGCGATCGCGCCTTTACCCAAGAAAAAACACTTAGACTTTGAAATTAAGGCACAGAAGAACCGTAATGAAGTTTTAAGAGCATCTTTTGCAGAACAATCTGATCATCGATCTAAGCAAGCGACAGAGATTAAGTCACCCTCAAGCCCTTGGTGGAGAGGGTTATCAGCTCTATTAATTGTTGCAGCTTTTCTAGGGACTATGATAGCCTTTGCCATCTTAATCAAGCGATCGGATGATAATAAATCACAAAATATAGCTAACCTTGAAAACACTAAAAAGGTAGATTTAAATCTAAAGCCAAAACCAAACAAATTAGTTTCTCAATCACTTAATAATCCTATTCAATCAGACTTAAACAAATCCAACAAATTTACTAATAATAACTCTAGTAATAGCTCTAGAAAAAATGATGAAAGTTTAGCTAAAATATTAAATATTTCCAAAAGCACAAAATCTGTAACCCCAGCAAAAACATCTAATAATGATCTTCAGATAAATAGAGACAATAAATCAGCAAATAGTTTGACAAATGATTCAGAAAGAAATTTCATGAAAACAATTGGAGATATTATTGAAAAGACTGGTAACAATATCATAAAAAGTTCTACTAGCAAACCTACAAATAACATCGGCAATATCGGTAAAAATAATACTTCAATTTTGTCAATCACGAACACAGACTCAGAAGTGACAATTTTTTTCCTTCTGAAGAAGTACAACTAGTAGCATCGGAGGAAAGCAAAATCGATAATTTTTGGACTAAAACACAAGAGCGGCGCGGTCTTATTTAAGTCAAAGGTCACACTGACACAACTGGCGACTATGGTTATAATCTCGAACTTTCCCAAGGAAGGGCAAATGAAGTGGTGGAATTATTACGCGATCGCGGTTTAGATAGTAATTACACAATCACTTTTGAGGCTTTGTCTTGGCTACAACCATTACGAAAAAACAGTACAGCACCTGACAAAGCCTTTAATCGTCGCGTTGTCCTTCAGTTCAAAGAACTACACTGCAAAAATATTGATTTTATAGACATGGATTTGATAGACATGTCTCAAATGCTTGTCTAGTCGTTTACAATAGTAAAGGTTAGTTTTTTTTACCTTTTGAGGTATGCCCTAACCTTAAAAATTATGTAACCCTGAGGACATAAGCGAATGCTACATCGCAAAATATATCAACTCTGTGAAGCCAAGAGCGATGTTTGGATTTACCTGAGGGATCAGGGACGTTGGCTAGAAAGAGCCAAGATACTGGATATTGAAGGAGATGTGGTAACAATTCGTTACGAGACTGAGGATGAGGATGAGGTTTGCTCTTGGGAAGAAATGGTCAGATTAGAGAGTATTGGTGCTGTGACACTAAGACTATCTTCGTTCACCAAAACAGGAATGTCATCCAACGATATTCCTGTCTCTGATGATTGCCCTGAAGCCGAGCAAATCCGCCCCCGTAACGATCCTGACAAATAATTAGCAAATAGTTATCCAAATGGGGGAATGATACCTCCTTTACGATCAACCTAGAGTGGGTGCAATGCGCCCACTCTATTTTATGAGATGAGATTTGAGAACCATGCAACCTGCTGATCTAACGACACTTGTGGCTTTGACCCATGAGCTAAATACTGCTTGTGTGCCTGCGAGGTTAGAGCAGGTCCATCAAGGCGACCGCCACAGGATCCATTTACAATTACGAACTTTAGAAAAGAAGCAATGGCTTTTACTGTCATGGCATCCGCAGGCAGCAAGATTACATCTCAGTGCGCCACCACCTAAACAGCCTGATACTTTCACCTTTAGCCAACAAATTTTGCATCAAGTCGCAGGGTTTGCACTTGTGTCGGTGCAGTTAACTAGTCCTTGGGAACGTGTAATTGATTTGCAATTTGCTAAACGTCCCGATGATGCGGTGCAATGGCATCTCTATCTAGAAGTAATGGGTAAATATAGCAATGCAATTTTAGTAAATGCTGATCGCGAAATTGTTACCGCCGCCCACCAAGTCAGTAGCAAGCAATCGCGAGTGCGCCCAATCCAAACAGGCGATCGCTATGAATTACCACCCGCCTTACTCGAAGCAATTCCCAGCATCAATGAATCCTTTGACTCATGGCGCGATCGCCTGATTTTGATTCCCAAGGAAATTAAACGTAACTTACTCAGCAATTATCGCGGTGTTAGTTCGTCCCTAGTGCGCTCTTTATTGGCGATCGCTGATATTCAAGGCGAAACCAATGTTACAGATTTAACTATTTCGGAATGGAAATATCTCTATCGCGCTTGGCAAATTTGGCTGACTTGTATTGAGAACAAGCAATTTTATCCACAATTAGAAGGGAAAGGGTATGCCCTCACGCCTAGCCTATCTCCCGCAGGAGAGGGAGACAAGAAAGATCTTTTTCTTGCTCCCCTTCTCCCCCCTTGGGAGAAGGGACTGGGGGATGAGGGAAATCTTTTATCAGTAAATAATTTTTGCGATCGCTACTATTCTCAACAAACAGGACAAGTTGCTTTTCAGCAATTACATCAACAGATTAGTCAGGCAATTCAAAATCAATTAGGAAAATTAAGTATTAAAGAAACAGAATTTCTGGAACGGCTGAAATTCTCAACTCAAGCCGATGATTTTAAAGATAAAGCAGATTTACTCATGGCGCATTTGCATCTTTGGAAAATCGGGATGAAAGAGATAAAACTTATTGATTTCCATTCAGATGCATCAGTGATTATTCCTCTAAATCCTACTCAAAACGCTCAGCAAAATGCTCAATCTTTTTACAAAAAACATCAAAAACAAAAGCGAGCTGCCATTGCGATCACCCCTCTCCTAGAATCTGTTCAACAGGAAATCGCCTATCTCGAACAGGTCACTACCGCCGTTAGTCTATTAGAACAAAATGAACTTTCCGCTTTGCAGGAAATTCGTGCTGAACTAGCTCAACAAGGTTATCTCAAAGTTACTGCCGAATATGCACCACGCACAAAGAATAACAAGGGCGGTAAAAATAAGAGTAATCGAACTAAGCAAGAAGAAATTCCCGATTGTCATCGATTCAATACTCCTAATGGATTTGAGGTATGGGTAGGTCGAAATAATTATCAAAATGATTTGATTTCTTTTCGCATTGCAGGAGAATACGATCTCTGGCTCCATGCTCAAGAAATCTCTGGTAGTCATGTGTTGCTACGTTTACCTGCAGGAGCAATCGCTGATGAACAAGATCTGCAAGTTGCGGCAAATTATGCCGCCTATTACAGTCGCGCCCGCCAAAGCGATCAGGTTCCTATCGTCTGCACAAATCCCAAATATGTCTTTAAACCCAAGGGAGCAAAACCGGGGATGGTTGTTTATACCCATGAAAAGATTTTGTGGGGTCAGCCAATGAGTTTAAGAAATATCTAAGAGATCCCCCTCAATCCTCCTTGTAAAGGGGGAAGAAGAAAATTTAATTAATTCTCCCCCCTTTACAAGGGGGGCTGGGGGGATCTACACTCCAAAACTTAGACAGAGAGACTTGTGTGTACACCGCAGCTTAAAAAAGAGGGCTGGGGGGATCTAGAAAATTCTTAAATTAGTTCTTAAATTCTATCCGCTTCAAGAATAGCCTTATCACGAATCCGACAAGAATCACAGACACCACTGGGGACTTCACCACCTTGATGGCATGACAATGTAAGCTCAATTGGCATCCCTAAACGTCTTGCTCGACGCACAATATTAGTTTTAGAATCCATTACCAAGGGAGCAATTAATTGAGGAGCGTGACCTTCCACTCCCATCTTAGAAGAAAGCGCTGCTAACTTTTGAAATGATTCTAAATAGTCGGGTGGGCAATCAGGATAGCCTGAATAGTCCACAACATTAATTCCCAAGTAAATTGCTTCTGCTCCTTGCGTTACGTGGAAGCTTACAAGACCCTCACCCTTAATGGGAGGGGTGGCTATGGGGTGAGTGCGCTATTGGTTCCACGTAATATCAGTTATAAATCTAGATAACCAGTAATTAACAAATCTGTCCCGATTTGTTGGAATTGTAGTCGTAATAAATTGATGGCGTCGGTCATCAATTTCAACTCAAGATCATCAATTGGACTAGGAGCCGTAAAACCTCCAATTAGTTTAGGGGCAATAAAAGCATAAATTTTTTGTACCATCCCCGCTTTAATTGCGGTTGCGCCTAATTTGCCGCCACATTCCCACAGAACTGTATTACAACCACGCTTAGCCAATTCTTGCATAACAATCTGCGGTGAAATATCTTCCAGTTCAAGAATTTCGACATGGCGGTCGCTTAACTTTTGTTTTAGCCGTAAATTTTGATGAGGCAAGGTAATCACAAGGGTTTTTTCAGTATCTGTCACATTCCACAAATTCGCTTCTTCAGGAAGATTAAAACTCTTAGTTAGTACCACCCGCAAAGGACAATGCTTGCTCAAGCCATGGGTTGTTAAGTGGGGATTATCAAGCCTAACGGTATTTCCACCTGTAATGATCGCATCGCAGCTTAAGCGTAAATCATGAACAATATTTCGTGATTCTTGACCTGTAATCCAATAGCTATGTCCTGAAGTAGTCGCAATTTTGCCGTCAAGGGTCATCGCATATTTAAAAATACCAAAGGGCAAATTAGTTTTTACCCGATGGAAGAAAGCCTCATTCAGTTCTAAACATTGCTGTTCTAAAATTCCTGTTCTTACTGTAATTCCTGCTGAACGGAGGCGATCGCATCCACTACCTGATACTCTTGGATCATTATCAATTGAGCCAATAACAACGTTGCCGATCCCCGCTTCTACGATTGCCTCCGAGCAGGGTGGCGTACGCCCATAGTGATTGCAAGGCTCCAGATTGACATAGAGCGTCGCATCACTTAAGTCTATCCCTTTTGTCTGTGCTGCTCGAATGGCAAATACTTCAGCATGGGGTTCTCCTGCTTTAGGATGAAATCCCTCGCCTAAGACTTCACCATTTTTGACAATCACACTACCTACCATTGGATTAGGAGCCGTTTGACCTTTAGCTTTTTTTGCCAAATCAATACAGCGCTGCATCCAGTGTTCGTCAGAACTTGTAATAGGTGATTTATCTATATTTGCTACCATTTCTAAATATTAATTTATTTGGTACTCCTTTCCCAGTCAAGAAATAGCGGTGGGGGGGGG
>CALRWX020000106.1:0-11835 GCA_943371975.1 Pseudanabaena sp. UWO311 | reverse complement strand
CTCAGCGCTACGTCAAATTGCTTGGCTAATTTTCGCTGTGATATTTTGCCTTCTTCAGAAAGCTTGATTATTTTTTCTCGCAAGTCTATTGAATATGCTCTCATGCTGATTTATATCTGAAAAACTTTCTCTCTTCTCTTTTATACTGTACCTCACTAGTCTAGAATTTGCTATAGAGATAATATTGACTACATAGGAATGGGGAAAATGTTTGTTCTTTCGCAACAACGCCTGAAGATAGTCCCAAATGTTGTAGCAATTGTAATACTTGCGTTGATTTACTATGGCACGGCAGAAATTTCACGCCATTTAGCAACCACACCTCAATCGGTCACACCTGTATGGCCGCCTGACGGATTTGCAGTGGCGGCGGTGTTTATCTTTGGATCACAGATTTTACCAGGTGTTTTAATCGGTTCTTTTCTTGCGAATATCTGGGCATTTTTTGATGGTAATAGTTGGTACAGTGCGATCACCTCAATTTTGCTGGTATTAGGAATTGCGATCGGTACAAGCTTCGGTAGTGGCATTGGTAATTACCTGTTAAGACGAAGTATTAAAGAGAAAAATCCATTCAGGCGACTGAATGATGTTTATAAATTTTTTCTTTTTAACTGTGTATTTACACCAATGATCAACGCTACTATCGGTGTTGTTTGTCTAGTTCTATATAGAAAGGTTGTTTGGGCAAGTTTTGGAACAAATTGGCTAACTTGGACGATTTCTAATGTTGCAGGCATATGTATATTCACACCAGTTATTTTGAGCTTTTATGATATCTATTTACGAACTATTAAAGGAATTAAAGTCAATAAAAATCTAACTGATAATTTTCAAAAAGAAGTAATATCAATTAATTTAGCAAGAATAATAGAATTAAGTAGTTTAATCATTATTGTTATAGTTATTAGTTTCCTTTCTTTTTATCAAGAATATGAATATAAATTGGAGTGTATACTTATTCCTTGTCTTGTATGGGCAGTAATAAGATTTGGGCAGATTGTATCAACTAGCTTAATTGTAGTTGTGTCAATTTTAGCAGTTCTAGGAACAGTAAATGGACTAGGAGTATTTACATCTAAAGGTAGTTATTCATTACTTTTATTACAGTCTTTTATTGTTGTCATTGTTGTGACTACCCTCAGCTTAGTTGCGATACTTGCTGAAAAAAACCAGGCGATCGCTAACTTACAAAAATCGAAATTAAAATTACTTAATAAGTCAAGTCAACTTGAAGAGAGTAAGTTAAATCTAAATGACACTGCTTTAATATTAGAAAAACAAAATATTGCATTAACTGAAGCAAAACAAATTGCGGAAAATGCTAATCGGACTAAGACAGAATTTCTGTCTAACATGAGCCATGAATTGAGAACTCCACTTAATGCAATTTTAGGCTTTGCACAGCTTTTACAAGAATCTAAAAATATAGATTATCAAGAGAAATTAGATATTCAAACTATTTATAAATCTGGCAAACATTTGCTAAATTTAATTGATGACATACTAGATATATCTAAAATAGAAGCAGGCAAAATGGAGCTGCATTTTCAAGATGTATCTTTATCGGTATTTCTTAAAGATTTAGTAGATATTATCCAAGTTCAAGACAATCAAAATAGTATTGATTTCATTTGTGATTTTTCTCCTGATTTACCTCAAATCATTTATACGGATGCTAAAAGACTAAGGCAAGTCCTTTTAAATTTGCTTAGTAATGCTATTAAATTTACCAATAAAGGACATGTGATATTTAAAGTTAAGCTGCTAGAACCCACAAAGTTTGACACAACACTATCTAACTATTTTTCATTGATTCAGTTTGAGATAGAAGATTCTGGGGTAGGTATTAATCAAAATAAACTAGAATCTATTTTTTTGCCATTTGAGCAGGTAGGAGATAAAAAAATCAATAGTCAAGGTACTGGTTTAGGATTGGCTATTAGTCAAAAAATTGCTGAAATGATGTCTGGTAAAATTACTGTTAGTAGTCAAAAAGACGTAGGTAGTGTATTTCGGTTTACTGTTAGTATACAAGTCTCTGAGTTGGATATACTTTCAAGACAATGTGTATGTATAGTTGGCGAAAAATCCGTTTTTGACCTAAATTTAGCGAATGATTTACCTTTGAAAATTCTGATTGCCGAAGATAATATTGTTAATCAAAAGGTTGCTATTAAAATCTTAAATAAATTAGGCTATAAGGCTGATATCGCTATTAATGGAGTTGAGGTTTTAGAGTTGTTACAAAAACAGAAATATGATGTCATTCTTATGGATGTACAAATGCCTGAAATAGACGGAATTGAGGCGACTAAGCAAATTATCCAATCTACAGATTTACATCCACGCCCCTATATTATTGCGATGACAGCCAATGCGATGGACAGCGATCGCAAGATTTGTTTAGATGCTGGTATGGATGACTACATCAGCAAACCAGTTAGTGTAAATTTATTAGTGGAAGCCCTATTGGGATCGCGGTCTGGCTTAAAAATGGAGAGATAGTAGTGAAGATCGGCGTACCAAGTGAAATCAAGGATCGCGAGTTTCGGGTTGGACTTACGCCTGCTGGTGTGGCGACTTTAACAGCGCGATCGCACCAAGTTTTTATCGAGACAAATGCAGGAATCGGCTCTGGCTTTAGTGATGTGGAATATATCCAAGCAGGTGCAAAAATTGTAGCAATGCCCCAAGATGTGTACGCCCAAGAAATGGTGGTTAAGGTCAAAGAACCTCTACCTAGCGAATATCCATTGCTTCATTCTAAATTAATTCTTTTTACTTATTTGCATCTTGCTGCTGATCGCCAACTAACAGAAGCATTGATCAAGTCAGGTGCAACTTGCATCGCCTATGAAACCGTGCAGTTAGATCATGGTCAGTTGCCTTTACTAGTGCCAATGAGTATTATCGCAGGCAGATTGTCCGTCCAATTTGGAGCGCATTATTTGACCAAACAACAGGGTGGCAGTGGTGTTTTATTAGGCGGGATTCCGGGGGTAAAAGCGGGGCATGTGGTGGTGCTTGGTGGTGGCGTAGTTGGCACTGAGGCGGCAAGAATGGCGATTGGCTTGGGTGCAAGGGTAACAATTTTAGATGTTAATCTCAATCGACTCGGTGAGTTAGAATCTCTCTTTGGTTCACGGGTGCAATTGCTCTATAGCTCGGCTAGCAATATTGCTGAAGCGGTGATGTCGGCAGATTTAGTGATCGGTGCAGTGTTAATCGCGGGGAAACGCGCACCGACTTTAGTAAAACGAGAACTTGTCCAAAAGATGCGATCGCATTCTGTGATTGTTGATGTTGCCGTGGATCAAGGTGGCTGTATTGAAACGGTGCGGACAACTTCCCACACGGCTCCCGTTTATGAAGAAGAAGGAGTCTTGCATTATGGTGTACCCAATATGCCGGGGGCAGTGCCTTGGACAGCGACGCAAGCCCTAGTCAATTCCACACTCCCTTATACTTGCGCCCTAGCGGATTTTGGTCTAGTAGCCATTGAACGCGATCGCGCTTTGGCAAAAGGAGTAAATATACAGAATGGTCAAATTATTTACGGTGCGATTGCTGAATCTTTTCCAGATTTATCCAAATAATTAATTATTTAACCCCTCCCTAGCCATCCCCTTAGCAGGGAGAGGGAATCAGATTTTTTTGAAAGGGGGAATTAAAGTGGGGACTTATGGTTACAAGAGAGGATCGTTATGCTGTCCTTTTTTCATTTTCGATTAAAGGCGATCGTAAGCATAAATAGAGCAACGCTCCTACTAAAGGCACAATGGCAATAACTGTAAAGAAGCGATCACTACTCATCCCTCTTCTTTCCATATCATCACTTAGCAGCCAAGGAAACAACAGCGACAACATACAAAAGTCTAAACTCATCACATGGATAAATCGGCTAGTTTGCCATTGCTGTACAAAGTCCTCCCAATTACCTGAAGTGAATCCATATATCAAAAAGTAAGTGGCGATCGCCGCAATTCCAACTCCTGTCCATTGGGAATCGAGCAATTTAATGATCAGATTCTTTTTGCCTGTAAAAGTGGGATTTGGCTCCCGCAAAGCAAAGTAAGGTAATAAAGCAAAGGCTCCAACAAAAAATGAAAGCGTTGCAAATAGCCAAGCAGGAACTTTTTGTCCCCGTCCATCACTTGCCAAAATACAAGCATAAATCAATGGAAAAACTCCCATTAAATTAAATAGCGACACAATATAAGCATTGGTGATTTGCCAATCACCCGCAATCAGTTTTTGAATGAGCGTCATAGTTTCAGGGCGATCGGGCGGAGCAAATATAAACGCATAAACTGAGAATAGAATCCAAACCAACCAAAATCCAAGTTTGTTAGACATAAATCGAATAGCTAAGTTAAAGATACAAACGAAATAAGAGTAGTTAAGCATAAGTAAACTTAAAGCCAAAATTGTTGTGCCGTCTGCGTAGTAGTCAGCACAACAATTTTGACTTGGCTTATAACTTTGATAGATAATGATAGATAATACTCATCAGTGAATGTATAAAATACAAGGCTTATGTTTTTGTCTAATACGATCGCCTATCAACTGGGCTGGCATATCCCTTCATTGTTACTAGCCACCATCAAGGCAGAATATAAACCCATCGTTTTATCGGGCGTATTACTAACCCTTGTAATTATCTACGTGGCGAGCAAAGTTGGTAGTGAAGTTGCTAAACGATTAGATCTTCCTCCCGTATTGGGTGAACTCATTGCAGGTGTGCTTGTTGGTGTATCTGCTGCCCGCCTAGTCATTTTTCCTGAAGGCGGCTTTACAGCATCGGACTCGCTGGTTATGTCTGCTCTACAAGTATTGAACCAACTTACTCCAGAAGCTGTTAACCATATATTTGATTCTCAAAGTGAAGTGATTTCGGTGTTAGCCGAGCTAGGGGTGATTATCCTTCTTTTTGAAATTGGCTTAGAGTCAGATCTCCTACAACTTAAGGAAGTTGGCATCCAAGCAATTGCGGTAGCCTGTGTGGGCGTAGTCACACCCTTTGCCGCAGGTACAATCGGACTAATGTATTTCTTCCATGTTGCCGCCATTCCTGCAATTTTCGCTGGAGCCGCCCTCACGGCGACTAGCATCGGCATTACCTCCAAAGTCTTAGCAGAAATAGGTCAACTCAAATCCAAGGAAGGACAAATCATTGTTGGGGCAGCCGTCTTTGACGATGTACTGGGAATTATTGTGTTAGCTGTGGTAGCTAGCTTAGCCAAAACAGGTGAAGTCGATATCACAAAAGTTTTTATTCTGTTAATTAGCGCGATCGCTTTTCTATTTGGCTCAATTCTATTAGCGGGCATTTTCAATAAAACCTTCAATTCCGTAGTTGATCGGCTCAAAACTCGTGGCAATATTGTGATCCCCGCTTTTATCTTTGCCTATTCGATGGCTTTTATCGCTAATGCCATCCACTTGGAAGCGATTTTAGGAGCCTTTGTCGCAGGCTTGGTACTTGATGAAACTGACGCGCGCAATGAATTATATGGACTGATTAAGCCTGTTGCCGATTTACTTGTACCGATTTTCTTTGTTACTGTTGGGGCTAGAGCCGATCTCAGTGTTCTTAATCCGATGATTCCTGACAATCGTAGTGGTTTATTAATTGCTGGATTTTTACTTTTAGTAGCGATCGCAGGCAAGGTAATCACAGGATGGGCTTTTTGGGGAATACCTGATATCAATCGCTTAGCGATCGGTATTGGAATGATCCCACGTGGGGAGGTTGGTCTAGTTTTTGCGGGTATCGGCACGGCAAGCGGTGCAATCACCAAACCTCTTGAAGTCGCGATCATCATCATGGTAATTATGACTACCTTCTTAGCTCCTCCATTTTTACGGATTGCTTTTGGTCAGTTCAGGCAGGCCTAAAAAATTAAGTATATTAATGCCTGAGAAGTCCTTCTAAAGAGGTTCTTATAGATCACAAAAAGCACCTCTAGGCGCATTAAAATCTCCAGATTTGCCCCCACTCTTATGCAATAACCTTGCATTGGATATCACCATTGTTTGTTCTAAGGACTTTGCCATATCGTAAATGGTTAAGGCAGCGATCGTTGCAGCAGTTAAAGCTTCCATTTCCACGCCAGTCTCAGATTTGGTCTTAACTTCTGCCTCTATCTGATAACCAGGAATATTTTCATCAAGAATAATTCTGACATCAACACTAGTTAGATTTAGCGGATGACACATGGGAATTAAATTAGCAGTTTGCTTTGCTGCCATAATCCCAGCCAGTTTTGCTGTACCTAAGACATCCCCCTTAGGTAAATTGCCTTCTTGGATTGCATCCAAGGTTCTTGTTCTCATGGATATTTCGCATACAGCGATCGCTCGTCTTACAGTTTGCAACTTGTGAGTCACATCGACCATTTGAGCATTACCATTTTGATCAAGATGAGCGAGTGACTGAGAAATATCCATATCCATAAAAGCTTTGCTGAAATTAGCACAATAATAAAAAATAAGGTTTTGGAGAATTTTCTGATACTACGTAAACCTGCGACCTGTGCATCACAGATTTTAGATCTGGTTATTAATAATGACCACTTAATTCTTAATAGCCAAATTAATAACTACAAACTTTTTCCCTAGTACAAAAGTCTACCCGAATATATGACTGAGACTATAAAGATTGAGCGTTATGTAGATAATCTTGGTAAAACCAAAGAGATCGCTACTAAACTTGCTCAAATAGTACCCGCTGGTACAATCATTTTACTAGAAGGTAACCTCGGCAGTGGCAAAACTACTTTCATGCAGTCTTTTGGTCTTGCCCTCGGTATTCACACCACGATCGCCAGTCCCACCTTTACTCTTATTGATGAATATATGGAAGGACGGTTGCCGCTTTATCACATCGATCTCTACCGCCTAGATCCGTCTCAAGTTCCTAGCTTACATTTAGAAGAATATTGGCGCGGTGAAGATTTTCCTCTAGGTGTAGTAGCGATCGAATGGGCGAGTAAATTACCGATTATTCCAGCACAGTATCTCAAGGTTAACCTTTCTGTGCCAATTTTAGACTCAGGTCGAGCGCCATTGAGTGGTCAAAATTGCAGTCTTGATCTAGACGAAGACTTAGATGAGTTTATAGAAAATTTACCTTGCGATCGCTTAATTCAGTTAATCGCACAGGGCGCAGCCTATGTTGAAATTCTTAAAGAATTCTAAACTGAAAATCAAAGTTTTTATCTAAAAGTCTTATCCCATAAAGTTCTTGGATAAGAATAGTCGGTGCAAAGCACCGACTATTCTTACCTTTTTAGCTTGGATTAAAGATGTTGATTTAGAAAAGTACTTTTATTTATCTTGATTATCTGATAAATCTGCTTCACCTTGACCCTTCACCTCATCTTGAAAACCGCGTAAAGCTTGCCCAACACTGCGACCAATTTCGGGTATACGCTTAGCCCCAAAAATTGCCACACCTACAAGTGAAATCACAATTACCTCTGGCCAACCAATTCCAAACATTGCTCTTACATCTCCTCAAACGTATCTGCTATTGTTTATATTCTCTACGCAAATGACCAATAAGCGTACCTAAAAAACCATGGAATCAACCATTACTTGGACACTCGGTAGTACTGACCCTGATGCTGAAGCAAATCTTTCCCGCATTAATCAATGGTGGTCATCTCTCACAACACAGGAAATCATCTGGCAACAACGCCCCATTGATGAAAATATAGATCGAGCAGCGATCGACTGGAGCAAGCAAGCCCTTGACGAAACCTTTGCAATTCAAGATCCGTCCCTACGAGGTATTACTCTTTATTGGTACAAGCCTAATACCCATGATGAGCGGAATATCTCTGTTGGATACCTCAAACTTGATCTCTTCAATCAGCATTTAGATGTATTGCCATCTTCAGGTAAAAATTATCAACTCCGTATTACACTGCCTAAGATTATTTACCAAAAAATTCAAGTAGATGATCCGCAATTTGGCAGCCTCATTCAACCAAATGGTGATGCCGTTTTACTCTTGCGAGATGAAAAGCAGCGTGTCGAAATTCAAATCAACTTAAAAGCCTCAAATGTTACCCTACTTAAGCAAAAGCTTGAATGATGCCAAAAAAGCTCAAATTGTTCCCCCAGATGAAGCAAGTCCGAAAGGAATTATTCAAGCTTTAGTATCAAGAATACATAAACTAATGAAATAACTAAGTCATTATGATAATCAACAATACCTTAGCTACAAATTTCAGATATTATTAAATATAGCAATCCGAAATTATTTATGGCTTCGACTTCGTTCAGTCAGCGTAGACTGATAGATGAGGGAAGTTGAAGCCTGTCTCAACTCATTTCAGATCAACATTACATAGCAACATAGAAAAGCTTTTAAGGGCTAAGAGTAGCTACTATGCGGGATGGGAACAATCTTAGGCAAAAAATCACGTCCACCCCATTCTTTAAGGGGTTGCCTGATGCTGCCGTGATAAGGGCTACTTCCCATATGGTCACGCGCACTCATCCATCCGACCAAGTAATTTTGTTGGAAAATGACTGGGGTAACTCAGTGTATTTTATTCTGGATGGCTGGGTAAAAATCCGCACCTATAATCTTGATGGCAAGGAAATCACACTAAATATTTTGGGCTTTGGCGAAATGTTTGGCGAGATGGCTCCCCTCGACCAAGTGCCACGTTCAACCGATGTAATTACCCTGACTCCGACAACTATTGGTAGTCTTCCAGCTTCTGATTTTGTCCACCTGATTGAAACCGAACCAGTTGCAGGCATTCATCTAGCCAGACTAATGGCTAAGCGTCTTCGTCAAGTTAATCGCCGTTTACGTTTGCGTGAAGCTGATAGCACTTCACGAGTAGCTGATGTTTTGCTTTTCTTGGCAGAAGGTCAAGGCACTAAAGGAACTAGTGGGGTAGAAATACCTAACTTGCCCCATCGTGAACTAAGTAGTTTGAGTGGTTTAGCTAGAGAAACGGTAACTCGTGTACTTGGCAAGTTGGAGCGCAAAAATTTGATTCAGCGTATTCCTAGTCGGGATGTTTTATGCATTCTTAGCTTTGAAGGCTTAGAAGCTTTAATGGTCTAAAACCTTAGGGTATAGCTTTGCTATACCTCGTGATCTGTTATTATTAGGCTCGTCATTTGGTAGGTAAAAAGTATAAATGCTGAATCCAGTTGATTTCAGCGGTAGACCGTTTCATTTTGTGGGTATTGGTGGCATCGGCATGTCGGCGATCGCCTATATCTTAGCAAAGCAAGGCTTTACGGTTTCTGGCTCAGATCTTAGTAGCAATCGCATCACTCAAAAACTACAGGATCTTGGTGTAAAGGTCTTTAAAGGACATCACGCAGATAATATCGATCTGGATAAAGCACCTCAGGTTGTTTGTTCTACCGCTATCAATCAAAAAAATCCAGAATTTCAAGTAGCTTTAGCTAATGAGCTACCAATTTTGCATCGTTCAGATTTACTAGCAGCATTGATTGAGCAATTTAGAGGAATCTCGGTTGCAGGCACTCATGGAAAAACTACGACTAGTAGTTTAGTAGGTTTTTTGTTGCTCAAAGCGGGGCTAGATCCAAGTATTGTCATTGGTGGCGAAGTTGCTACATGGCAAGGTAATGCACGTCTCGGTAATGGTAAATATTTAGTTGCTGAAGCTGATGAATCCGATGGTACGTTAGTCAAATTTTTGTCTCACATTGGCATAATCACCAATATCGAACTCGATCATCCTGATCACTACCATAGCCTTGAACAGGTAATCACTATTTTTCAAGCTTTTGCAGAACGCTGTGAGGTGGTAATTGGTAGCCTTGATTGCCCGACACTTAAGGAGCATATTCACTTGGATATTTCCTATAGCCTAAGTGATCCAACGGCGGACTATACAGTCACACAGGTGCAATACACACCCTCAGATACCCAAGCTGTAGTGGTGGAGCGTGGGAAAACCTTAGGGGCGATCGCCTTGGGACTTCTTGGTAAGCATAATCTCAGTAATGCTCTGGCAGCGATCGCCGTAGCACGTCATGTGGGTATTGAGTGGCAGGCGATCGCCGATGCATTGCCAGATTTTGTTGGCGCTAGTCGGCGCTTTGAGCTTAAAGGCGTGCAGAGTGGGATTACTTTTGTTGATGACTATGCTCATCACCCTACTGAAATTATTGTCACCCTTGCTTCAGCAAAACAACAAAATACGATTGGTCGTGTTGTTGCCATTTTTCAGCCCCATCGCTATACTCGCACTCTTAGATTTTTATCAGAATTTAGTCATGCATTTACCGATGCGGATGTGGTGATCGTTACTGATATCTATGCCGCTAGCGAAACTAGTGATGGCAAGATTACGGGCGAAAGAGTTACTGACGCGATCGCTTCTGTTCATAATCAAGTGCATTACCAAGCTACCCTTAAGGATGTGCAGTCATTTTTAGTGGAGAACTTGCAACCAGGAGATTTAGCAGTATTTCTGGGGGCTGGGAATCTCAACCAAGTGATTGCCCCCACCATACAGGCAATAGCATCAACCATTAAATCTTGATTGTCTAAACCTTGATCGTAAAAGCCTGAAATTTGGTTTGCAAATTGCAAGCTTTTTCATAAATTGACCTGAACCATTCTATGTCCACCGATTTACCAGCCCAGCTATTAATCCGCGATCGCGTTGCCCTTGCGGGACTAACCTCTATGAAGGTGGGGGGATTGGCTGAATATTTCATTTCGCCTCGTTCTGCTGATGAGTTGGCGGCTAGCTTGGCATGGGCAAGCGATCGTCAGTTACCAATCACGATTATTGGTGCAGGTAGCAATCTTCTCATTAGTGATGACGGCTTAGAAGGACTGGTAATTTGCACAAGACATTTGCGTGGTATCGAGTTTAATGATCAAACTGGACAAGTTACCGCCGCCGCCGGTGAGCCTGTCGCACGTCTCGCAATGCAAGTGGCAAGTCATGGCTGGAACGGCTTTGCATGGGCAGTTGGCATTCCAGGGACTGTGGGGGGATTAGTGGTAATGAACGCTGGGGCGCAAGGAGGATGTGCGGCTGATTGTGTCGTCGAAGTTCAGACAGTGACATTAACTGGACAAACTAAGTTGATTTATCCACAGGATTTAGATTTTAGCTATCGAACTTCAGTTTTACAAAAATCACAACTACTCGTTACAGGCGCAACCTTAAAATTTCAAACTGGTGGTCAGCCAGAGACGATCGCCTTTGATACGGAAGCGAAACTCAAGACAAGACATACTACACAGCCATACCACTTACCAAATTGCGGTAGTGTGTTTCGTAATCCTCTGCCTCAATTTGCTGCCAAATTAATTCAAGATGCAGGGCTGAAGGGATATCAAATTGGTAATGCTCAAGTCTCAGAGCTACATGCTAATTTCATTGTTAATCTTGGCAATGCTAAAGCTCAAGATATTTTCATTCTCATAGAACACATTAAAACAGTGATCAGCGATCGCTATGGTGTGTTACTGGAAACCGAAGTAAAGATGCTCGGTCATTTCTAAATATTTGGGGCTTGTCAGCGATCGCATTGAACTATAGATAGATTTAATAATTAAGTATTTACATTACTCAACACATAAACTAATCTGATTAAATAAGCCCAAGCTTATATATAAACTTTCATAACTTATTCATTCCCAATAGGATTATTTGCAATCATGACAACAGCAGTACAAAGACGCGAAAGCGCGTCACTGTGGGATCAATTTTGCAATTGGATCACCAGCACCGACAACCGCCTCTATGTAGGTTGGTTCGGAGTAATCATGATCCCTTGCTTACTCGCAGCGACCATTTGCTTCGTAAT
>CALRWX020000105.1:0-11992 GCA_943371975.1 Pseudanabaena sp. UWO311 | reverse complement strand
ATACTCGTAAAGTTCAATCTGTCGAGCCTCATTTCCAATCCCCTTTCGATGCTCTCAATGGCTTTCGCTATCATGATAACTGGTTGCGTAATCTCCTCTGTGCTTCTTCCCTGAATGGCCGTGCTTTTGGAAAATTTCTCGAACACAAATTAAAGTAGAACGAGGACATGCAAATCAATAGAAAGCTTTAATTAATCCAAAGCTCAGTATAGAGATAAACAACCAAGACAATGCGCCTAAGTACAAGGGTTTTAGCCCTGTTTGCCGAAGATGCATGATTTTTGTTTCCATTCCCATCGCTGCCATCGAAATTGTGAGTAGAAACTTATTGATTTGCTCAATCGCACTTTTAAATTCTGTCGGTAAAACGTTGGAACTATTCAGAGCTATTAAAAATATGAAATAAAAGATAAACCAAGGAACGGCGATCGCGGCGGCTGGACGGTCAACATTATCTTGCTTACGTTTAGAATATATGTGAGTGATCATGAGAATTATTGGAGCCAGCCATAGTACTCTAGACAGTTTAGTAATACTCGCTAATTCGCCACTAATCGGACTCACTTGATAGGATGCTGCTAAGACTTGAGCGACTTCATGGATTGAGGCTCCACACCAAATACCAAAGGTTTCAGGGGTTAAGCTGAGTAAGTTGGGTAATAATGGATAAAGGAACATTGATAAGGTTCCAAAAATGGTGACGATCGCCACAGCATAGGTCGTATCGCGATCGGAACTTTGAGTGGCGGTACTTGTTGCAATTACTGCCGAAGCTCCACAAATGGAAGTCCCGGATGCGATTAGGTAGGTCAAGCTCTTGCTTACTCCTAATTGTCGTCCTAGCCAATAGGTAAAGCCAAAGGTAATAAAGAGAGTCAATATAATCAAGATAATCCCTTTAACCCCGATCGCTAGTACTTGTGTAATGCTCAGTTGGAGGCCAAGCAAAGCGATCGCAAATCGCAAAATCCTCTTCATCGCAAAGGTGACTCCCGATTGGCAATTGGCTGGCATTCCAATCGTATTGCGAAAGATCATGCCAAGAATAATGGCGATAATTAATGGACTAAAAAGTTGAAATATCGGCAGACTTCGCAATAAATAAGCAGTTCCCGCTAAAGCAATCATCAAATAAATGCCATAGCTTCGTTGAGAAACCCATCTCCAAACTTGAGCTGGTGAAGATATATTCATCGTTGAGGCTCCCTATGATTGTCTCTGTATAGGAAATCCATTTCGTCTAGCAGTCTGACGGAGATTCAGATTTCTGCCAAACAAGATTTCTTGTAGGGTGCGTTAGCCAAAGCATAACTCACTCTCTAGCTTTTAAAGTGTGTTGTTACATTTGGGTTAAATTACAAGATTAGGACTTACGCAATACTAACGAATTTACTAGGTTTCAGGTAGATGTAGCGCGTGCGAAGCACGCGCTACATCTACCCGATGCGTAAGTCCTAAAGATTACAGAGTGCGTTACGCTGCGCTAACGCACCCTACTATAATTAAGATAATAGAACTCTTTTTTCTTGTTGTTTTTCCAGATTGGAAGTCGCAAAAGTGGTATCAAGCGCAATCGCAATTTGACTGAACACTTGACCAACTGACGAGTCTGGCTCGCTAAGCGTGAGTGGAGTACCGATGTCTCCACCCGCGCAGATTTTGGCGTCAATGGGAACCTGCCCTAGCAAAGGCGCTTGAAGTTCATCAGCTAGCTGCTGTCCACCTCCACTACCAAAGATTGGATTTGGCGTTCCACAATGTCCACAGAGTAAATAACTCATATTCTCAATGATGCCAAGGACGGGAATACCAACTCGGCGGAACATGTGAATACTACGGCGGACATCGGCAACTGCCACCTGTTGCGGTGTAGTGACTAAAATTACGCCACAGATAGGACTTTCTTGGACAATCGTAATTTGAGCATCTCCCGTACCAGGAGGGAGATCAATGAGAAGATAATCTAAGTCCCCCCATTCCACTTCTTGAATGAATTGGGTGATGATCTTATGCAGAACTGGGCCCCGCCATGCGAGGGGATGATCGGGAGCAGCCAGTAATCCTACTGACATCACCTTAATTCCATGCGCTTCAAGCGGAATAAACCTTTGACCTAAAGGCGTATCGATTACCTTCACTTCAGATTGCGCTAGCCCAAGCATCTGCGGCACATTTGGTCCATAGACATCGGCATCAAGCAAGCCCACTTTGTTACCCTGCGATCGCAGAGCTGCCGCTAAATTTACCGCCGTTGTTGATTTGCCGACTCCACCTTTGCCGCTAGAGACAGCAATAGTGGTGCGGACTCCTGCGATCGTGCAAATCTCCACGTAGGATTTTTTGCACCATTCCAAGGAGGACAACAAAGAGACTATTTCCGCTTTTAGTGCTTGTTGATGCTTGCCCACATAGAGCCGCAGATATACATAATCATCCACAATCCGCAGATTTCTCACCATCCCGAGACTGACAATATCTGTATTTAGAATTGGTTCTGTAACGGTCTTGAGCAGGGCTTTTACTTCGTTCTGCCGTGCCTCAACTATTGCATCGTGAGGCATTGAGATATCTTGGTGTTCAGCCCTTTGAAATGGAGAGGTATGGCTAGACATTAGAGGTCTCTTGGTTGCTATCTTGAATGCTTTGGATCGCTCGTTGGGCAAAGATGCATACATCGCGATCGGGATCATCAAGGGCTTGCTGTAAAGGCGTAAGTGCTACAGGATTGTTTAAAATCTTTAGGGCTTTCACTCCTTCTCGGCGGACATCAGAATATTCATCAGTCAATGCTTTGATAAATAAAGACAAGGTACGCTCGGCGGCGATTGTTTGCAAGGCTTGGAGGCTAAACTTGCGTACTTGCCAATGCTGATCTTCGGCAGCCTTTTCTAAAGCCGCGATCACATTGGGATTAGCGTGAGTAGTTAGAGACTTAGCGGCATTGCGACGCACTTCCCAATCTGGATCGTCAGTAACGGCTTTAGCCAGCATCGGGATAACTTCGTCATCAGCTAAATGCCCAAGGGTTAGAGCCGTGGTGCGACGTACCGCTTCGTTAGGATCGGACATCAGAGCTAGGGCGGGTTTACAGCGCTCAACTTGATTTAAATACCTCAATGTGGTGATCGCCGCTTCACGCAATTCTGGGTTGGGAGATTCAAAAAATGGCATCACATAGGGGAGACATTGAGCATCATGAATCTTCCGCAATAGGAAAAGAATATTAAGCTGGAGATTTACATCATTGCGCAGTAGCGCATCAAGCAGTAGCAAAAGATGATCAGGAACAATCAGTTCACTCAAGGCAGACCTTGCTTCATTGCGAACATCTTCTTCTGGTGAGGCAAGACATTCCAGCAAAGCAGGGACAGCAGCAGGATTTGCAAGTTCCCATAGGGTGGTTACAGCCAACTTTTGGACCAAGGGGCTTTCATCTTTGACTGCTTCTAATAATGGAGCAAGAATTTCTTCATCGCCCATGTGCTGTAGGGTTTTGACGGCAACTAGACGATCATCGACATTAGGTGATCGCAACATCTCTAGCCATTGTTGTAATTCACTATCCATGACACTCCCTTAGCGTAGTAAGAATGGAATTTTTACAGTGATTGCATTAGTTGGACATTCCTTTTCGCAAGGAAGGCAAAACCAGCATTCATCATACTTCATGTAGGCTTTACCCGTTTCAGGATTTTTTGCCAATACATCAAGGGGGCAAACTTCAATACAAGCCACACACTTTTCCAAGCATTTAGACTCATCGACGACCACTGGCACGTCAACTCGTTGAGTGGTTAAAGCCATAATAATTTTTGATACTCCAAATTTTATATATTGTGGAAAATTGTAGGAAATTCTGGGAATTTTTGGAATTTCTGGACAAACCGTTAAGAAGAATAACCTCATCAATTAGCGAACGGCAACCTCGTATAGTTCAGTCTCAATATTGACATCGACGATGTAAGGTTCGATGGGACGCTTGAATAATACCATCTGATCGGATTCATCCTTTTTGAGATGGACATGGCAGAACCATTCTTCATTGTTTTTATCAGGGTAGTCAACTCGATAGTGATAGAGTCCCCAACGACTTTCTTTGCGATACAATGAAGCCCTAGCCGCCATTTCCGCGCAATCACGGATAAAGTGAACTTCCATACAACGCATCAGTTCATGGGGATCTTGTGCGCCCATTTCGTCAAGGCTAGCATGGTAATTAACGAAGTTCTTCAAGCCAATATCCATGCGATTCGCGGACTTGGGAGGTTGGAGATAGTCATTAACAATGCGACGCAACTTGTACTCTACTTGAGTATGGGGAATACCATTGGGGCGATCGAGTGGCGCATAAATGCGGGCTTTCTCGGTTGCCACAAATTCAGGATCAGGATCGAGATGTTCTAGTCCTTTGACATATTCCACTGCATTTTCGCCTGCAATGCGACCAAACACGAAGGCTCCAATCATGTAGTTATGGGGAACGCTTGCCATGTCACCTGCGGCATAAAGTCCTTTAACTGAGGTTTCGGCATTCTCATTGACCCATACTCCAGAAGCACTGTGACCACTGCATAAGCCAATTTCAGAAATATTCATTTCTACGCCCTTGGTGCGGTAGTTCTCTCCACGACCTTCATGGAATCTACCACGGCTAGGACGCTCATTTGCCCACAAAATCGATTCGATTTCAGCGATCGTGTTCTCGTCCAAGTGGGTCATTTTTAGCTGGATTGGACCTTTGCCAGAGTTCAGTTCTTTCCAAACTTCCAACATCATTTGTCCGCTCCAGTAGTCACAGCTAATAAAGCGATTTCCTTCAGCGTTCGCAGTATATGCTCCAAATGGGCTGGCAACATAGGCACAGGCGGGTCCGTTGTAATCCTTCATCAAAGGATTAATCTGGAAGCATTCAATATTGCTAAGTTCTGCTCCTGCATGGTAAGCCATCGAGTAGCCATCACCTGCATTAGTAGGATTCTCATAGGTTCCATAGAGATAGCCAGAAGCTGGCAATCCTAAACGACCACAGGCTCCTGTGCAGAGAATTACGGCTTTTGCTTGAATAATTACCAAGTCACCATTGCGAACATCAAAGCCAATTGCACCGATCGCTCGACCATCTTGAACGAGTATGCGAGTTGCCATGACGCGGTTGGTGACTCTGGCTTTATGTCGTTTGACTTGACGCGCCAAAATCGTTTTGAGATCCTTACCTTCTGGCATCGGCAATACATATTTGCCAACCCGATGCACTTGCTTGAGGTCATATTCCCCTTGAGTATCTTTTTGAAACTTTACGCCCCATTGTTCTAACTCTTGGATTACCGAAAACCCAAGTTTGCCCGTTTGATATACGGCATTTTGATTGAGTACGCCATCATTAGCGATCGTGATTTCCCTTACATACTGTTCTGGCGTGGAATTTCCAGGGATGACGGCTGTATTGACCCCATCCATTCCCATGGCGATCGCGCCACTACGACGGATATTGGCTTTCTCTAGTACCAAAACATCACCATCTGGATTAGCCTGTTTGGCTTTGATGGCTGCCATCGTACCAGCTGTACCACCACCAATCACCAAAACATCTGTCTTAAGCCATTGAGTTTCCAATTTGATTTCCTCTTCGTTTCTAAAGAAAGTCGAACCTGATGGTTGGAGAACTTGTTCGTAAAATGTCGCCAAGACTACAGACAAAATGGCTACATGCGAATTTTACAGGACAATGTTCGTTCAGAGACATTTAACCTCTTTTAGATCTGCGATAATGCATCTCATGTATTCATTATGCATTGAATTTAAGAGTTCATTTATCGAGGTATTTTATAGATTGATAAATTCATTGAATCAATACAATGCATAATTAAATATAAACATTATCAATAGATTGTTATATTCTTGTTGTAACTGCCATGGAAGTTTATCAAATTCGAGTTTTTCTTGAGGTGGCTCGGCACTTAAGCTTTACTGAAGCATCAGACATTTTAAACCTTACTCAGCCAGCAGTTAGCGCCAAAATTAAGTCGTTAGAAACTGAGATAGGAACCCCTTTGTTTCATCGACTTGGGCGCAAAATTCAACTTACAGATGTTGGCGAATTTCTTTTAGAAAATGGCCCCAAATTAATCGATATTGAAAACGATTTATTCCAAGAAATTGAACATATAAAAAAGGGGAAATCTGGCATACTTAAGATTGGCTGTACTTCTGAAATAGCTAACGGTTGGTTGCCAGCAAAGTTATTTACTTACCGACAAAAGTATCCACATCTACAATTACAATGTCATGTTTTTGACTCGGCAGAATTGCTATATCGTAGCATTACAAATAGTGAGATTGATGTTGGATTTACGGATATTAACTTTTCCGATGTAGCCGAAATTTCGGCGATCGCGATCGCATCGATCCGCTATTCTCTATTTGTTTCAGCTACTCATCCTCTCGCCTCAAAAAAGTGGTTGAGCCTAACTGATTTAAAACAGCATTATTGGGTGTTAATGAATGCAGAAGCTCCTAGCCGTAAAGTTTTGGAGGCTCGACTAGCTGAAATTGGGCTATCCCTGAATGATTTCCCCCATGTCGAAACGGTGGATACAGCTAGTCTGATGCGAACCTATATGACTCAAGGCGCATATTTGGGCTTTGCTTCAAATTTTGAATTTCAGTTGGAATGTCAGGCAGGAAGCTTGGTCGCGATTTCTTTGCAGGAATTTGCTCTGTCAGGCAATGTATTTTTGCTTACGCCTAAGGGTATTAGTGATGTTAATGATTTAAACAATAATCAATCCTCTAAATCATCTCTGACAATATCAGACTTAACGCCTGTTCAAAAATTAGTTCAATTGCTAAAAAACGATCAACAAGATAATCAAACAAATCAGCAAAAAACTTTTGTCCCAAGGATAAAAAAGATCATCCACATGCGATCGCCTAGTTTTGCATTGCGCTCTAGTAATTCCCATCGCCCCGAAACAATCACCCTATCCATTGGCATCCAAAATGGCACTATTCCCTCAGTAACCGCAGGATTGATCATTCAACGATTGGAATTACTATCACATTTTTTACCCAAGGATGGTCGTTACAGTGGCATCCAATTTAAGATTGAATGGCATAATTTTGCTACGGGCGCACCAATTGTCACTGGGCTAGATTCAGGCAAGCTAAATATTGGCATTTTAGGGGATTATCCACTACTACTGAGTGCATTGCCAAATGTTGAGACTGATAAATGCAATACTCGACTAGTTAGCTTTGTATCTAGCAATCCCGATGGCTCTGGCAATGCTTTCATCGTGCCTAATCAGTCAAAAGTGGAAACGATCTCCGATCTGCGGGGACAAGTTATCGCCGTACCTTTAAGATCTTCGGCGCATGGGATGGTGATGCGATCGCTACAAGCCGCGAATCTATTGGATGATGTGGAACTAATCTCCCTTGACCACATCCAAGCTGTAAGGGGATTTAACTTTCCATTACATTTAGCCGATAGCTACGCTCATTTCGCCCCTTTTCACGATGTTGCTTGTCGTTTCGGTAAATTTCGCCATCTCACTGACGCTAATCTCGATGATCTACCTTCATTTTATGGTGTGGTGGTCAATCACAATTTAGCTGATCGCTATCCTGAAGTGGTCATTGCCTATATACAGGCTCTTAAAGCTGCTCAATATTGGTATGACACCACATCTTCTGCTCCTGCTCAGGTTGCGCAATGGACGAGGTTAGAGCTAGATTTAGTAACAGAAATCCTCAATGGCTCTTATCAAACAGAACAACCCGCTCGCTTCTTTTCGGAAACCGTGATTCGTTCAGATTGGCTTAAACTTCATATTGATCAACTTAGTAAAATTCCTGACAACAAAAATTTAACCAAGATTAATCTTGAACGATGGATTCAACCAGAATTTCTCAAGCAATCTTAGACTCTTGATGTGGCGGCGAAGCCGCTACATCAAACACAACATCAAAAATATAGAAACCTAACCTTCTAGTTCCATACTTTTTAGAGTCTCTTCTCTAATCATGGTAAAGACCTCACGATTTAACAGCATAAATTCTGGGGTTAGCATCAAATCCACATGTCGCGGACGTTCCAGAGAAACATCTACCGTTGTTTTAATATGCCCCGGATTAACACCCATCACAAAAATGCGATCGCTTAAAAATACTGCCTCCTCAATATCATGGGTCACAAAGATAACTGTCGATTTTAAATCTTGCCAAATATCCAGTAAAAGCTCTTGCATCATATGACGGGTTTGTGCATCCAATGCAGCAAAAGGCTCATCCATCAACAATACAGAAGGCGAATTGACTAAAGCGCGAATGATACTTGCTCGCTGTTGCATTCCTCCAGACAACTGATAGGGAAAAGCATGACGATATTTAGATAAACCAACTCGATTGAGATAGTAATCAACTAATTCTTTGCGCTCTTGCTTAGGTACGCCACGCACCTTCAGACCAAATTCCACATTTTGAAATGTCGTTTTCCAAGGTAACAGCGAATATTGCTGAAACACAAAACCGCGATCGGCGCCTGGCTTAGTAATTCTATGATAATCAACTAATACATTTCCTGTTGACGGCTTAATAAATCCTGCGATCGTATTTAATATTGTTGACTTACCACAGCCAGAGGGACCCAAAAGACAGATAAATTCTCCAGGTTGAATCGTAAAGTTAACATCATCTAACACTGATGTAAATACTCCTTTACGTCTAAAGCCTACGGATAGATTCTCAATCTGTACTAACCCTTTTACCTGTGATTGAATGTTATTTTCCAGCAGCTTTGCCATTGTCTTAAATCCTTGCTAAATCGTTTCTAAGTAACCGTTACAAGCAAATTTCAACCAAAGTTGAACTTAAAAAATTGAAATTGAAATTAAACATTAAGCAGTTTTCTTTTTAGTAATCCGCCAAGGCATAAGCAAATGAATCAATTGTTCAACCAAATAAGAACTCACAGATCCCATTAATCCAATAATTAACATTCCCATTACGATCGGCGGATAGTTCGAGGTAACGTAAGACTCCCAAGTGATGTAGCCGATGCCATAACGTCCTGCTAAAATCTCCGCAGTCACTAAGCAAAACCAAGAATTGCCCATGCCAATAACTAGACCACTGGCAATATTTGGCATAGCACCTGGTACAACAATGTCCTTAAATACATACCATTGGCTCGCCCCTAGACATTGTCCAACCCTTAATAGCAAGACATCTACTCCTTCTACACCCTTGATCGTACTAATCAAAATAGGGAAGAAAGCGCCAATGAATGTAATGTAAATCATGCCTGCCTCAGCGTCAGGAAACATGAGAATCGCTAAAGGAATCCATGCCACAGCAGGGATTGGACGCAGCAATTCTAATGGCAGGAATACCAGATCTTCCAATTTCTGAAACCAGCCAATTAAAATACCTAAACTCACGCCTAAGACTGTCGCGACTATATATCCCATCAAAACTCTGGTCAAGCTTGACTGGATATGAATCATCGCATTCGTAGAAAAGAAATTAACCGTTGCCGAAAAAACTTCTGTTGGAGAAGGCAAAAATGAAAAGTTAATCCAGAACCGAAATTTAACTGTGCAAAGTAATTGCCAAATACCAAAGAAAAGAAATAATGACAACATTCGCCGAAGAAATTGATTTCGCTTCTTTGGTGAAAATACCTCACTTGCTATATCAGGGATTTTGTCAAACCAACTTTTTATAGCGAGGATGAGATTTCCTGAAAACTCAGCAGGCAGCGATTGCTCAGAAGGAATATTAGACATCGCTCAAATCCGAAGTATAGGTTAATACAGAATGAATAAGAATCTCATTAATACAGAGGTTTGCTTCCCTATCGAAGACAGGGAAGCAAACAATACGAGGAAATTCTATATAGCGCTTTAACAATGAGAAAATCTTCATTTGCAAGGCTAATATAAACGTCATTTTTTTAATGTTCCTCAGTAGCAGATTTTAGAGCGCATTAAATGCTATGACTGGAGCATTTCCTTGACTAGCGGCGTAGGTTTGGGCATCTTTTTCGGTTAAGAAGGCTGCAATATCATCACCTTTCTTCACAAAAAAAGCATTTTCTGCAATCAACTTCCAACCCTTGTTGAAATCATGGACAAAAACCGATTTCCCAACTTCTTTGCCTTCAGCCTTGATTTTGGCTAAAGCAGTAACCAAGTTTTTAATCGAAGCAAAATTTCTGACCTTGTCCTCTCCTTTTACCCATACCTGTGCTGCTAACTTAGGTTCTGTGATAGGTTGCTTAGTCTCAGAGTCAGCGCCAGTAATCGGGAAATTCTCGGCATTAGTGACCATTTCATCAAAGTTAATACCAAGTTCCTTAGCAGCTTGTTTCAAGTAACTATTGTCAGCCGATTTAGTTAAATCCTCTGCCTTAACACCATCTCCCAATCTTTTGAGTTGCTTTAGCGTATTCACACTATTAGTCAAAGCTTCTAAGTGAACAGGAAGAATAGCAGGGGTGACTCTCTGTAGACCATTGGGTCCAAGAAACATATAAACAGCTTCCTTCTCAACGCCTGACCACTTTTCCATTTTGATGGCGATCGCTTCTGGTTGTTCGCGCACCATCTTATTAGCTTCTAAGAGCGCTTTCAGGTAAGCCACAACGATTTCAGGGTTTTCCTTTGCAAAATCTGAACGTACGACTACTCCATGAAACGTCGGAACACCTGACTCAGCTCCATCATAAATCTTTCTAGCAAAGCCTCGCAAAGGAAATAGCTCGCCAAAGGGAACGAAGTTAGCATGAGCGTCGATTTGATTAGTCTTGAGACTTGAGCCACCAACTTCAGGTGCTTGGCTAACCAGCTTGACATCAGTCGCAGGATCTAGCCCTTCATTCTTCAAAGCCTTTAACAACATCCCATGAGCCGCAGAGCCAAATGGAACCGATACTTGCTTCCCTTTTAAATCAGCAATACTTGTGATCGGGCTATCCTTGGGAACCATTACCGCATTTCCAGCTCCCGTAGACCCATAGGACAGAGTTGCAATGTAAATGCTGGTTACCCCAGCACCTTTGTCTTTAAAAGTATTCATATTGATCGTTAATGGGAAGTCTCCCATCATGCCAATATCAACCTGATTAGCCAACATCTTGTTGTTAATCGGTGGCCCAGATGTATGACTCGACCATTCAATTTTGTATTCGACATTCTGATATTTACCTGTCTTCGGCAGATGTTTTTCTAGAAGCTTTTCTTCCCGAATAATTGGGCCACCCGTCGCGGTATTAATAGTTTGATCTTGCGTAGCGATCGCAATCCGAATTACTCTTTTTTCACTTGAAATACTGCTTGAAGGACTAGATGGTGTATTAGCAGGATTAGTTACAACACCACTAGTACAAGAAGTTATCAGGCTTAAAGAGAAAAGTGAAACAGATAATAAAAATGTTCTACGAGAGGGTAGCTTTCCATTCATAACAAACGCCCTTGTATTTCTTTCTTCTCTATTAATTCAGCACCTCAATCTTACATTTGTAAATGTAGATACATTTCCCACAATACAAGGCTTTTAATACATAAAAGAATTAATTTGACTCATAAAATAAATTTGTGAGTCTTTAGAACTAAAAATATCAAGACAATTAAATTCGAGTATTTACATTAATTTCGTAATAATATTTCATTGTACTTACAGCTTATTTAGGTTTTATTTTTCTTTTTTGTTAAAAAATACGCCAAGATGCTCGACAGAACGGCTATTGCAGACCAGACTAGTTTGCATGTCGGATGAAACTGGAAAGAGTAGATAAAATCAGCTATGAGACGATTGATTTGCATGTCCTCGTTCTACTTTAGTTTGTGTTCGAGAAATTTTCCAAAAGCACGGCCATTCAGGGAAGAAGCACAGAGGAGATTACGCAACCAGTTATCATGATAGCGAAAGCCATTGAGAGCATCGAAAGGGGATTGGAAATGAGGCTCGACAGATTGAACTTTACGAGTAT
>CALRWX020000104.1:0-12077 GCA_943371975.1 Pseudanabaena sp. UWO311 | reverse complement strand
ACAGTGCTTTGAGAAGGAGATGTAGCGCTTATCGCCGTAGACAAAACCTGTATGCTAAGAATACCGAAGGATTGCAACGAGCAGTCACGGTGCAACGCTTAGTTCACAACTGGGTAAGACCTCATGTGGGCTTAGGAAAGAACAAGACTTCATCTATGGCGATCAGACTATATCACCGACCGATTTCTATGCTGGAGTTGCTATCACTGCGCGGGTTTCATTCCCTCACGATTTAACTGACCAGTGCCCCGATGTCATCTTGGCATTTTTAGGACAAATTTCCGTGATAATTGCTTTGTCAATAGAACTCATTTATCAGCTACAACGCGCTAAAATGCGAGAGGTCTAGTGACTTGAATTTTGATTAACTAGTAGACGCGTGAGTAATAACATGGCACAGTCAATCACTTCTAAACAGTCCCCCACTCCCAAAGGCTCGGTTCCCGATGTCGAATTTCAACGGGTTTTTAAAATGTTTGGGACAAATACTGTTGTCCAAGGTGTCGATCTACAGGTTCAGAGGGGTGAGCTTTTTAGTATCCTTGGTCCATCAGGTTGTGGTAAGACAACGCTACTCAGGTTAGTTGCGGGTTTTGAGGAACCGTCAGCAGGAGAAGTGCTGATTCAAGGTAATCCGATGTCCTATATTCCCGCCTATCAACGCCCTGTGAATACGGTATTTCAAAGCTATGCGCTCTTTGGGCATATGACCATTTTTAATAATGTTGCCTTTGGCTTATCGGTTAAGGGTGTGGCGAAGTCAGAAATCCAGCAAAGGGTGAAGGATGTACTCAAGCAAGTTCGGCTCGATCATCTGAGCGATCGCTACCCTAGCCAAATCTCAGGCGGTCAACAGCAACGGGTCGCCCTTGCCCGCGCCCTTGTCAATCGCCCTAAAGTAATTTTGCTAGATGAACCCTTAGCCGCTCTTGACTTTAAGCTCCGTAAAGAACTCCAAGTAGAACTCTCAAATTTGCAATATGAGCTAGGCATTTCCTTTATTATGGTGACTCACGATCAAGGTGAGGCTCTAGCTATTTCTTCCAGAATTGCGGTCATGAATCAAGGACGCATCGAGCAGATTGGCACACCATCAGAAGTTTATGATCGCCCATCTTCTGCCTTTGTTGCTGACTTTGTCGGAGAAACTAATTTATTTGAATGTCGAGTGATCGAGCAGGATGGAGCCTTTGTCGAGTTGAGGTCTTCTACAGGCTTAGCGATCGTCGCCGCCAAACCTCGTAACTGGCGACCCATACCCGAAGCTGTTGTCAGCGTCCGACCCGAAAAAATCAAACTTTCTACAGAATATCCCAACCAGCCTTACAATACTTATCGCGGTATTCTCAACAATGTGCTTTATTTGGGAGATCACTCCCAGTTTGTGGTCGATCTTCATGCTAGCGAAAATGTTCCACCAGTCAGGATAATGTTGGTTCGCTCCAATCATCAAGGAGAAAGAACTCCTCCTTTTGATAGTCAAGTATATGTTTCATGGATGCCCGAAGATTGTGTTGCGCTTCCTAAGACTGCTATTGATAGCTAATTTTTGGCATTGCCATCCGCTATTTAAAATTAGCAATTTAAAAATTACAAGAATCTATGAGTATCTCTCGGCGTAAATTTCTTAGACAAACTGCCTATGCTACATCTGCCCTTGCTGGTGCATCAACTCTTGCCGCCTGTGGCATTTTTGATCAAAATTCACAAAGCACTGACTCTGGAAAGGAAGAAGTAGTGCGTCCAGTAAAGCAGGATAGACAGACTTTATATGTCTATGGTTGGTCTACCTACATCAATAACCAAGAGGTTTTAGACGGATTTACCAAGGAGACGGGCATAAAAGTTGTGGGTGATGCTTATGACTCTAACGAGGTCATGCTGGCAAAACTAGAAGCGTCAGGTGGGAAATCGGGCTATAGCATCATATATCCCAGCGACTATATGGTGACGCAAATGCGGGATAAGAAACTACTTGCCCCACTGAATAAAAAGCTATTGCCTAATATCAGTAATATTGCTAATACTTATTTAGATTTGCCCCACGATCGCGGTGCAGTATTTAGTATTCCTATAAGCTTGGGGACAACAGGACTTGCCTATAACGTCAAAGCAGTTAACTCGATCATTGGGGAAGTGCCAACTGACTGGAATTACCTGTGGGAACACAAGAGTAAGTTACGGATTACCTTAGTTAATGACCCCCGTGAAGTGATGGGCATGGCGTTACATATTTTGGGGCATTCCTACAACACCAAAGAACCCGAAAAGATTGAAAAAGCTTTTCAAAAATTACGCGAACTCATGCCTGCGATCGCCAATTTCACCACCGATGCATGGAGAGATCCTCTGGCCTCAGGGGATTTGATGATGTGTATGGCATTTTCGGGAGATGCGATTAGTTTGGCAAGGCAAGATCCAAATATTAAATATATTTTGCCGAATACTGGCACATCGATCTGGACAGATACGATGGCTATTCCTAGGGGCGCTTCTAATATAGAAGGTGCTCATGCTTGGATCAATTATGTAATGAAGCCTGAAGTTGCGGCAAAGATTAGTGATGCTAATAGTTTTGGTACTACAAATAAGTACGCAAAATCAATGATTCCTAATGACCTCAAGGAAATTAAAGCTTTAGAACCCAGTGAAGGCTTTATTAAATTGAGCGATCGCATTACCAAACTTGATCCCGAAGTGTTGCAGATTTATGAAGGTTTTTGGACTCGCCTAACTACTGGTTTAGGATAAAAAACTAATTAACGTGATTTCAGGATAAGAAAATCGCTATAAACCTTGCAGAACAAGGATTTAGTTGAGTTGTTAAAGGGCTTTTTATTCGCAATAAGGCTCATGATTGCGAATTTTAGTGACTATAGACCCTTATTCTCAATTATGGAGCTTATTGATAACAGTTTTGGAATTATGTAATGACTTAACCACGAGAAATCAAGACTTTCAGGGATTGCTTATCTCGAACTCACGTTATTTACCAGTACCACGATTGTCCGTCCAGTATCTCAAAGCCTTATTACGCACAAACAGATCGGTACGAATAGCCTCATCAATGAGGTTTTACTGCTCTGTTTTGCCTTTTAATTTTGCTTCGAGAACTAACATGGATATGTTTAATCTTACGCTTATTATTATAGCGTAAATATTGCTATTTATGTCATAATTTAGAAGAAGAAAGCGAATAAATTAGCTCGTCCGATTTTCATCTCAGGTCTGAAGACACTGAGCTTTCAATCTCTCGTATTATTTTGTAATTAAGAGCGCTCAGCGACTTATTGCCTTTACAGTTAAAAATTCATGATCGAATACATCACAACACTCGTTATTAATGCAGCAATCTTTGCTCTGTTTAGTTTAGGTTTAAATCTACAATGGGGCTTTGCAGGATTAGTTAATTTTGGTCATGTTGCCTTCATGACCGTTGGAGCCTATACTACTGTGTTGCTCTGCCTTAACGGCATGCCTTGGTTCTTAGCTTTTTTAATTGCTGCTGCGATCGCGGGTTTACTCGGCATTATTATTGGTAGTACTGCGTTAAAACTACGCGAGGACTATCTAGGAATTGTCACCATTGGCGTATCGGAAATGGTGCGATTGTTCGTAAATAATGAGGAGTGGCTGACAAAAGGAACAAGAGGCGTACAGGACTTTCCACTGCCACTTGTAGATTTAGTATCCCGCCAAAATTATTCTTTTGTCCTAGCTGCTTTATTACTGGTCGTCGTTGCCGTAGTCTATTGGCGACTAGAGTGGCTAGTGCGATCGCCTTGGGGACGTGTGCTAAAGGCAATTCGTGAAGATGAAGAAGTGGCTAAGGCTCTTGGCAAAAATGTATTTTGGTATAAGTTACAGGCTTTTGCGATCGGAGGGGCGATCGGTGGTATGGCAGGAGCTTTTTATGCTTGGCAATTAACCACTGTTTATCCCGATAACTTTATCCCTCTTATTACTTTCCAAGCTTGGACAATTGTCACTATTGGCGGCGCTGGCAATAATCTTGGTGTAATTGTTGGCGCAGCAATATTTCAGTTTTATAATGCCCTACCTCGATTTTTACCAGAACAAATTCGTGCCGATGGCGGTCGATTTGAAGCAATTCAGTTAATCCTGATTGGCGTTACTTTAATCTTGTTGATGGTCTGGCGACCACAAGGACTTTTAGGGAACAAAAAAGAATTGACCTTAAATCGTTAAATCAAACCCCAAAACCTTTGGCGCATGCTGTGCGTGTGCCAAAGGTTTTGAGCATTAACTAACTCGACATAAGCAAACTAAAAAAAGGAGTCGCTTAGCGACTCCTTTTTTAATTTAAGCAACTTCTACAACTTCTCTTGTTTCTAGAGCAAGCCCTCCGATGCGAATTCCTTCCATTTCTTCTAGCACTT
This sequence comes from Pseudanabaena sp. UWO311, assembly GCA_943371975.1. Classification (GTDB taxonomy): domain Bacteria; phylum Cyanobacteriota; class Cyanobacteriia; order Pseudanabaenales; family Pseudanabaenaceae; genus Pseudanabaena. Next base: position 7,677 of record CALRWX020000104.1, on the reverse strand, counting down.
GCAAATACTTACCCGTAATAATTCTCGCACCACGACGATGGGTGAAATAGTTCCATCCCCATTGAATCATCACAATTAGTTTGTTGTCAAATTCAATCAGATAGTAAATATGCACAAATGTCCAGATAAACCAAGCTAACCAGCCCTTAAGCCTTAAAAACTTAAAGTCAGCAACTGCTTCATGACGACCGATGACGGCTAGGCTACCAAAGTCTTTATATTTGAATTTGGCTGGTTCAGTTTCCTGAACCTTTGCTTCGATGTAACGGGCAATATATTCGCCCTGTTGCATGGCAACTGCGGCAGTACCAGGTAATGGGCGATCGCCTTGGTGTCCATAGTTCGCCAAATCACCAATTACATAAATATTAGGATGACTCGCGATCGACATATCGGGCTGTACAATCACACGACCCACGCGATCAAGCTCAGCTCCTACGCGATCACCTAGGACTTTGCCCATCGGTGAGGCCTTGACACCTGCTGCCCAGAGAATAGTTTGGGCTTGAATTTGTTCAACTTGTTCCCCACATTTGAGGGTCACTACATGATCTTCAATATTTGTCACCATCGCACTAGTCTTTACTTCTACGCCCAACTTAATCAAGGATTGTTTTGCCGCTTCAGAAAGATCGGCATGGTAGGGAGGTAATACGCGATCGGTTCCTTCAATGAGGATGATTCGCGCTTTTTTAGTATCAATGTTGGTAAATTCATCACTGAGGGTACGATGGGCAAGCTCGGCTAAGGTTCCTGCAAGCTCTACCCCCGTTGGACCTCCACCAATTACCACGAAATTCATCAATGCTTCTTTAAATTTGGGATCATGGGTTTTTTCGGCTGCCTCAAAAGCACTTAAGATGCGCCGACGCATATTGATAGCATCCTCAATAGTTTTTAATCCAGGAGCTTGCTCTGACCATTGATCATTACCAAAGTAATGGTGACTAACCCCCGTTGCTACGATCAGCGAGTCGTACTTTACTTCTAAGTTATTTTTTAATTTAACTACCTGCGCTTGAGCATCAATATCTAATACTTCGCCCATGACGACGCTAGTATTTTGGTTTTCGGCTAAGACCGACCGCAATGGTGAAGCGATATCAGCAGGAGACAGGCTGCCTGTGGCGACTTGGTAAAGTAGGGGTTGGAATAGGTGAAAGTTGCGTTTGTCGATCAGGGTAACTTTAACTGACGCTTTGCCTAGTTTCTGGGCAGCATATAGTCCTCCAAAGCCACCGCCAATAATAACAACATGGTGTGGTGCGCTTTCATTTTGAGTACTTAGAGACATGGCAAGTTTTTAATTAGGTGTGCTTATTTTGCTGGAGGTATCTTTAAAAAATTATTATATATGTAAATAAAAATATCTTTTTGTATCATTTTATTTTGGATGGTAGAGATCACACGGAAGCACTGAAATCAATTACGATTCTTAGAGATGATACAAGAGCTGGTAAACATACATTACACGCATTAATTATCGACTGATAATTTTAGTATTAACGTTTGAGACGATTGATTTGCTCTTGAAGTTCATCAATTTGACGCTTAAGGCGCGCAGCTTCAGTTTCTGAATTTTGATTTTCTTTAGAAGTTTCTTTAGGAGTTTGCGAAACATCCACTGCTCCAGTCGTGTCGCCGCGCTTGTAATTACCAGACTTAATATTGCGATACTCCTCAGAATCTGCCCACTCGCGGATATAGTGAACGCGCTCGACGGGAAAAGGATGACTGAGCATCGAGCCAGCACCAAAGCCGTTGTAAAGCATGAATTTATAAATTTGATTGAGATTATCTTTATCAAGTTCTTGATAGGCATCCGATTGACGAATAAATTCAGGTAAGCTCAATTCATGAGCAAAGGCTGAACTTCCACCCGATAGTTTCATCATCGTGGAGAGAACGGTATCTAAATCATCTGTGACTAATAGTGCTGCGCGATCGCTGGATAATTCAGCCTTACGTCGCCATTCAAAAAAGGCATAAATTAAGCCACTACTGACCAAACCACCCAAACCAAAGGTCATTTCGCTAATGCTAGAAACTACGCTCATCACCCACATTGCCATTTGGATTAATGTCGTATGACCGCATTTAATATGACCAAGCTCATGGGCAAGCACCGCCCGAATTTCATCTTCGGTGAGTAGGTCTAGCAGTCCTGAATTAATCACAATGTAGGGGTGATCTTTGCCGAGAGCATAACTATTTGCTACAGGATTTTGGGAGACAAAGAGGACTGGCTCAGGCTGAATATCAAGGTCGGCGACACATTCTCTAAAAATTCGATGGATCGTGGCATATTGTCGGTGACTTACCTGAATGCTATTGCCAATGTGGTAAATCGTCTGTGGGCGCTCATACATAAACTCGACAAATTTCCCTGCCACGAGGTCAAATCCGGGGACATTGCGGAGTGCTTGCTCGGCTTGGAGATCGAGGGGATGTCGAAAGGCTTCGCTAGAGATTCCTGTATAACGGGTCATAAATTTATCAGTTTAACATTAATACTTTGTTCTATTCTATCGCACAGATCTATCGCACAGAATTGATGATCTATCGCACAGAATTGATGACATTATGAAGGTTTAGGAAAGCGCCGTATTAGCACTACCGTCAACCAGATCGTAAAATGAAGTTGGAAAGTACTGGAGAAGTAAAGGGAAATGTAAAAGAACTAGTTACTGCTAATGAGACAAGGTACATGATAAAGTAAAAGAGCTTGGAAGATGTTCCATTGACTTTACCCGCAACATCAAAATGGGAACTAACTATTTCTGGTAATAATGGATAGAAATAAATACTTTGGGCGATCGCTAAACAAAAAAAACAGAACGATATACATCGGTAATTCCATTGCTGTATGCTCCTTGAAAAGTTTTTTGTAACTATATAGCAATGCAAGAGATAGCTAATCAAAGACTAGGTAGATAAAGGTGGCGCTTCGCGTCACCTTTATCTACCTAGTCTTTAGGTCTTAAGTGAAGACAGTGTGAAGTGATGCCTTGACTTTGCCTTGATTTTTTTGTAACAAAAGTCCACTTGTAGGATACGTTACACTAGTTGTGAGGCTAAAGTATAAGTAGCAATTTATATGGAGTCAAAGAGCTTGTCACCATCTCAACTCTCAAAAACAGTTGATCCAGACATTTCTGGGTTAGATAAAACACTAGATCAACTCAAAACTAATGATCTGCATATAGTAGAAACCTGTCCACTGTCAGCACCTGTAGAAGTAAAAGCAGAATTGCCGATTACTCCAGCGATCGCCAAGGTTGTTTCTAGCGCTAGAGACAGAATTCGTAATATTTTAAGCGGTAGCGATCGCCGCTTGATAGTAGTAGTAGGTCCCTGCTCGATTCATGATGTCAAAGCCGCCAAAGAATATGCGGAAAAATTAGCAAAATTTCGGAATGAGGTCAGTGATGCCATCGAAATCGTGATGCGTGTTTATTTCGAGAAACCTCGCACCACTATCGGATGGAAGGGGTTAATCAATGACCCACACCTAAATGGGACATTTGATATTAATTACGGGCTTCGTATGGCGCGGGAGCTATTGCTAGATGTGACAAAATTGGGCTTGCCTAGCGCTACGGAATTACTTGATCCGATTGTGCCTCAGTACCTTGCCGACTTGATCTCATGGACAGCGATCGGCGCAAGAACTACCGAGAGCCAAACCCATCGCGAAATGTCCTCTGGGCTATCGATGCCCGTCGGTTTCAAAAATGGCACAGATGGCAGTATTGATGTTGCGATTAACGCGATGCTGTCCGCACGTCAGCCCCACCGTTTTCTAGGTGTCAGCAATGAAGGTAGATCCAGCATTGTCACCACGACAGGTAATCCCGACGGACATATTGTCTTGCGTGGTGGTAAGCAAGGCTCTAACTATGACAAGGTACATGTAGACGCGATCGCTAATCGCCTACGCGATCGTAATTTACTGCCCTACATGATGATCGATTGCAGCCATGACAATAGCGGTCAAGATTACAAAAATCAGCCCATCGTGTTGCAAGATATTGCCAAACAAGTAAGGAATGGCTCCGAAAATATTGTTGGTATCATGCTTGAAAGCCATCTCAATCCCGGCAAGCAACCTTTGAAAGATTTGGAGAAGTTGGAATACGGTAAGAGTATTACTGACGGTTGTATTGACTTCGGCACAACTGTTGAAATTTTAACGGATCTCGCTAATGCAGTTAGAACGGGGCGTTTCTAATAAATGAAGGCGGCGCAAAGCGCCGCCTTCATTTATTTTTTAAACCATTGATAGAGGCTAACCAAGCCGAATATTCCTTGCTTTTCTGCCATGATTCTTTCAATTCAGAATTTTCAAGTTCATAACTCTAGTCACAAGCAGCGTCATTTCCAAAGGAATCAACAGCCCAAGTTTCCATGGTTTTTTACGTAGATTGCAATTTTATTTGGATTGCAAAAAAAAACACAATTTTCTAAGGCTTGAGTGAAATCTGCTAGAGAAATTTCTAGAATTAGCTCAGTTTCGCTAAACTCATTCCAAATAGTTACGGTATCTATCGTGAGTTTTAGTCCATAGGCATTACCGACACCTTCTAATTCAGCGCGATCGCCTTTTGTAATCTCCTTGATTGCTTCCAGAAGATCTTGACATACTTCAGAAACACCTTGCACTTCTGTTTCAAAATATTCACGGAGCAGTTGATATTGCTCTTCAATATCGACTTTAAAATAGCCTTCTTGATCTTCATAAAATTTGACGTTAATCATCGGCGATAAACTGGATAGGCAGTGGTAATGGTATTAGTAGATTGACTGTAATATCCTTCAATTTTTAATCCACTAGGTGAAGTTGCCTTCCAAAATTCTGTTGGTGGATTGACAGTATTAAAAGCGCCGCGAATCTCTGATAAAACTTGCTCCTGTGACCAGCGATCGGGAAAGAATGTGGAACCAGATAATTTACTGACCCACTTACCAGTAGTAGGATTTCGGATTTCCACACGACCAGTATATATGCCTTGAGCATTTGGGATTCCAGTCAATTTAATCATTCTGGCATTATTGCTATCTTTGCCGTTGAGGCGATGATGATATCCAACTGCTAAGCCTTTCTTATTGATTTCTCCTTGCAAAATGTGGGTTTGATTAATAGTAAGTGGCTTAGCAACACCCGCTTTGACGATAGTCGTATAGTCAAATTTAGGGGCAACCGATGAGGGGAGCTGGACTTGGGGATTATTTGCTTGGGGCGCAAAAAATACTGTGCTGATTGCTAAGCCTAACGACGTAAAGCCAACTACCAATTTAGAAATGAGTGTATTTGTCATACTTTATAGGTTAAAAAAATTCTAAAAAGTTGAGATTATAAATATTTTAAATGAATATTTTAAGTTGTGGCGACGAAAATCAAAAGGGACATCTTACGTCACTATTTCAGAATGTTGCAGGGCAAAAATATAGCTAAGGTTTCTTTGTTTTACGGCGAGTCCCTAATCCAAACAAATGAAGAGGGCGCGAAGCGCCCTCTTCATTTGTTTGGGTTTGATGTTCTAATCAAACTTGTATTGCTACAATCACCACAAGCTAATAGCTAATCAACTCTTTGTACGGGAAACCCTACCAGATTAGGTAGAGTCCCCCTGATGTGCTAATCGGGAAAAGTGGTTAATCTTGTATGAGATAAAAGATTAACAAAACTTAGGAGTTGGAAGCCTTATGGCTAAAGTAGTTGGGATCGACTTAGGTACGACAAACTCAGTTGTCGCTGTCATGGAAGGGGGCAAGCCAACGGTGATCGCAAACGCCGAAGGCTTCCGCACTACGCCATCAGTTGTTGCCTATGCTAAAAATGGCGATCGCTTAGTTGGACAAATCGCTAAGCGTCAAGCCGTCATGAACACTGACAACACTTTTTATTCAGTAAAGCGTTTTATCGGTCGTCGTTATGATGAAGTTAGTGGTGAATCCAAGCAAGTCGCCTACAAAGTTTTAAAAGTAGGTGAAAACGTTAAAATTGATGCACCTGCGGCAGGCAAGCAATTTGCTCCTGAAGAAATTTCTGCTCAAGTACTACGGAAGCTCGTTGATGACGCTAGTAAATATTTAGGCGAAACTGTCACTCAAGCAGTTATTACTGTCCCTGCATATTTCAACGACTCACAACGTCAAGCCACCAAAGATGCTGGCAAGATCGCAGGCGTGGAAGTTCTTCGTATTATTAACGAGCCTACGGCGGCGGCTTTGGCTTACGGGCTTGATAGCAAGACCAATGAAACTATTCTCGTATTTGACCTTGGTGGTGGTACGTTTGACGTATCGATCCTTGAAGTTGGCGATGGTGTGTTTGAAGTAATGTCCACCAGTGGTGACACCCACCTCGGCGGTGACGACTTCGATAAAAAGATCGTAGACTTCCTTGCCAATCAGTTTCAAGCTGCTGAAGGTATTGATCTCCGCAAAGACAAGCAAGCTCTTCAACGTTTAACAGAAGCTGCGGAAAAAGCGAAGATTGAGCTTTCTAGTGTTACTCAAACTGAAATTAATCTTCCCTTCATAACCGCAACTCAAGATGGTCCTAAGCACTTAGATACTACCTTGACCCGTGCTAAGTTTGAGGAATTGGCTGCTGACCTAATCGATCGCTGTCGTATTCCCGTTGAACAATCGATCCGTGATGCCAAGATCGACAAATCGAAGATTGATGAAGTAGTTCTCGTTGGTGGTTCTACTCGTATTCCTGCGGTACAGGAAGTTGTTAAGAAGATTCTTGGTAAAGACCCTAACCAAAGCGTTAACCCCGATGAAGTTGTCGCGATTGGAGCAGCAGTTCAAGCTGGTGTACTTGCTGGAGAGGTCAAAGACATTCTTTTGCTCGACGTTACGCCTCTATCCCTCGGTGTCGAAACCTTGGGCGGCGTAATGACCAAGATCATTCCTAGAAACACCACTGTTCCTACTAAGAAGTCAGAAGTCTTCTCTACGGCGGTTGATGGACAAAGTAATGTAGAAATTCACGTTCTCCAAGGTGAGCGTGAAATGTCCAATGACAACAAGAGTTTGGGAACCTTCCGTCTTGATGGCATCCCTCCTGCTCCTCGTGGTGTGCCTCAAATTGAAGTTATCTTCGACATTGATGCTAACGGTTTACTCTCTGTAACTGCTAAGGACAAAGGAACTGGCAAAGTTCAAACTATCTCCATCTCTGGTGCTTCTACATTGCCAAAAGATGAAGTGGAGCGCATGGTTAATGAAGCAGAGCGTAATGCATCGACTGACAAAGAAAAGCGCGATCGCATTGAAGCGAAGAACCAAGCTGACTCTCTCGCATACCAAGCTGAGAAGCAAGTCAAGGATCTTGGCGACAAGGTTCCTGAAGCTGACAAGACCAAGATCGAAGGATTGGTTAAGACTCTCCGTGAATCTATTGCTAAGGATGACCACGAAGCAATCACTAGCCAAGCTGAAGAGTTGAAGCAAGCTTTGTATGCTCTTAGCTCTTCTGTCTATCAGCAAGGCGGTGGTGAGTCTCCCGAAGGTGCTGCTCCCCAAGATAATACTAAGGATTCTGCTAGTGGTGATGATAATGTCATCGACGCTGACTTTACTGAATCTAAATAACAAACAATAGAGAGCGATCGCTCTCTATTGTTTGTTAACAAAAAGAGAGTTGGGGGGGGGGGGGGGGGG
>CALRWX020000103.1:0-12238 GCA_943371975.1 Pseudanabaena sp. UWO311 | reverse complement strand
TTATAAACGCTCAGCTTTCAATCGCCATCTCCTTGAACGCTTTATTTCCCTGTTAGATTTAGACCTTACTTCAATTAAATTACACCCTAATTTCCACAAACTTTGTAACTACGGCTCCATCTCTGCCCCAATTTGTCCGTAGTATTGATCATGATAAACAGCCGTAGCCCAAAAGCTAAACTCACGAGCGATCGCCAACCCTAAACCAGTTAGTCCCAAGTAATCAGAAACAGATAAATTCTTTAGTGTATCTAAACCTTGAATACCAGAAAGATTTCTTGTTGTAGATAAACTTTCTAAACATTGAAAGAAACTATTTACAACTTGCTTCTTACCCTCCATACCATTACCTAATGCTTGTTCCTCAGCCTTCAGGCGCATCATCCCCCAAGTGGAAAGATATGTATAAAGTTCAACAGATTGGCTTTTCTGTTGTTTCAGACGAGTTGCATCTTGCGTTGCGGTTCGCAATACAGCAAGTCCCTCATAAACTGGTGTGCCAATACTACGCGGATCAAAAGTCATAATCTTATTCCTTCCTAGCTAAATAGTTGTACAAATCCACGACCCAAACTTTCCTGACCACCAATCTGCGAGATTGATTGAGCATTCAGTAAACTCTTAAACTCATTTTCAGCATTTTGATAATCGTTCTGAGTGGATGCGCCCCAAGAGAAGTACATTACTGTATCAGGAGGAATTGCTTCCTCATAACGAAAACCACCATCAACACTTTTATGTTGATCCAGCTTTATTTTCACTTGTCGCCACAGACTCATCTGGATTAGCGTCGCACAATGCTGATCGGGTAACACCAAAACATTCTTGATACCTTCTGTTTCAGGATGATTGGTTGTGAACTTATCCCAGTCTGTCCATCGAATTAAGTCTGTCGCTGGCAAAATTGCATCTTTCAAGTAGACAGGAGAATCAGTAGGCAAGCTTGTTTCATAGGCATCTGGCACAACTAACCTATCTGGATTGCCAGATAGTCGCAACCATCGCCTTAGCAGCAATGGACAACTCACCCATACCACACCGTGACTGAGAGATGCTATAGGCAGCCACAAAATAGAAGCATCACCAATCCAAATAGCGCCCTGTTTCAGAGTCTGACCATCTTCGATCTCATTGCCGAACAATGCAAATTTCTGTGTTTTATCTGCAACACTAGCTCTTAATCTACCGCGAATTGTACTAGATGGTACATAAGGCAAATCAGTATGAGACTCACGGGCAATCCCTAACAAATTACCTTCTTGAGTTGTGCCGCCTGTATGTAGCGGTGATAAAAGATATAAATAAACCAAATTCATGAATTTTCTCCTTAATACTTAATCCAAAACATTTCGGCATAACCTAAGTCATGCCAAACCTTGAGACTTTTCTTCTGCATATACTCTGGCAAATTCTGCCAAAGCTCCGCAGGGCGATCCAGATAATAAACACTTCCCGCAGGAGCCGCAAAAACTTGCGGCGCAGGAACACTCTCATTCTCGACATTGCGAAAGCGACAACTAATCGGCACAGGCTTATCAGTCGCCACACTCACCAGCACCCGCCGATCGCTACTGCCATTATCCACATCAGCCAAATCCCACTCCCAAGGATAGGGACGGCAGACTGATCGCCCATATCTTGCTTTTTTAGGAGTACCGCGATCCGTAACACGCTCAAATACTCCATTCGTCACCATATAAGCAAGAGATCGATCGCCTTTCTCAAAATTAGTTTTCGAGACTTCTTGCAAATCATTCCATTGAGTATCAAAAGCATCACAACGTTCTAGCAATACCCGATGTCCTTCACCTCCTAAACGCATTACCAAAGGTTTTGCTTTGCTGTTGAGTTTCGCATCAGTGGTTTTATCAACCGCGATCGCCAATCCCCAACCCTCCACCAACCGCACCGCATTCTCCACAAAATAACCATCACTCTCCTTAACTTGGCGAGTACCATCCTGTAATGTATTGTGCGATCGCGTTTCCACAATCCAAGGCTTATCTTTTTTCTCGCTATCTTGATTAACTAACCAATCTTTTTCAGTTAAAACTTCATTTTTGAGAAGCCTCAAAACGACATCACTAGGCAAAAACAGTCGATAGTCACCTTTTTCATGTTTATCTTCATCAGGATCATGATTGCCGCGATCGCCTATCACTAAAGGTACTGGTTTACTCTTATCCCAGAGCATTTGTTTAGAAGGATGATTTGGTTCTAACCAAGCGATCGGCGTTAATCGATTTTGGCTGACATAGTTAAAGGGACGAGGAAAATAGAGATTTTCATCACAACAAAGAAAAGTTCCCTTTAATTGAATATTGCCATTAATGCCAAAACTAGAACGCAATGCACCAGCGATCGCATGATTATTTGGAGGAAACACACTGCCAGCCCAAGCCCGTTCCTGTGGTGAAAAAGGCTTCGCATCCCGAAACATCAACACATCCAAAGGCGTTAATTTATACCAATAAAACTTATCCATAAATCTCCTTGAGTGTCATCGTGATTTCAGGGAAAGCGATCGGCGCAAAAGGAATCACCGCAGAATCGATCAGAGTTTGCTTGAGGTAGGACTTGTTTTGAGGTTGGCGATAAATCTCTAGAATATTTCTCTCTAAATTAGCAATCCAATATTCAGGGATATTTTGTTCAGCGTATAGAGATAGTTTCGTCGTTTGGTCGTACCTGAGACTAGAATCAGCCACTTCGATCAACAACAAAACATCTTCTGGCAAAGGAAACTTGTTTTCATAAAAATCATCACGAGGTCGCAAAATTAAAACATCTGGTTCGGGTTCGGAATAACTAGGAATCCGAAATGAGTTCTGGATACTAACAATCCCCTGATCTCCAACATTTTGCACCAAAAATCGAGTTAGACGATTGATAGTAACTGCGTGTTTTAACCCTATTGGTGTCATGGTCACTATTTCTCCGTTAATTAGTTCTACTCTGGCTTCAGGATGGAAAACACCCGCTTTACCCATCAGTTGATATTGCTCAACATCAAATTTATGTGTCAGTAGTTGCATTGTTAGGTCTCCTGTTAATCAATTTTGATATCACGCTTACGAAGCATAAACGCGGCAAGTTTTAGCCAATTTTGCACCTCGTGATCGCGATTATCTTCCTTAGTTGTTTTCCATAGTTCATTCAAGAAACTAGTTAAAGCTTTCTGAAAAGTTTCCTTTATTGTAGGCTCGTTTAACTTTTCACGGCGATCGCAAAAAGCAGTAACCCAAGCATTGATCGCCCCTTCTGGAGCAGGATGTTGTTCCCAAACAGTCGCAGCTTGCTCAAATAAGGCAGGTTCTTGTAATTCAGGAATTTCTAGCAAAGCTTGCCATTGATGGAATGTATCAAACTTACAAGTCGCTTTGAGGGTATTGCCATTGCCATAGATGACCCGCACTTGCACAGCATCTTTAGCTTGTTGCTTTGCTTCAGAATCAATGTAACGATGCTCTTTAGCAGATTCTTCAGCTTCCCACATTTGCTCAAGGGCGATCGCCAAAGGCACAGAATGATGAGCAATCACAATCCCAAAACTAATCGTAGCAACACTTCCCATCGTAAACAATGGACGTACTGAAAGATTCACATTCTCTTTACCACCTTGCCAACTCCAATAATCTCCCTCTGACTTGAAGTAGTCCGTGAATTCAGGATTGTCCTTGTATTCAGGTTGATCTTTTAATGGATCTTTATCTCCTCTAAAACACTGCCGAATATCCCATAACCACTTATCCCATTCCCAAAGATTAGTATAAGCAAGTACATCATCCCCACCACCATAAATCAACCGCCCCGCATAGCGCTGTTCCGTCAGGTATGGCACAAGCTGATTCGAGAAGTCAAGCAATGCACGAGATAAAGCATTGTGGGTCGATGCACCCATACGCTTTTGTTGCTTGACAAACTCCAAAAATGCTGTGTTTACACTTGACTCAAGTGGATTATTACTATGACGCTGTACCGCCTCTAATAATTTAGTAGAAATATAATTTTCATATTTTTTAAGATGTTTACCTTTGAGCCACTCACTCATGCCATCGCCATCACCAGCCGCCAATACATACCAATCAGCAGGATTATTATTTGGATAACAATCTTTCTGAACAATTACTTTTTCAATATCTTGTTTGAGTACTTTCTTAGCTGCATCATCAAGTTCTAAATCTTCAACTAGCCAACCTGCGTTTAATAGCCTTGGATGATATTTTGTAAACCTAATGTGATCGTCAGCATAGGGAATCCCCCATTTTCCCTTCATTCGACTGATTACATTTTTAGTTTGCTCAAATTGATTGGTGATTTTTTGACAAACTTGAATGTAGTGATTGCGATCAGTTGTTGTAGATGTTCGTAAATAACCCGCCACACCTGCTGTCAAATCAGGATAAGCGGCATCAATGCGATCGCTATCTTGTTGTAAAACCTTTAGATGAGATAGTGATTTGTGCAAAGCTCTTTTTAATGTTTCTGATGCATTCAACATCTCGCGTCCATCAAACAGACCTGCTCGGTTTTGCCATTGTTGCTTAATGCTATCCTCTGTCTCTTTAGGATTTGCATGGAGTGCAGAACCAACGCCTGAGATTGTAGATCTTACCCCAAAAGCAGTAGGCAACTCCCAATCTCTAGCACTCTTGACAGCCGCAAGAGCAATGCGAGTGCGATCGAATATATGATTCCACCATGAGCCAACATTGGAGTTAAAGGGATTCCTGCCTTGCCTTTGTTTCCTTAATTCACCAGCTTTGATTAAAAAATCTCGCTCTTTTTCATGGAATAGTGCGTTTTCCTTCGATAGCTGACAAAATTCATTTTGTTTTTCTGTCCATTCATCGCGTTCATTGTTTTTGTGAATTTCTGAACTACGCAAATCTTCGTTCAAGTCACCAACTGGATAGGCTGACCAATAGCTTTGCCATTGACTATCAAGCCATCCTTGCCAGAGATTGCTCTCCATCTCCAGACCTTGCATCCAACTGGGAGAATTACTACGAATCTCTGCAAAGGACATTTTCCCTAATCTCTGCCATTCATCATTTAGTACCTGTTTTGCCATCTGCATTGCAGCCTCTACACGATCCTGCGGTAAGATAAAGGCTAAAACATTTGGAAAGCCTGCTGTTAAAATTTGGCGATCGCTTGGCGTTTTTACAAAGTCAGAAAATTCTTTGATATGCTGCCAACCTTTAAAATTTCCTTCTTTGTCTCCAATACCATGTAATAGCCAGTAGTCAATTAGAGGTTGAGCGTAGAGGCTCGGATATAAAACTGTATCGGGACCATATTTCCAAGCGATCGCCCAGCAAACACGCGCCGACAGATAATGCAGAATCCACGAACCTGCCCAGAAATCACGCATCTTTCGACTTGCTTTAATTAATTCCTGTACAGGAGAAAAGCTGAAAACGCTGATGAAAGGACGTGAAGTCTTTTCGCCACTCTTCCAATGCTTGATTTCGGTAGTTTCTAAATCATAACCAGCTAGAGATCCTGCAAGCGCTGCCGTCAAACTAGCATGACTCCAGATTGAACCGTCAGGAATTCTTGTTTCCGCAGGCATAAGCATTAATGATGGGTCTTTAAAATCTCGGCAGACTGCTTCTGGTAAGCAACGCCATAACCACCAAAATACTAAGCGCGGATCATTATTTTCTTTAATAGCTTGCGGTAATAAGTTGTTTTCACGCTGGTTAAGATAATCGACACGCTTTTTTTGATCTGCGAAACGATTTTGAGGATTAATTAGTTTATTATGCTCTTCATCTATTAATTTCCAATCTTGCTTAGCCCCTGAGAGCAAATGCTTAAGCTCTAACCCTTGCTGATTATAATCAATACTATTAGTTAAACTACCGATTGCTGCGCGATCGCTAGCAGAGGCTAGATAGTCAGCATTATGAATGTGCTTAAGTGCAGTACCAGCAGACTCTTCAGGATCCCATTTGTTTTCTACCCAATCCGCCATAACAGATAGGTCTTTCCAAAATCCATTTCCCCCTCGTCCAGAATTATCCTGTAATGCCTTCAGCGCTGGATCATGAAGAATCCCCCAAATTTTTGCTTGCCAAAATGCTTTCGTCACCTTTAGATACCTTTATTTGTATATTTATAATAGGAATATAGTAGTGTTCTGACACACACACAACAAATTTATAACAATATTTTTATAAATTTATTATATACCTTGAATTTGTTTTATATATTGAGTTCTATGCGTATATATAATCTTCAATAAATATTGTCATTTACTTGACATAATGCCATGCCTAAGACTAATGATTTACATCCTTATAGCGATAGCCAAGCATTTGATCGTCTGATGCTTTTAATAGCTACCTTCATTCACTATCCTGGGATTGGTTGTCCAGATCGTGATGGTAAAAGTTCGCAAACCGTCCATGAATCTCTAGATGCAGTCAAAGAAAAGGTATGTGAAGTAGCACATCAATACGATATTCCTCTATCTAAATATTCCGTGCCGACTTTACGCAAAGACTTAGTAACTTTGCGTAAATATGGGATTTTGGAAGAGCGTATTTATCGATGGGGCTATTTTCTCGGGACAGGGGCTATGTCTTTTCAGGAATTACAAGTAGCTGTGAATGCCCTTGCTTCAATGGCAAAATATCAACACTCATCACAAGCGATTCGGATTTATGAGGATCTGTCCAAAAAGCTACGTAATAAAAAAGATTTAGGTTCGCAAGATTTAGATTCTACAGATTTTCTCTATCCATTGCGATCGCAGATAGATCGAGCAATTGTATATACCGACATCAATGAGATGATCGAGCGCAAAAAAAATCGATACAATCTCTACCTTTCTCTAGATCGGGTTGAGAAAGCGATTCTAAATGGTCAAGCGATTGAGATATTTCGATATGTCGAACCTTACAGCAACCAAACTGGTTATATAAAAGTTTTTCCTTTGCAATTGATTTATCACGATATTGCTTGGTATTTACTTTATGAGTATGTTGATGATGGTCATTTAGAGGTTGAAAGGATTGATCGCTTTACTGACCATATCCAATTAGTTAATCAACCTAGGAGGATTGAGTTACAAAAAATTAGTCTAAATGTAGCATTGAGACTAATTAAAAATGGTTGGGGCCTATTTCTAGGAGAACCGTTCCAGCAGCAACAGGAAATAAGAGGTAATCTTGAATATACAAATATCAAAGTTCGTTTTTTTGCCCCTGTGATTAGATTTATTGAAGAAGGAGAAAAAAGACATATTCGTCAATCGATTGATAAAAGTGGTAAGCCTAATTATGTTGACTACAGTATTTCTCTACCAAGGCGATCAATCAATGAATTTTGTCGTTGGGTTAATCAGTTTGTGCATAATGCTCAAGTTCTTGAACCTTCTGATTTAGTTGAAAGTTATCAGTCGATGGTTCAACAGTTAACTAAGTTATACAAGTCAGTAAAGTAATGCAGGTCATACGGAGCTTGGAATACTGAATCAAATCCTGATCTCGACAATGCCCAAGATTTGCTTGATTAATGATTCATTCGCATCTCTTAATTGCGCCGTCGCGATGCCATGCGATCCCGTCCTCTAGCGAGTAGGGGAAAGTGATGCTAATAATATACCTTCATTACTATTTTGTGTTTCCAATCAATCGCTTCCCCTAGCAAGTAGGGGATTGGAAACTGTTTCGTCCTGTTATCAAGATGGGAAGTTCTAAAGTGGAGGTAGCGTGAAGAAAAAGCGTAGCGTCACCGCCGCGATTTTCTAGCCTGTGTTGACCGAGCGGTTCGGCGATTTTTGCTGTTTTGTTTTTAAGAAAACAAATCTCCCCTTTTTCTCATTTAGCTCAAGGCTCGCAAGCTTGTTCGATATCATATTTGTTGCAAAGCTTCCATAGGTGCATTTTTGCTTTGTCTGGTGGCAAAGCTTTGATCTCGTGAATTACTTCTTCACATGCTTTTTGGTTTTTAGTTGATACACAATTAGTATATAGAGATTTAACATATAGAGATTTGGCAGATTCTGGCTCATTTTTACCACAGGCGTTCAAGGCTACGGTCAAGACAACACATGTCAAACAACAATAAATCTTCTTCATGATACATTCTCCTTGAAGTTTCCAATCAATCGCGTCCCCTAGCGAGTAGGGGAACAACCGTAGCTGGAGCGTTACCGTCTAAGCTTAAGTTTGTTTCCAATCAATCGCGTCCCCTAGCGAGTAGGGGAATTACACATGGGGAGGTGTTCTTGTTACAAAGCAGGGTTTCCAATCAATCGCGTCCCCTAGCGAGTAGGGGATTTATCTGTTGGTAATTTTGTTTATCAGTTAATCAAGTTTCCAATCAATCGCGTCCCCTAGCGAGTAGGGGATGGAAGAAACCAGCCTACACGCTCGACATTGACGGTTTCCAATCAATCGCGTCCCCTAGCGAGTAGGGGAAGACCATTATGGAAATCACAGTAAAAGTATCGAAGACGTTTCCAATCAATCGCGTCCCCTAGCGAGTAGGGGAACAATTAAAAAAATTAGTGGAGTTTTGACCATCACGTTTCCAATCAATCGCGTCCCCTAGCGAGTAGGGGACTCGCTTGTCGAAGAATAGGAGCTAAATAGGTTTTACCAGGTTTCCAATCAATCGCGTCCCCTAGCGAGTAGGGGATATATCTATATTACAAGTTAAAAGATGATGGCACTGGAGTTTCCAATCAATCGCGTCCCCTAGCGAGTAGGGGAATAAAAACGGCGAGGCATGGGAATCCCTGACACAAGTTTCCAATCAATCGCGTCCCCTAGCGAGTAGGGGACAAAGATTGGGTCAGAAGTGTTGCTTTCAGTCCTGATGTTTCCAATCAATCGCGTCCCCTAGCGAGTAGGGGAAAATTACGAGCGTAGCTTCACAGTGACAATCTAATTTTCGTTTCCAATCAATCGCGTCCCCTAGCGAGTAGGGGATTTTTAGGAGGATTTTATGCAATTACCAGGAACAAAAGTTTCCAATCAATCGCGTCCCCTAGCGAGTAGGGGAACCGTTTACAGCAATGATATCAAGCCCATTGGTTGCCTGTTTCCAATCAATCGCGTCCCCTAGCGAGTAGGGGATCTATTACAAAACCTCTCCAGAAAAGGGATATAATTTGTTTCCAATCAATCGCGTCCCCTAGCGAGTAGGGGAAACTTTATTTTTAGCGGAGAGGTTTTTTATGATTGAGTTTCCAATCAATCGCGTCCCCTAGCGAGTAGGGGATGGGCTGTTCCTTCCTTTGTCATGGCAAAAATGTATGACATGTTGAAGTTTCCAATCAATCGCGTCCCCTAGCGAGTAGGGGAACCAAAATGACTGATATAAAAGCAATTGAAAGAAAGATGTTTCCAATCAATCGCGTCCCCTAGCGAGTAGGGGATTAGAGGTACACAATGCGATAGGTTTGGTAGGGGTGGTTTCCAATCAATCGCGTCCCCTAGCGAGTAGGGGAATATGGCAGACAGCGCTTGTGTCTTAGTAACCTTCATAAAGTTTCCAATCAATCGCGTCCCCTAGCGAGTAGGGGAAGGACACTGTCAAACTGTTAGATGATTGCTTGTTTGCTGTTTCCAATCAATCGCGTCCCCTAGCGAGTAGGGGATATACGTTGATTTCGATGACCCTTGGGACCCCACCGAGTTTCCAATCAATCGCGTCCCCTAGCGAGTAGGGGAGCATCCATCATAACATCCTTACCCCGTATGGTGTCCATACCAAGTTTGCGAGGGCTGCTCAACAAACAGCAAAAAAGTTAAATATGCAGTCATCTAAAAGCCTCAAAATGGTTATTCGGTTAGTATCGAGGGCTATAACCAAAATAGGTTGTTTGGAGTATATTTTTACAGCCTTCGCAAAGCGATGATACAAAATCACCCGCAGAGGCAATAGTGATCAAGATTTGCTTTCATATTCGCTTCCCTTTTGTGTTCTAGTAGAGAATTTTACTAGCCTAATAATCTCATGTTTGCCAATCCAATGCGCGATCGCACTTCGTAACGGTTAACGATCCAGCATTAACAAAAACGTTGCAAAACTAAGATTGAAAGGGACTTTTGGTACTCAAATTAGCTATGTTTAAGCAACATTTCTTGTCATAAAACTGACAACAGCAGCTAAAGATTTGAAACCACGTTTGATTTTTTGCTTGCGCCGCATCTTGCGGAGAATAGTGACTACAGATTTTAAGTCGTGGTTGTTGTCTGAAGGCTTTTGGGTGTAGCTGAGGATAATACCGAACTGGGTCGCTGCATTACAGAAAGCGTTGAGCATGGCATGTTCCGGGACATGAATACCGATGGTTGATACACCAACTTGAATCAAAAAGCCTTTATCACTGCCTGTTGCCTCGCGGGTGACATCGCCTAGCTCTAATCTGCAACGCATAGTGATGTAGTCGGATACAGCTACTGGCTCAGAAAAATGCACTTGCCAATTAGGATTAAACGCATCAAGACGAGCGCAAAGACCTTGCCAAATTTCAAAAAACTTAGAAGCATCATGATTATTTTCGACAATCCCAAAGGAACGAGCCTTAGATGCTGATAAAGACAGCATTGCTTCAGATGGATTAGAGGAGCGAGTCATAGATAAACCAAGAAAGCCATTTAATTAATGTACATCAATCAAATGGCTTTTGTCATGTTTCATTTGTCATCATAATTAGTCATAAATCACTAGAAAATTGTTCTTGCTAAATTTTACTCTTTCTAGCTTATTTTTACTACAAAGCATGAATCACATTGGTAACTACTCCCCATATATGCAAGTCCGTGTTTTCATCAATTTCGATGGAATGAAAATTAGCATTTTCAGGCATTAACCATAATTTGCCTCGGTGCTCTCTTAGTCGCTTAACTGTCAGTTCCCCATTTACAACCGCAATAACGATCTTGCCATTGGCAGGCTCGATCGCCCGATCAACTCCCAATAAATCACGGGGATGAATGCTTGCATTTTGCATGGATTCTCCGATGACTCTCACTAAATAGTCATCTGTCGGCGCTGGAAATCCTGCGGCGATGGGGCTAAGGTATGACACAAATAGCAATATTTACGCTATAATATTAAGCCTAAGATTAAATAAATCCATGTTAGCTCTCGAAGCAAAACTAAAAGGCAAAACAGAGCAGTACGACCTCATTGATGAGGCTATCCGTACTGCTCTGTTTGTGCGTAATAAGGCTTTGAGATACTGGATGGATAATCGTGGTACTGGTAAATATGATCTGTCTGCACAATGCGCTGTACTTGCTAAAGAGTTCGATTTTGCTAAAAAGTTAAACTCCCAAGCAAGGCAATCTAGCGCAGAAAGAGCATGGTCTGCTATTAACCGATTCTTTGATAACTGCAAAAAGAAGGTATCAGGCAAGAAAGGATATCCAAAATTTAAAAAACGCGGACATTCTGTTGATTACAAACAAACAGGATGGAAGCTATCTGAAGATCGGAAACACCTAACCTTGACCGATGGCTTTAAGATTGGCAGACTCAAATTAGTCGGAAGTCGAGATTTAAACTTCTACCAGATCGAGCAGATTAAGCGAATCAGACTCGTAAAACGGGCTGATGGTTACTATGCCCAGTTTTGCGTAGACGTTGATCGTAGAGAAGAAATAGAGCCAACTCAAACCACAATCGGTCTAGATGTTGGACTAAATCATTTTTATACTGACTCCAAAGGTGAAGTTGTCGAAAATCCTAGATATCTTAGAAAGTCAGAGCGTCAACTTAAAAAGTTGCAACGCAAGGTTTCTAAGCGTAAAAAAGGATCGGCTAATCGCCGTAAAGTGATTAAGCGATTAGCAAGAAAACACTTGCAAGTATCAAGGCAGCGTAAAGACTTTGCGGTAAAGACTGCAAGGTGCGTAGTTCGGTCTAACGACCTGATTGCCTATGAAGATTTGCAAGTGCTGAATATGGTCAAGAATCATAAATTAGCTAAGTCAATATCTGATGCAAGCTGGTCTATGTTTCGTGATTGGGTTGAGTATTTTGGCAAAGCATTTGGCAAGGTCACGATCGCAGTGCCGCCGCAATATACGAGCCAGAATTGTTCAACTTGCGGAACAATCGTCAAGAAATCGCTGAGTGAGCGCACTCATCAGTGTAGTCATTGCGGTACGGTTTTAGATCGTGACCACAATGCTGCACTGAATATCTTGGCTATTGGTTTAAAAAATACCGTAGGGCATACGGAAATTTCTACGCCTGTGGAGAGTTC
>CALRWX020000102.1:0-12726 GCA_943371975.1 Pseudanabaena sp. UWO311 | reverse complement strand
GATCGCTACATCCCTATGAAGTGCCAGAAATTATCGCCTTACCAGCGATCGCAGTTGAGCAAAATTATTTACTCTGGGCAAAATCTATTTTGCTGTAAACAAAAAAGAGATCGCCTGTTTGCGGACAAGCGATCGCTTAAAAGTTTGGGATTTTGCAGAGCTACCTCTCGAATGGCGGCTAACCATTGTGCGATCGGGACATGGCTAACGGCGGCGCGTAGTCCCATGTTGGTGAGTACTGCAATGTGAGAACCTGTCATGTCTTGATCGCCGTAGTTATAGAAGCCATCCCATAGCTCTAGTTTCTGTGGGGTGTATTCATCGTATTGCTCGGAGGTGATTGGAGTGCGATCGGGTTGGGGTTGGGGGAGTGGTGGTTGGGGCATGGGGATTAATCAGTTAGTTTATTGGTTAAGTAAAGGCATATAAAACTAGTGCAACTTTAGACCTTGTATCTCTGAACGCCAGTCTTGGTCATAGCGGAGAGTTAATACATAAAAGTTTGCTGCGTCTTTAAGATTGTCACGATCGCGCCGATCTTTTTTTCTTTGTTCGGGAGAGTCATGAACGGAACCATCACAGAAAATCGCAATTTTCTCATTTAAGTAAACGAAGTCAGGTTTGATATTTGCTTCTTCAATAAAATATTGGGCTGCATCAGGTAACTTGTAATGCTGATCGTAAATTTCTTGAAGTACTTGCCGTTCAAAATCGGAGTTTGGATCTGTTTGGGAAAGAAGAGCTTGATATTGTTCTTCTCTGCTGATATCTGAAGAATGACGCTCGATTAGGCTAGTTGTTAACTTATCTAAGTAGTTATGAATTAAATGGCGATCAAACAAGGCATGATCCAATTGGTTACTGTAGGACAATAGACATTCATAACAGGCTTTCACACAGTCAGGCTTGTCTTTATCTTCAGTAAAGTGGCAAATATCTAGCGCCTCTCTAGCAATACGTTGGAATGCTTTAGGATCGCTAATGATTTGAGATAGAACACCTGCACCGCCTTCGGCAGCTTCCCAGAATAATAAATATTTACCATTGCCAAGACGTTCGGAGGACAACTCATTTTCTTCGAGCATATATACCGCTTGAATTGCTCTCTCCAAGGCATATTGCAAAGTAGCGAGAAATGCATCCTGATTGTCCTTGGGCATATTCTGGGGTTGGATTACGAAAATATTGGAGGTTTCTTGTACCTTGAGGATAACTTGGTTATGGGGTAAATCTTCAGGGTTAGTAACTTGATTTCCTGCTGCTTGATCCCCTTTAAAATCACCCCATTCACCTGTTTTAGGATTTAGCTTGAAGCCAATCTCTTCACGGTTATTTTTCAATCCTCGATTGACGCGCCATAAATTGGCAGTTTCTCCATAACTAATTTCTATCAAGCATTCTGTAGATTTCTCGCTTTGGACTAAGACTTTAGCAACTTCGCACTTGTTTGTGGCGTAGTGAAAATGGGTGGTCATCGTATAGCCATATTTCAGGCGTTCTTCTTCATCACAAGTAATGCGTTGACGGCGTTTAGTTGATTCCGTATTCATTTCCAGTAAACGCTGGGTTTTGGCATTTAATCTACCTTTATCCTCAAGTTTTGCACCGCAATTCTCACAGGTTTCTCTTTCCCAGCCAGATTGTCCTTCATGGAAGTAGCCACAGGAATAGCAAAAAGCAGCTTGTGTATATTCATCTTGAATGCCACTAACAGATATTTTGGTTTTGGCAATTTGGAATTTACAGCCTTCGTAATAGACAATATTTGAGGGTGCAAACTCACGGATGGCAACATTGCGAGGGCGAGAAATGAATCTGCCGCCATCAAAAGGGATATAGGTGCGAATAGGACGACGGGGGAAGTTGTATCCAGGGAGAAAGCCTTCAGTTGCAAAGTATCGGTAGGGGGAAAACTCCTGTTCTGATAAGTTCCGATTTTGATTCTTACTTGCACCGATTAGCAATTCGATTTGTCTTCTAGCCTCACTTTCCAACTTTTCTGCATTGTCTTTGTCGTCCTTGCTAATACTTCCTGCGGCAAAGCGATCGCTAATCTTTCTGGCTTCTTCCCTTTGCTTGACTGCGGCTGCATAAAGCTCGCGCCAACGTTGACAAGCACGGTCAAAGGCATTAGGGGCATCTTCAAGGGTACGGCGTATCCAGTCGTCATTGTACCAACTAGCACGATTAATATCAGCTTGACAGAACTGATCGGCTAGGACTTCTCGCACAGATTCAATACATTTTTGCAAGCGATCGCCTGTACTTGTAGATTGAAATACAGATCGAATATCGTCATTGAGAGGATAATTTGGATGTGGTGTATCAAGATTCAGTAATCGATTCATAGAACTGCCCAAATCTAAGCCAGTTTGCGCCAACCAAATTGCATAAACATGAGACTGCATGAGATCTTGGTTTGCTAGTTCTAGTTTTGGCGGCTCAACTACCCCTGAAACCATTTGTCCCTGACGTTGGTAGAAATAGCGATCATGTCCACTGCCCACGGAGGCGTAGCTAATCACAAGAGCTTCTTGATTACTCCGTCCTGCCCGTCCGCTACGCTGAGCATAGTTAGCGGGACTAGGAGGAATATTTCGCATATGTACAACATTGAGGTCAGAGATATCAATTCCTAGCTCCATTGTTGGAGAACAGAATAGAGCGGCAATTTTGCCATTTCTAAAGTCTTCTTCGCGCTTGGTGCGGTTTTCATTAGTGACTTGTCCTGTATGCTCCCGACCTTCCAGATTTTTAATGCCGCTTGCGTTTCTTGTGTATAGGGTTTGGAAAAATTTATTGGTGTTAGTTTGGTTAGTAGTGCTGCCTTGGAGCCGCTTGGTAGTGAGTAAGCTAACAGGAATTTGCTCTAAGTTGACAGCGTGCCATTCAATTTTAGTGAGACAAAGCTGCACAGTTTTAGCATCTCCAGATAGAAAGCCTGAAGCGCGTAAAACTGCGATTAATTTTTCTAATAATTCTTGGTAGGCTGGCTCTAAGAGTGATTCAGTTAACCATGACCATGCCGCACTACTACTCAAGAATCGCCCGATCCGACTGCGCTTACTTAGGGAGATCGTCTCCTTTCCATTGAATCTACTGGCAGATTTACTCTTTACTTTACTGGTTGAACTAGGATCATCCTGATCCCTGATGAAGATTGCCGATTTCGCTTTGTAGAGATTTTCATCTAGTTCAAATTTCCAGCGATCGCTGATAGATTGAGTAACTTCTTTGTATAATCGATCTACTCGTTCTGAATCTAATAGATCAGCATCGATCGCTAATTCGCGCCGCAATAAATCTAGAAGTTCTTTGATGGCAATAAAGCGCTCCTGAGGGGATGCTTGAATAAGAATAGGATGAGAGAATGCCTGCCATAGAGCATCATTATTACAAGCTTCTGGCAAACCCTCATATTTGATTTCTAGTAATCCACATTGTTCTAAATTCGGTTGTAATAATCGCCAGCCACGTCGTAAGTCCTCATAAAGTCGATATTCCAATAGATTCCGAAAAACTCGCTCATTTCTTTTACTGGTATCAAAGGGTGCTGCTTCGCGTGCATATTCTTGTTCATCAAGATTCATCTCCGTAAATACTGCCTGAGCAAGAGATGCATGGGTAAGTAGTTTGGCTTTGGCTAACGCACCACAAAGGGACGATCGCAGAAATGTGGTTTGCACAAAATCATTGAAATGCCCTGCTTGCAATGAAGCATCTTGACGATTATCGGTAAAGCTCAAAACTTTGGCAGCATGATTATTTTCGCCTAGACTTGCTTTAAGTTCTTCAACAGTGGAAAGACAGAGCAAAGTGGTGGCACTGCTGCGTCCTTCACTGCTAAGTCGAGAGAGCTTGGTAAACTCGGCTTTGCGTCCATCATGCACAATTTCACAGTTGAGACAAAAGCTAAAAGGTTTTTTGACAAACCAACAAGGGATACCCTCAGTTAATTTATCGGTAATTAAACCATTGGGTAGAATCCGTAGCTTTTGGGGAATGCGTGGATCGTTAGCTGTTTTTGGTTGTCTTCCATTCTTTTTCGTAACCTTAAACCAACTATCAGGCAAGCGATCGCAATCTTCGTCACGCCATAAATTAGGCTCATCAAGGGTGATATAGCCTTCTTGAATTTCGGTGTTATCGGGGTCAAAGTCGATCGCATTAGGGAGTAGCGGCGTAATTTTATGATTTTCGCGATCGCAACGCACCATGTAGTAATCATGTCCGCATTCGCGACAAAAGACGATGGGGAACAGCAAGCGATCGCCTGTGGTGCTGTATTGTCCGTCAAGGGTAAGGTATCGCTGATCTTTTGGCTCAATCGTGGCATAGACACTGCCGCCTTGTGAGATGAACTGATGCAGTCTAAAAGTTAAACCTTTTGTTCGGCTGCCCCATAGCAATACATCGGTAAGTTTTTGTTCGCATTCAGAGACTAGATGTCCTGTCAGTTCAGCGAGTTGCTTTGCACCAGTAGAGATGGCGATGGGAGTACGACGGATTAAATGTCCATTGTCATCTTTTAGCCCAAAGTTCATCTCAATCCAAGCGGGGAGAGGATGTTGGCGAAAGAGGGTCAGATCGGTTTGCAGATCTGATGATTCGGGTAAGGGATTAGAGATCGCCGCTTTTAACTCTTCAAGGTCAGGCTCAGAGCGATCGATGGAACGTTTTAGGGTTTCATCGATCACATGATTGGGTTTGACCTCCGAGCCGAAAAGTTTACTGGCGACATCTGAAATCGTCTTGCGGATATCATGGCGATCTCCTTGGGTGGACATGGTGGCGCTCGTACCGATGTAGATCAGCTTTTGACCGCACCTTTGATTCAGTTTACGAATCAGCATTGCCACATCTGCGCCTTGACGACCGCGATAGGTGTGCAATTCATCAAGGACAAGAAATCTTAAATTTGGTGATTTGACAAACTTTGCTTCATGAGTACGCGAAAGCATCAATTCGAGCATGACATAGTTTGTGAGCAGGATTTGAGGCGGATCGTTTTGGATTGCGATCCTTTTAGTTTGGCTTTCCTGACCCGTATATTTTTCAACGCGAATATGGGTGTCTGGAACATTTTTGAGAAACTTTCTTAACTCTTCTTCTTGGGAATTAATTAAGGCATTCATGGGATATACCAAAATTGCCCTAACGCCTGTTTGGTCAGGATTACGGATTAGGTCATCGAAAATTGGGACGATGTACGTTAAGCTTTTGCCCGATCCTGTACCTGTGGTGACAACGTAGTTTTCTTGACGATGGGCAATTTCAAAGGCTTGTTCTTGGTGGTAGCGAAAGTGAATGGGTTGTCCTTTATCAGTGCGGAAATATTGGGAACAGTCAGGATGTAAGATGCCTGCGGCAATGAGTTCGCTGGTGGTACGTCCTTTTTGATATTCGGGAGTTAGTTGCAAGAGAGGCGGTGTCCAGAGATGCCCATCGTTTAACTCCTGTTCGACAAATTCCTTGAGTCGAAGATCAGAGATTTTGAGAAAGCTTTCGATGTAGCTGCGATATTCATTGATGATGCGATCGCGTTGAGCAAAAATGTTGAGAGATGGAGTGGGAAGAGAATCGTTAAGATTAATAATTTGATTACTAACTTTAACAACTGGCTTATTTTGAAACCAATTAAGTAATTTCTCTGCTAGAGAATCGCTCATAGTCGCAGGATCGAGGGATTCACCGAGTTGTGTGAAGTCCCATTTTTCACGGATTTCTCCAAAGAGAATTTGCAATTGAGACTCATTAATATCTGCGGCTTCGACTCCTGAGCAGTCGATCGCCACATTTCCATCGATAATCATGCCCGCAAAAGTATGTAACACGGCTTCAGGCTGTTGGATCAGTTTTTGCAGTTGTAAAGAGAGTTTTGAGGACATAATTTTAATTGAAGATGTGATGTTAAATGTCAGTTTGGAAGACCCTCACCCCTAGCCCCTCTCCCAAAAAGGGAGAGGGGAACAAGAAATTGTTCTTACTCCCCTTCTCCCTTCATGGGAGAGGGGGCTGGGGGGTGAGGGTTCCAGTAGGGGGCTTTGAGGTTTTCAATAAATTCAGAGGGAAGGGAGGATGAGCCACAGACCATTAGCGATCGCATGGCTCTAGAACAGCCGACATAAAATAACCGCCTTTGTTCATCTCGGATTTTAGAATGTTCTTCGTTAGGTAAATCACTATTGAAGCTTGGGAAATTACCTGATTCTAAGCCTGTGACTACTACAAAAGGAAACTCTAAACCTTTAGCGGAATGGAGTGTCAGAACTTTGATATAGGGAGCTTTAAGATCGATCTTTTTACCTGAAACAAATTTGGCTTTGAGTCCCAATTGTGATAACTGTTTGGCATAGGTTTCGGCGCTGTAGTTATTTGGGCAAAGGATAGCGCTACCATGCAGGGGCAGGCGGAACCGTTTTGCTGAATCTATTAAAAAATCGCGAATAGCGACTAGTTCTTGATCTTGGTTGTTACTTAGCAAGAGCAAAGGAGGATCGCCAATATGTAAAGAGGGAATTTGCTGTAAGCATTCGGGATCGCCAGCTTCTGTGCCAAGCAGAATATCGGTACAGGCGATCGCTATTTGTTGGGTGTTGCGATAGTTTTGCTTGAGGATGAGCGTCCGTCCCGTGACCTTCAAATCTTCATGGATTTGCTTCCAGCTAAAACCGCGCTGATAGATGGATTGAGAAGCATCGGCGGTGATGTAAATATTGTCGAAGTTGGGAGTGAGGTTAAGTAAAAAGCGCAGGGCGACAGGGGAGAAATCTTGAGCTTCATCTATGACGATCGCTTGATAGGTTTTTTTAACTAAATTTTGAGCAACTTCAAGAGCTTGACGGCGTAGCTGTTCCCATGTGAGGCTGCCATTTTTAGCTAATAACTTTTCCCATGTTTCATAGACTGCCCAAATTGCTTCACGGATATTTTGGCGCAATGGTACGGCACGACCACGCCGATCGTGGGCAATGTAATCATCAAGAGTGCGAATGCCCCAATTTTCGATCACATGTAAGATTTCATCGAGAAGGTAGGGCAAACCCAGTTTTTGTAATGTTTGCAGTTTGACTTGACGATCGAATACATTTTGGGCAGGAATATTCGCTTGCACTAGGGCATTGGCTAATAGTGATAGACATTTATCACGATCGATGAATGGCGTAGTTTTGCCTGTGGTAATGAAATAGCGGCGGGCGATCGCATCAATCGTGGTTACTTCTACGCCTTTATCCGCAGGAGGACAGCCTAGTAATTGTTCTAGAAGTTGCTCGGAATAGGAAACGAGCGCATTGGTGTAGGTGGTAAATAAAATTGAGGTGCATCCCTGCTCAACTAATTTTTTGATGCGATAGAGGGCAAGGGTAGATTTACCAGTACCAGCGCCGCCTTTGATCAGGACTGTGCCATTGCTCCCAAATTGAATTAATTTCTCTTGTTCGTCGCTGAGCTTGAGTAAAAAAGCACTGAGATCGCCCGCAAAATAGCGATCGAGGTCTTCGGCTTGACTGAGGACAAATTCGGGCTGAGTGTCTATTTCTTCAATAGAACGTGGGTAAAGGTTATCCAGAATCACATTTAGCAAGCGATCGGGCATATCTAGCTCTAGCAATGCTTCAGCGCTATTCACCTTAGCGATCGCTGTCCAATATGATGGTGGAATCTGCCACTGTTGCAAGATTTCTTCTGTGAGTGCGAAGGGAAGACCCTCACCCCCAGCCCCTCTCCCAAGTGGGGAGAGGGGAGCAAGATTTTCTTCTTTTCCTGTTCCCCCTCTCCCTTTTTGGGAGAGGGGGCTAGGGGGTGAGGGTAAGCTATTGGCATAGCTTGTAGGGTTTTGGGAGAGGGGGCTAGGGGATGAGGGAATTTTCTTCGGTTTTACGGACTGGCGATCGAGGGTGGTTTCTGGCGCTACGACATTAGGAATTTCGGTTTCATAGGTGCGCTCATTGCGCTTACGGACACTCAGCAGCTTTACCCAACCAGTACCGATCGCATAAAACAGGCGATAGTCACCAATACGGATGCGATAGACATTTTCATAACCTTTGAGCTTTTTGGCATCCCCTTCCGCAGAGATGGGATCGCGTTCTAATAATTTGGTGGCTTTAGAAACTCGTTTGGCGACGTTCTGCGGTACGCCAATGAGTTCATTCATGAATGTCTGGGCAAAAGTGAGGCTAAAGGTCATGGCTAGTTTTCAGCAATTTCTTTTTCAATAATTTGTAATACTTCCAAAATTCCTAGCGCTTGGCTTGGTTCAACATTATCTTCAGAGGCAATATGGATATGATGGGGAAAGTTGGGCAGGTTTGGAAAATGTGGAACATTGTCCCATCGTCTGCGTAAAATCGACTGTGTATCATCCATCCATTGATAACGATAGCGTTGTGGAATAGTTTTATTGCTCTCAACGATGAAGTATTCGGAGACTTCTAGAAAATCATTATTTGCAAGGATGACTCTAGCTCGAAAATAGCCTCGATCGCTTAAATCTTGTTCTTCTACAACTGTAAAAGAAAGAATGGCAGGACTAATAATTAGCTTAGTTTTAATCTCACTTAGATATTGCTCTGCATTCATTAGTTTAGCTGTGGTTGCAAGATTTTAAGGCGATCGCGGATTGCTTGACGCAGATCGTAAAATACACTCCACTCTACAAAGTCCGCAGTATCTCCTAACTCACCTCGATTAAAGCGCTGATAAAAGTCTTCTGAGGTTATTTGGTATTGCTGTTCGTAGTTTTGAATTTTGGTTTGGATTTCGGTATGTTGGCGATGAGCGATCGCTATTTCGATATCAACGATTTTATTTAGGGCACGTTCGAGGGTGTTGCTACGATAGCCAGTTTGATAGAGGGCATCAAGGGCTTTTAGGGGATTATTAATTGTCTGATTTGGTGCATACATGGCAATTTTAGATTAATGGTTATATGTTAACTAACGGCAAAATCGGTGTATTTGCGGAGGTTTGGCGGATCGAAGGCGAGGACAATATCTGCTTTGGGAATGCTGAGATCTACTAATTTATTGGCTATACCAATTTCTGTGCCGTCTTGCTGAATCCAAATTTTGTTGTCAATGATGTCAACGTGGAGAACAACGCCATAGACTCGTTTGGAGTTGCGCCAACCTACATAGACGAGTTGATAATGGTCATGTTCGGTGTCAAAGATTGTTTCTGCGCGAAAGTAATAACTAGACTGATGTTTCAAGGAGGATTTGTTGTAGGGGGTTAGATGTTTTTTGACTTAGGTAAAGTATTTCGACTCCAACAACTTGACCTGCGGCGTTGTAGTCAAGAATGATGCCGTCTTTGACTTCTTCGGATTCCACAATTTCTGAGTCGTCTAGTCGTAGGTAGAGGGCATCATTTTCTTTGTGAACGGTGAGTTTCATTTAATTCTCCTGTCAAAAAATAAAGTTACAATTTTGTTTGGTTCTACTTGTGGGTTAACCACTACTCGCAAAAATCTATTTCCAAAGTCTGCAATTTGTTTGAGGTAGTGAGTATTGCCATGTTGATCAGCTAAAGGAATTGTTTGAGCGGGGTTGTTTAGGGTCGCTTGCACCCAAGGTTCTTGGATTTTGCGCTCTTGCATCTGAAATTGGGCGTGTTTGGTTAATACATAACCATCAATCATATTGTTTTCCTCCTAATATCCTAAATTATCCCATGCTTGAAGAACTAGGCGTTGGGTGCGGTATTCGCCATATTTCTTCATTTCGTTGTTTTTCAACACTCTAAATGTCTCGCTGGGGAAGTCTGCGCCGTAGATGTCGGCGGGGTCGAGGATGTAGCGTAGTTCGTCACGGGTTAAGCCGTAGAGTTTGGCGTAGTAGGCATCGAGTTCGGCACGGATTTGGGCGCGGCGGGTTTCGTGCCAGATGAAGGGGGGAAGGGGGATGCCTTCTAGGTTGTCGGGAAGCCCCTCACCCCTGCCCCTCTCCCAAGTGGGGAGAGGGGTTCTGAGAGAGTCTTGCTCCCCCTCGCCCTCTTTGGGAGAGGGGGCTGGGGGGTGAGGGTCTTGCTCAAAGGCGGCGCGGTTGGCTTGCCATTGTTCGAGGATGAGTTGGCGGAGGTGGGTTTGGTGGGTGGGGTCTGGTGGGGTGGTGAGTTCGAGTTGTTTTTTGCCTGTGATTTCAATGTCTAAGGCAAATTTGAGTTGTTTTTTGTCGCTGGCTTGGGTGAGGATAGAGTCGGTTTCGGCGTTGCTCCCTTCGACTTCGCTCTGGGAACGGGTGGGTGTGGGATTCCAAAGGTCATCGGCAAAGGGTTTGATGTCCCATGCGGTGTAGGTGAGTTCGAGGACGCGGGGGGTGATGTAGTTGATGTCGTTTTGGCTGTAGCGATCGGGTGGTAGGACGGGGAGTTGTTTGAGATAAAAGTAAGTTAGATGCGTTCCACCTAATTTTTGACGTGTAACAAAATCAAAAACTAGACTACTGAAGTTAGCAATTAAACACGCAACTTTGGGTAGATACTGTGGCGGAATAAAACAGATAGGGGATGTGTTACCTAAAGCTACTCTGGGCAGTAAGCTAAAAATTGCTGTTCGCTCGTTCGTTGTATTTGTAATGTCTCTAAATGCAATCAGCCATTTATTGTTACATCTATTAGCTAAGCGATTTTCGACTTCGGATTTATCTATCCAATAGCGCGGAGTGACGGTATAAATAGGATTAGCTATTTCTTCTAAGTTGACATCTCTTGTTTCAGTTGGTGATTGATAAGTTGCCCAACGATGATTAAATTGATGAAACATTTTTGCTTCATAGAGAGGTACTGTATTTTCGCTTGGAGAATTTCTAAATAAGCCACTATCATTAGACATATGAAACATGGTCATAAACAAAATATTCCAAGTTTTTTCACCTGTTCTTTCATTTTCTAAAACAGCAACATTTTGATAAATTTTCTTAGTAATTTCTGCATCTTTCACCGCACGAAATACAGGACAGGTCAGCGTATTTGGATTCATTAGGGCAATATCTGACGGGGCAAGCTGAAAAACACGGGCTTTCTGTTCAACTTGTCTCGGTTGTGTGAGGAAAAAGGCAAAATTAGCAGATTGGATTTTTGTCTTACTCATTCCTAATAACGAGAATTTCATTCGACTATCTACCTCAGCAAATAGCTTTGCTCGATTCTCAAAATCATAGAGACTGACTAGATTTTTTGTTTGCGTCAAATCTCCAAAGAACTTTTTACAAGTATCATCCGTTGCAATCCCCGTAGGCACAATAATGCCAGCCCTACCATTCCCCGCAATCAAATCCCTCGCCGTCTCCGAAAACACCGCATAGGTATTCACATCACCCACCGCCGTCAAAGGAAATCGATTCGACTCGCGGATAAACTTACTTTGTGCCTCAGCATCATGCTTCGCCGCCTCAAACTCTCTCGCCAGTTCGGGCTTAAGAGTTGGCAAAGCCTTAATCAACTTCTCCCGTTCCGACTTATTCGCCGCCTTCGCAATCTCCCCATCCCGCGAAGCAAAAAACTCCTTTTCCTGTAACTTGATCCGCTCCCAAGGAGGATTACCGAGAATGCAATCAAAACCATCATTCTCAAACACATCAGGAAACTCTAAAGCCCAATGAAAAAAGCCCTTCTCAGAGGCTAACTGATTCGCAGCATCAACAATATCTCTGATGCCTATAGCTGGAAGACCCTCACCCCCAGCCCCTCTCCCAAGGGGGGAGAGGGGAGCAAGATCTTCTCCTGTTCCCCCTCTCCCTTTTTGGGAGAGGGGGCTAGGGGGTGAGGGAATTTCTTCATTCAACAACCTGACTAACGCCGCCGTAGTTGGCAATAACTGCAAATTCTGCTCAGTCAAAGGCATAAAAAACGCCGCCGTCCACAAATTGCAAGCCGAACGACTGCGCCACCACTTGCGATCGCGTTGATTCGCCTCATAGCGCTCCTTCTTTTGCTTCACAAACTCAGGCGTATTCTCAGGAATCCGATCTAGCTCCTGCCATGCTGAAGCAATTTCCGCCAAATCATCATCCAACTGCCCCGCCGTCGAGAGTTGCCCCTTGAGATCCTTGAATCTTTCCTGCTTATTCGCCTTCTTCTTGATGCTAGACAAAGCCTTATCATCCCCAGTCACCGCCTTAAACGCCTCATCAGGAATCCCTTCCTTTAATACATCAAGATTTAAAACACCCACCAACGAGTTACCGCACTTAATGCGATGGTCAAGGAAATTAAGCGGCATTCCCTTCGCAAAACCCTCAATCCAAAGCGCAACCTTACAAAGGTCAACGGCTAAGGGATTAATATCCACACCATAAATGCAATGCTGAATCACATCACGGGTCGCCTCACGCAAAGGTTCAGGACTAGGCGCAGCCTCACCCGTCCGCACTTTAGCCAATTCCTTCCCAATCCGCCGTGCTGCTGCCAACAGAAAATGTCCAGACCCACAGGCAGGATCGCAAACTTTGATGGAGAGAAGTGCGGATTCTTGAAGTTGCTGAAGATTGTCTCCGTTGGCAGGAAGACCCTCACCCCCAGCCCCTCTCCCAAGGGGGGAGAGGGGAGCAAGATCTTCTCCTGTTCCCCCTCTCCCCCCTTGGGAGAGGGGGTTAGGGGGTGAGGGTAAGCTATTGGCATAGCTAGTAGAGTTTTGGGAGAGGGGGGCAAGAGCTTGTTTGATGATTTCTAGCGTTTTTTGGAGATTGGTTTCTACCAGATCGCTACTGATTCTGACAAAACGCA
>CALRWX020000101.1:0-12982 GCA_943371975.1 Pseudanabaena sp. UWO311 | reverse complement strand
ATCCATTCTGCGTTCGATTGCTCCGAGAACCACTGAACAGCTTCATGAGGCTATCACTCTCGCTTTCAATTCTGTCTCCGAATCTGACTTCTTTGGCTGGTTTTATGAATGTGATGCTCGTATCACGCTCATTTGAAAACCGCTATAATTGCTTATTGTCATCAGCCGATAAAGCCTTCACTCCATATGGATTGGACTTTACCAGCTTTTCCTTAACCCGAACTGACGTTATTTTAAAAAGGGTTGCTTCGTAACCATTTTTAAAAACTTTTCTGGGGTCATTTTTCTCAAAAAAGAAGATAGCCTACCCATTGGGTAGGCTATCTTCTTTTTTTGCATGTATGAGATAATATCAACGAAATTATGGCAAACCATCTCAAAATTTATGGCAAAAAATCGGGCGATCGCTATAGCTGCACTGGTTTGTTTTGGTATTAGTACAGCAGCCTATGGTGATACCAAAATGTCACGACAAGCTGATGACCTCGAAATTGATCGTCAAGTAATCGACAGTAGTCCAGTATTGCGCCGTTGGCTAGAGAAACCACCCGATCTATTAGATGAAATTTATAGCTTGCCAATTTTTAATCAAAAACTGAGGATTGGGATTACCTCACGGGATAATTCGCTAGGAGTTGAGGCGGGATTTGAAGATTTATTTGTGGGGAAATCGCCGTTAACGGTAAATGGTAGCTACCAATCAGAAGTTAGTGGTCGTGAAAGTGAGATTCAGGCAAATCTTCGCTACTACTTTCTGCCCTTAGGTTCCTATTGGAATATTTTGCCAATAGTTGGTTATCGCCAGTTTAATCAAATAGATCGTCCGCAAATTTCAGGCTTGGATGTAGGATTACAGGGAATTTTAGTATTATCTCCCCATAGCTCTGACCTCCGTTTGAGTCACACTTTTACTTCTCCCAGTGGCAATTTAGAGATGAGTACGACAACGCTTTCTACTAGCTATGCGATCACGAATAATTTACGCTTAGGCACAAAAATTGAATGGCGTCGATCGCCTTTAATATATGACAGTCGGGTGGGATTTTTATTAGAGCTAATACTGTAAAGCTAAAGCATCTGCTCATATGGTAATAACCCAAAGAGAATTTAAAAGTGTTGCGAAGCAACACTTTTAAATTCTCTTTGGGTTTAATTTAATTTGGCAACGGGATAATCACTTAATAACTGACGTTGCGTTAGTAGATCGATCACTGTTACTAATAACTCACGGTTTTCACTGATGCTAAATAAAACCTTCAACCGATCGTAATCGGGCTGACCAAGGGGCGTGAGCATCGCGATCGCCTGAGGCACACCTTCACCACTGGCATCAGCTTGCAATGGTTGAAAAGTTTCCTTTGCCTGTTGATCAAACTGCATGACTATGCGATCGCCATTAAAGCTAATTTCGGCTGCACCTTGAGGATGACTGGTGAGTTCACCAATGGTGAGCGCAATTTCCGATTGATCGGGTTGTGTGGCTCTGAGAATTAATTCTATAGGGCGGCGCGTGGGATATATTTGACCGCGCCGAAATAATGGTTGATATTTCCATTGTTCTGTCGGGCGATCCCAATAGCGAATGGCATAGGAATGAAAAAGATAATCTTGAACGCTTAAGCCTTGACTCAACTGCAACGCACCATGCGAGATCGCTTCAAAGGGCTTATGACTATATACTTTTCCCATCGTGAAATATTTTTCAATAAAGGAACGTACTGATGGAATTAACGTGCAACCACCGACTAAGAGAATCTGTTTAATATCTCCTTTGAGAATCCCCTTATTAAAAGATCGATTAATTAATTCATCGATCGCTAATTTGAGAACTCGATAAAATCCTTTCCTTTCAAGTAGCTTTTCTAACTGAGAACGAGTATAGGTAAGCTCTCTTGCTGTTTGGGTCGTGATATCAAAAAACATTTCCGAGGCAATTTCTGCTTCTGATAATTGGAGTTTGATCTTTTCCATTAAAAATTTGAGAATAGTTGAATTATTACCTGTACTATCAGTAATATCTTCACGACTTTCTAAATAATCCTGCACTAACCATTGATCAATATCTTCGCCACCAATCGAATAACCAGTTTTGACGATCGCTTCTGCTTGATGTTCAGTCCATTCACTGCGATTGACACCAATCTGATCGCCCCATTTGACCACATTTTCGCTCTTTGGTAGTCGGACTAAAGATAAATCTAGTGTACCGCCACCAAAATCAATTACCAAGACCAACGCACTAGGCGCGATCGCTTCATAACCTAAAGCCGCCGCAGTCGGCTCGTCAAGAATGCGAATCTGAGGAGTTTCTATGGTCGGTAAATTGGGCTTAAATATTTCGGCACTGCATTCTTCCAGCCAGCGCAAATATTTTTCGTAAGCTTGCACGGGAGCCGTCAAAATTATTTGGGATGGAAAATTTTGTTGCGATCGCAATGTGTTTAGGAGTTCTCGTAAAAATTGACTGCCAACCCATTCGGGGGTGATCTTCACGCCATCTAGACTAGGAATATATCCTATATTTGTCACCAATCGGCGCTTGATCTGATTAAATAATCTGGGCTGTGGTCGATCTTTACCCACATCGATCACATGCTGCCCAATTTCCACGATCGCTTCTTGGGCATTCTTGACATACACTAGTGATGGAACAAGCGCAGTTAAAGGCGCAGGACGGTTTAAACTGTCAAAATTTAAAGTTTCAGGTTGATTAGTAGCAATATTCCAGCGAGCAATGACAGTGTTGCTACTACCAAAATCAATGGCGATCGCATTCATAATTTATCTATTTAATAAGTAATAAAGATAGCGCAGCTTCGCTGCGCTATCTTTATTACTTATTTTAAATCGACCATTGCCGAGGATCGAGTCGATAATATCTTTGTAAGAGTTCATAGAGATCTGGATGCTTTTGATGTAATTGTTGGGACTTCTCAAAAAAGGTCTCTGTTGTAACCGCGAAAAACTCCGCAGGGTTAGTTGCTCCATAACTATCGATGAGAGTATTTTTTCGATGCTTAAGGCGATCGCATAGTTGCAAATATTCCGCCGACATTATCTTTGCCCATGCTGCGTAGTCCAAAGTCCGAGACAAAATCGGCACACCTTCCGCCCGCCCATCTTCTTGATCAAGTTGATGAGCAAATTCATGCAACACCACATTATGCCCATCTTGCCAATTTACCATATCATCTTGAACCTGTTCCCAAGACAGAATCAATTGATCCTTTGTCCATGATTCTCCTAATCTTGCGACAAGTTTTTCTTCGACTACATAGGACTCATTCATCACGACTTCGTTAACAATATAGGCGCTGGGATATACCAAAATAGAACGAAGGTTAGGGAAATAGGTTTTGCGATCGCCAAATAACAATAAACAAGCGATCGCGGCAATAGTAACTCGAATCTCTTCTGTAATTTGCAAGCCCACACAACCAATAAACTGTTTCTCTTTTAAAAACACAAGAATATTGCACTGAAGTTGTTTTTGCTGATCAAAATCAAGACAATTATAAATAGCTAAATTAGCATCTATAATTCTCATCCAATGTTTCGGGAATGGCTGAGCCATTAGCTTCTCTCGTTGCCATTTCACCAAAAATGGATACATTAAAATTCCTATAGCGATCGCACTGACCACAATAGAAAAAATACTTGCCCAAACATTTGGAGAGATCACAGAGGTTAAATCAGCTTGTTAATTTTCTTAGTAGATTTTGAGGATTTTATAACAAATACGCTAGATTAGCAGTAGTTCAGAAAGAGGGGTCTTACCCGTGAAAAAGTTAATCAATATTCAGGATTTTTGCGAAAGTCTTAATCAAAAGTTGACGAAAAAACTTCCTCAGAAATTTTGGCGGCGATCACAGGTTGCAGGGGCAGCTATTGCCTTGATTGGCGTAGCTATTTCCTTACCCATTGTAAGTCTTGTAAGCGCTAACGGCGTAGCCAATGCTCAGCAAATTTCTCAACAAGAAACATCTTCAAAGAAACCCTCT
The DNA here is from genome assembly GCA_943371975.1 of Pseudanabaena sp. UWO311. Classification (GTDB taxonomy): domain Bacteria; phylum Cyanobacteriota; class Cyanobacteriia; order Pseudanabaenales; family Pseudanabaenaceae; genus Pseudanabaena. Next base: position 8,981 of record CALRWX020000101.1, on the reverse strand, counting down.
CTTTTCTCAGTACAGGCGGGAGATTTTAATTTTCCAATCTGGGTATGGGTAATCGGCGGTGTTGTGCTTGTATTTGTGTTTTTGCCAAAGGTTGGTTGGATTTTAGGGTTGATTGTCATCGGCGAGCGCGAAGTGGGTATCGTCGTGAAAAAATTCTCCTTCCGTGGTGATTTACCCGCAGGACAACTTGTAGCCTTAAATGGAGAAGCTGGCTATCAGGCCGATACCCTTGCCCCCGGCTGGTACTTTGGATATTACCCTTGGCAATATGGAATTCGCAAAGAATCTGTAATCGTAATTCCTCAAGGGGAAATTGGCTTAATCATTGCCAACGATGGCAAATCAATCCCTCCTGATCGCATTCTTGGAAAAACTGTTCCCTGTGACAATTTTCAAAATGCAAGACAATTTCTTTTGGCTAGTGGCGAGAAGGGTAGACAAATTGGCATCTTAACCGCAGGAACCTATCGAATTAATACGGCACTATTTACGGTTATTACTTCCACAAATGCTAGCCAAAATGGTATGTCACCGACGGAATTAAAACTTTATTCCGTTGCCACAGAGAAAGTTGGAATTGTCACTACCTTGGATGGTATTCCTATTGAAGCAGGAGCGATCGCAGGGGCAGTAATTCCTGAACATGATAATTTCCAAAATGCTCAGCTATTTATCAATGGTGGGGGACGGCGGGGTTTGCAGGAGCAGGTAATTCTATCAGGCTCATGGAATCTTAACCCTTGGTTTGTCCAAGTGGAGCAGGTGAAAATGACCGAGATTCCCATTGGCTATGTGGGTGTAGTAATTTCCTTTGTTGGTGGCGCTCAAGATGATGTTAGTGGAGCTTTATTTACCCATGGACATTTAGTTAATGTCGGCGATAAGGGCGTATGGATTGAGCCACTTTACCCCGGCAAACATCCTCTAAATACCCACATCATGAAAGTGGAACTAGTTCCCACAACTAATATCGTGCTGAACTTTAGCGATCGCATTGAAGAGCATGGGTATGATTCTAAGCTGAGGGCTTTAAATGTGCGCTCAATTGATGGTTTTGCCTTCAATTTGGAAGTAGCCCAAATTATTCATGTTGGTTCGCTGGATGCACCAAGGGTAATCTCGCGGGTTGGCTCAATGCAAAATCTTGTCGATCATGTACTGCGTCCTACAGTTGGTAATTACTTCCGTAATTCCGCACAGGCTTATACGGTCTTAGATTTCTTGATTGCCCGTAGCGATCGCCAAGCTGAAGCCGCTGATTTTATTCGCTCAGCAATGCAAGCCTATGATGTCCAAGCGGTTGACACATTGCTAGGTCAAATTGAGCCGCCCGAAACCCTCATGCAGACACTTACTGATCGCAAAATCGCTGAGGAACAGCGTAAAACCTACGAAGTCCAGCGCATTTCTCAAACTCAACGCCAAGAATTAGTAAGGGAAACCTCCCTCGCTGACATCCAAAGAGAAGTTGTCACAGCAGAACAAGGTGTTCGTATTGCTGAACTGCAAGCGAATGCCAAGGTCAAAGAGGCAAGTGGTGAGGCGGAAGCAATTCGCGTTACGGGTGAGGCGAAGGCTGATGCCTATCGTGCTGGGGTGGATGCTCTCGGTGGTAACTCCTATGTTGCCTTGCAACTGATGCAAGCGATCGGTGATGGTAATGTCCGAGTTGTACCAGATGTGGCTGTCAGTGGTAGCGATCACGGTGGCGGTTTGCTAGATGGTGTATTAGGAATGCTGCTCTGGAATCAAAACAAAGAAGCAAAAGAGGGAAAATCCGACAGCCTCACCAGATTGCCATAATTGCGTTTAAAACTACCCCTGTTAAGGTGCAAAAATAGCGAACTTAGATTGGTTGTTTCAGCTTTCAAAAATCCATTTTTTGGACTTTTGACTTGAAGTTTTACGTTGCTATATTGCTAGGATCACGCAAGTTGGTTAGACATCTTAACAGGGGTAGTCTTGACACTTCTATAGCAACCCTAAGTTATTTGTGGCTTCGGCTTCGCTCAGCCTTCAGTTCACGCTTGCTGAGGGAAGCCAAAGCCTGTATCAACTCATTTCGGATTGCTATATGCTTGGTGTGCAAGTTGCTGAGGCATGCGATCCAGGAGTTTTTTGCGCGGCAATGTTAAGGGGCTTGCGATACAAGCGGCTAACGAAGGTCACGAAATAGCAAAGCATTAAAGTCTAGGAGGTGCTGAGTCAGAAATTTCTGGTCGTCTTTTTTGATTTATGTTATGAATCGTGACAGGATCTGATAAGCGCAATCCAACTAAGCGATATTTTTTGTATAAGTTGGTGCAATTTCTGTTGCTTCTACCCATTCATTAGTAGCCATAAAATCTTGCGAAGAAGATCCACTTAAACCACTGCCAACGGGAGTACCGCGATTTGAACTGGCAGCGGATTTAGCGACTTCATCTCTAGCCTGAGATGGGGCAGGGGCGTTTTGACTTTTCGGTAAAGTGTCAAGCGAGATCGCATCTTTACGTTTGATTGGTACAAACTTTACTTCGATTAAACCAAGATCGGGGTTATTGACTCCTCCATCTCGATCTAGTCCGAGATTACCTTCTTCTAAAACGATAAATTGCTTGGCGATCGCGTAAGGTCGTTCTAAGGTGACAAAGTGTTCACATATCAATCCATCAATAATAGAGACTCCATCGATTTTGATGCTAACCGCACTTGTATAGCTAGGCGAGTTAATCTCGATTTTATAGGTTTCGCGGATGCCAACATTGATATAGCCTCTAGCATCGGCGTGGCGAATATTTCCATTTTGATTGATAGCGATCGATACAGGCGAATTTTGAGCAGTATAAGTTCGTGAAGGTACTGAAGCTAGAATCTCTGGCTTATTTGAATTGGTATTATTCCCGAACTTCTGATCACCTAAAGGATTAGAAATCGCTGATGAGTCATTGCTAGTAGCATAACCAGCAATAAAAATACCGCCAACCAATACTGAAAAAATTGCCAAGAGTCTTAGCCTTGATGAGGTAAACATAGGAAAAGCCTCAGATTTCGATTACTTTCAATTTACGATAAGAAGCCTTGAGAGATTTTGTGGTTACAAATTTAGTAACGAAATATCTTAGCGATTACAGTTTGTAACAGAGGACGATCAAAACCAAAAGACAGTTGCAAAACTATTAGTGCAACTGTCTTTTGCTATTTAAATTAGCTATGTTTAGGCAACCTTAAGAGTCATCAAACCAACAATAAGCATCTAGCAATAATCTAGGTGTCACGTAATGTTGCTGTCTAAGTTTTATGATTATATCTACCTAATTTAGCTTGTATATCGCTCAAATCGAACCCTATCAAATTTGGAAGCACAATATTGGCAGCACCGTTAAACTGATCGCTATTTTCTTTAGGAGCAAGCCCGATCACCTTTTTTTATTATTTCAGACATTCCCAATCCTCTTCATCGACAATAGGGCTGACAATATCGCCTAATATTCTGCCTTTGCCAGCCATGTCAGGAATGGGAAAGCGTCGCATTATTTGGGGTTTGGTTTCTTCTAGGATGGTCACGATAATTCGTGCTGAGATGATTTCTGGCTGTTCGGAAAGCCATTTAATTTGTCCATTTTCATAGGTTGCTTCATAACTTTTGAGCATGACTATTTTTCCTCTGAGAAAATAATATTTACGGTAAAGTGTTCACAATCTCATTAATATATTGCACAAGTTTTTGCACCTCTATTTCAGGATTTCTAAACCAATCAGTAGACCAAATTCGATACAGTTTCCAGCCTAGCTTTTCAAGTACTTCTTGACGATATCGATCGCGATCGCGTGCTGCCTTGGATGAGTGATAGGTAGCGCCATCGCACTCAATACCTAATAAATATGTTCCTGAGCTATTGGGATCGACTATTGCGAGATCAATAAAGTAGTTAGCAACTCCCACCTGTGCCACAACTTCAAAGCCCTTAGCTCGTATAGCTTTAGCAACAAATACTTCAAAGTCACTATCTGGCTCTCTACCTGTTAGCCTTGCCGTTTCTAGTTGTTGAGTCTGAATATATTCTAAATAATCTCGCAGAGCCTTAACGCCAAGACTAGAGGATGCGGTGGGGCGAATATCAGCAGCAGTCATGGAAGAAAATACTTCAATACCCTCTTTAGCACGAGTGAAGAGTACATTTAGTCGTCTATGTCCATCAGATCTATTAATTGGACCAAATCTCTGTGCAACAGGTAATTCAGGACGTTCGCGTCCATACACTGTAGAGATGAAAATAACATCGCGCTCATCGCCTTGGACGTTTTCCAAGTTTTTGATAAAAAATGATGAAAGAGTCCCTTTCCATTTCGCAATGTAATTAGCGACTTCAAAATTTGTCTTTTCAATTAAATCCATCTCCTCTTCAATTAAATCACTCTGGTTTTTATTCAGTGTAACTACCCCAAGGGATAGGTTCGGATAACTCCTCATAAACATTAAAACTGCTTCTACAATATGCTTTGCTTCAATAGGGTTAACATTTTTGTTAGAGCCTGACTGATAAATTCCTTGTGCAATATGATGATAATTGATGGCAAATTTGCGACTAGGTGATGGGAAAACGGTGAGGGTATTTTTATAAAAATGTTCGTTAGAGAACGCAATCAAACTCTCGTGTCGTGAGCGATAGTGCCATTTGAGGCGACGCACACTGAATTTTTTCATTGCCATGTCCAGAATTGACTCTTCTTGGAGAGTTTCTGAGTCAACATCTTCAGATTCGTCAACTTGATCGGCAGACCTAAAGAAGTTTGTGGGCGGCAATTGTTTGGGATCACCCACAACTACTAGCTGATTACCTCTAGCCATTACGCCTAATGCTTCTTCAGGGCGCATTTGTGAGGCTTCATCAATAACGACCAGATCAAAGCGAATGGAATTTGAAGGGATAAATTGTGCCACGCTTGCAGGAGACATCATCCAACATGGATGAAGAGCCTGTAAAGCATTTCCTGAACGTTGAAAAAGACTTCGTAGAGGCGCAAATCTAGATTGCTTCCTAATCTCATTTTGAATTAGAGCATTTTCTGTCAAAGTGCTTACTAATCCTCTTCTATTACCTTCAGGAATTTGATTGTGAGCTAGTTGTGCAGCTAACTTAATTTGATACAGATTAAGTATCTCCCGATCCAGTTTTTGAAATTTTTGACGTGTAATTAGCTGATCTTCTCCCTTAAATAACCTTAGATTGCTATGTTTTTTATGGATTTCACTTACAAGAGAACGGTAAAAGATGTTTCTGTACAGACAGTCAGACTGTTCTTCATTCAGATTAGAAACACTAGTAATATCAACAAAATCCCATAAATTTGCTGACTTCATTTTCGCTTTGACTTGGCTATAGGATAGATATCTTTGAAGAGAATCTAATTGATTTAGCTGTTGTATGCGATCTCTAAGCTTAGCAGCGTTACAATCTAAGATTTTCGTATTGCCAAACATTGTTAGACTGTCAATCTTTCCTAAAGACATAGCAGCTTCACAGTATTGATCTTGTTTCTGTATAAAAGAATGGTATTGCGTTCTAAATTCCTTAGTGCCTGCAATAAATTCGCTAACATTAGGACTTAGGCATTGATTTCTAATATTTTCTGGCAATTGTGCTTTGTGTATTAATTCTGCCCAATTAAGACAACCTTGCAATGACTCCAGAGAAAATAATTCTGATTTTGGATAAGCTCCTAAAATACTAGTAAACAATGGAGAATCGAGATCTTCTTGTGATCGTCGATAATTGTCCATTTCCGACATCAGCAATGGGAGTTCCTGCAATGACAGGTCTGGTCTAAGTTTTAGTTGCAATAAATTTTGATATATCTGCTCTATTTCCTGTTTTCGATTTTCTAAAATAATCAAAGCTGAATCTGAACTACTAACAGTTAAGACTCCAGTATTTATAAAGTTTTGGCAAGTCTTATATAATCCTTGAAAATTAGAAGAATTAATATAACTAATTGCATTCCTTAAATCGTCTAAAGACGAGTTTACAACAAAGTTTCTAATTTTATCTTTACAAGAAATTTCAGCAGTTAATTCCTCTAATTTCTTTCCAAAATTATTTATCTCGAAACAAACCTTGTAGTCTGTCTCAAACTTTTGATAAAGTTTCCCGCATATTATATCTATTTCATCTCTATCTTTTAAGACAGCACATTCATCCCAAAAGTCGGCAACTTGAATAAGTATCTTAGAAATTTCTTGATCACTATTAGTCTTAGCAAAGTTTTTTATTGTATGCCAAGTCTTATGTGCTGCATGATATTCTCCGTCAATAAAAAAGAAAATTCCTGCATTAACTATTCTTTTTGCGTAGTGTCGTAACTTTGCAGAATCCGTAAATCGATTTAGATGAACAGCATTATTCAAGAATACAAATTTTTTCTGAAGTAATTCAGCTTTAGATAATATTTTAAGATTTGCAGGATTACACAATTTAGGATTACGGTAACGCAGAATATATTCTGGTGCGCTTTCCACAAAACTAAAAACAGCATTAATATTCAAAATATCCCTAAGTTGAATATCTGAACTTAAATCAAACAAGTTTTGTAGATTCTTAAAAACAGGTAAAACACGTTGCCACTGGTCTAAACTATTGCGATCACTACTCCATAACTGATGTACTTGATTTCTAATTGATTGAGTATTCCATTCATTAGGAAGTTGACGAGATTGCTTAATGGAATGTAACTTTGAAACAAATTTTTGTACTTGATCAAGGTCAAATGACTCTGGATTCTCATTGTCAAAAAACTTATTTGCATTATTCAGTAGTTTCTTAGTTTCAGAATATTTTTGAACAAACTCTCGACAAATTGGAACGGAAGACTGAGATCGTAAAGATGATAATAAAGCAGTCTCGATCTGTGTTGGTAGTTCAGGAATTTTTATAAGTAAATCATCTAGCTGTTTTAGGTTTCCTATATTTGGATTATGAGAAAGCCCAAATATAACCGCTTGTTTCTTATAAAGATTTAATGCCTCAGAAATTACTTTACTCAGTTCTGCTAAAGATCTTATTAATTGTTCTTGTTCAATTGGAGCGATATCTAAAGCATTAACTCCTTTCCAAATACCTATATTTTGCTTGGATTCTTCTACTTCATTTTTAATTCTGATAAACTTTCTTAATAGTGTGCGATGTTTATCAAAGTCAAATCTAGTGAGAGCTTGGGGGTTAGCTATACTGAGAACCAGCAAATTGTCAGGAATATTTGCCATCTTATATTCCTGTTGTAAACTCTTAACTTTCCACAAAATTTCTTGAATTGTATGAATTTTGTTTTCATCTCCCATTGCCCCAAATGGTTGATTGAGTAGCTCTACATAGTCAGTAAGTTGTTGACGATTTTTTAAATACTCGCGTTCGATATCATCGGGATTAGCAGATTGTGTAACATCTCCCCTCTCACATCTAGTTTTAATTTCTTTGTAGACCTCAACTTTCGACTTATTAGTTGAATGAATCTCCAAACAAAAATCTCTTAGTCCTACTGCATCGAGGCGATCGCGTACCACCTCCACTGCTGCCATTTTCTCCGCAACAAATAGCACCGTTTTCCCCTTAGCTAAAGCCGCCGCAATCAAATTTGTAATTGTCTGACTTTTCCCAGTTCCAGGAGGTCCCTCAATAACTAGATTTTTGCCATCCATCACATCAACAATTGCTGAGAACTGAGAAGCATCAGTTTCAGAAATAATCAAAGGAACGCGACAACTAATATCTGGCTTATCTACCTCATAATCGCTAGGTATTTTAAATGTGTCATGTGCCTCAGTATTCCCACCACCAAGCAAACTAGAGACGATAGGATGACTTGCTAATCCATCATTAGCCCAATTTGCAGGATCAATATCTTTGTAAAGCGCAAAATTTCCAAACGAAAACAAGCTCAAAGTCACAAATCGCCGCACTTGCCATCGATTCACATCTTTGATTAACTCTGCAACTTCCTGAAAATAAGTATCAGGCGAATTAGCCTCTTGAAAATCAGGCAACTCCATCCCAAAATCCCTTCTTAGCCTTTCCCGTAAACATGGATTTACCTCAACCTCATCTTCATGGGCTTTAATAAAATAGCGATATTGCCCCCTTAATGATTCACGTTCAATACTCACGGGATAAAGCAGTAAAGGTGAAATAAAGCGCACATCAGAAGATTCTGACTCAAACCATTCCAGCATTCCAAATGCTAAATAAAGCGTATTTCGTCCCGTTTCTTGAATAGATGTACGCGCACCCGTTGATAGCCCTGATGCTTTGTGTTCAAACTCTTTTGGGAACAGTAGAGTTTGTAAAATCAAGTTATTACCCTTGACATCTGTAACAGAAAACGACAAATCATAGGCAGGATTAATCCCAAGTCCTTGCGCCTGTTGTTGAGGTGTTGGGCTAATCTTAGAACCGATCAATTTTGGCAAATTTAGCTTAGCTCTTACCTTGTCGCGCAATAATCTTTCAATAGCCTGTAACTTCTCTGGAATTTCATCATCATTGGCGATCGCACTTTGATACTGTTCATCCGTGCTACGCATTTCTATGAGCATTCGTTGAAACTGCTCACTATTCTCATCGGGCGGTGTACTATCTGGCTCAGGCAAAGTCTCTAAAATCAGGCTTTTCCCCTCGTTCAGACGTGTGTAAATCCGATCTGGCGCATCATTCGCGATCCGAATCTGTGTACGAACCTTTTCTGAAAATTTAAATTTTAAGAGCTTATTCCTAGCCGACAGATCAAGCAACTTATCTTGAAATTTTTTGATCGTTTGGTAGACAAGCTCTTGACTCATAGCAACTTAGGATTACTGATTATATATCAATACTGCGGACAAATAAAAAAAGGAGACAAAAAAGCTATTCATCGGATAAGGTGCAAGTGTTGAAACAAAACACCAAATGAATAGCATCATCGATATAGTACCGAAGATAGAGAGTAAAGTACAACAGAAATTTCTATCA
>CALRWX020000100.1:0-13237 GCA_943371975.1 Pseudanabaena sp. UWO311 | reverse complement strand
TATCTTTAATATTCTGTTTGTCTGCAATAATGCTTCTTTGTACTGTATCTAAATCAGTAGTTATATTACTCTCAGTTGTAATAGTTCCTTCTGTTAAATGTCTTTCAGAACTACCTTCGCTTAGTATTTTGTTTTGTATGTCTTCATTATTTACTGTTGGTAATAAATCAGATTTTGCTTGAATTTGATGAAGATTACTAGTATTTATAGAAGAATTCTTTAATTGAGGATTGCTTAATAAATCTTGGTTCTTATAGCTAGTTGAGAACTCATTACTATTCTTATTACTATTATTTACCTCTTCTACTATATTTATAGTACTATTATCTTGAATTGATTTAGTTGGAGAGCTACTTTTGTTTTGCTTATCTGCTGTAATATCAGATTTTTTCTGTATTGATATATCAATACTAGATAGTTCAGAGCTATCACTAATTAATACATCTTCTTGATGAGAACTATCATCTATAGTAAGCTCATCAAGCTGCCTTTGAATTAATGGTTCTAAAATACTTTCTTGAGGCAAGTTACTTTCTATTAATGTATTTGAGTTAGGTATTCTTTGGATTAATTGAGATTGTTCAGATTGCAAATTGTTTTCAAATGATTGACTGACTAAACCAGAACTATCAATATTATTGTTAATTACTTGAGATTCATGAATGTTGTCTCTGAGAACGATATCAGCACTGATAGTATTTAAAGTATTTCTTTGTATAGGTAGATAACTATTATCTAAACTAGTAATTTTTTCAATATTTTTAGTATTTCCTATACTATTAATTATGTTAGAAAATTGAGGCTTACTATGTATATCTGGAATAGAGCTTTCTCTTGAAAGGAAGGTCTTATCCGTAGTTAGATCAGAAGTTTTTTCAAATTTAGGAGTGGATCGATCTTCTGAAATAATATTATCTATACTGGAGACACCTAATTTGGAAGTATCAGAATATCTCTGAATTAATTGAGGATTAGACTCATTGTTTTGATATATTTCTGAGCTAGAATTGTCTACATCCCCTGTATTTTGGTGAATATCTGTAAAATCTGTTGTTACGTCGCTACTAGACGAGATATTGGTAGATTTTTGAACAGATATATTTTCTATATTACTAATATTTTCTAAGAAATCTGATCCTGACTCATGAGATGAAATAGATAAAGCTGAACTATTTTGCAAAAGCTGAACATTGTTTTCTACGTCTTGTGTAGTTTCTTTCTTATCTGATTCCAAAATTGGTTGCTTGGGATCTGAAAACTTTCTTTGAATTGATGTACTTTGTGTTTTAAGATTAGGCGATCGCTGAACTTGTGGCTTTTGAGATAGTGGTAGCGACTTGGTTTGAAGATTTACTTGATTATTAGATGAAGATATAGCTCCAGACTCAAGAGATTGTAAGGGATTGTCAAAAAATGGAGAATTGTTGAAACCATCACTAAGAGGTTCAAAATCAGTTTCAAGACTCGATTTATCTGGATTAATAATCGAGACTGCTCCCAAAGGATAGATAAATTTGGGCTGTAAAAAAGACTGTCCTAGAGATGGGGGCACAAGCAATGGAGAATTATTGCCTAATGGAATGTCATCAGGCAAATCATCACTATCTACAAAGGTCGTTGCGATATTTTCAGACATGGTTTATGAACTGGGGAAAGAACCATTAGTGGAATCACGAGTAACTACCGTAGCTGTACCTCCACCGGTAGTTGCGACAGACAAACCTTCGATCGCTAAAGTTAACTCCTCGATCGCAACGGCATTACCCTCGGCTTGCAGAGACGGAGCTTGCCAACTAACAGGAATTGCACCAATGAGAGTCCAGCATTGCCTTGTTTCTCCTGCCTGATTGAATAGTAAAATCCGAATATTGCGCCGTCGTGATGTTGTGGCAGTAAACCAACTCCAAAAGCTGAGATCATTAGTCACGCCGCGTTTGAGGGTTACTTCTGTAAACTCAGTATGATTTAAAAATATTTTTTGCTGAGTATTATTTCCACCCTCATAATAGGTGTCATACTTGACCTTAGCACTCAAACCAGTACACTCAGTGAAACATGCCACAATTGTTGAATCGGTTGACATTTCTACATAGAAATGGTTGGTGGTGACATAGGAATTTGCCCTTGTAAATCCGCTAGCAGTCATAGTCTACCCCCATAATTTTTACCAATTCGTTCTTTCTGGAGCCGTAAATCATCGGTAAGCAGATCGTAAACGTGTTCGCTAAGCAATCTAATCTTCAATGGGTCGTTTAAAATTTCGGCAGTAAACTTGGCTAGTTCCGACTTTTTGCGATCATTGTTTGGGGCTTCACTAAATGGCATAACTACCTAAATCCTCAAATCCTGCATTGAAGGGGTGAAATTGTTGCTTGTTTAAGACCTATCAACCATTATATTAATTCCAATATTTATTGGCAATCGCTTCTTCTCAATTTGTAAAGCAGTCACAATAAAAAACTATTTTTTGTGATGCGGCAAAGCCGCGCCACAGAAAGTCATTTCCTTATTTTACTGCGAGTCTCCTTAATAGGAAATTTTAACGGAATTAAGCCAGTTTGTTTTAGCAAATTTTGGGCTTCTTCAGTTTTCATGATTGCCACAAATCTCTCTGCGATTGGAGTACGTCGATTGTCTCGGGTATAGACAACCGAAATAGGATAGGCGAGGGGATAGGTTTGATTGATGAAGGCGGTGTAATTTTGGACATAATTGCCCTTTTCATTACATAGATCAATGTCGGGAGCAACGGGTTTACCTGTTGGCAATATTAAGGGTGAAACGAAAGATTTCTGATCATCAGCTAATGCCAATGGATAAACCGAACATTGTCCAAAAATTTGACTGATAGTGCCAAAGGAAATACTGCCTATATTGCGATCCTCAAAATCTTGAATAACCTGTCGCAGTGAATCAAAAGTTGATAATGCAGTAATGCCATTGTTACGATCTTGGGCAAGTTGTCGAAAAGAGGCGATCGCAGCTTCATCCTTAAGAACTCGTTTTTCAAATATCTGTACAGCTTCTTGATCTAAAGGCATATAGAGTTTTACAGGTAGATTTGGACCTCCTAACTGTCGCCAATTAATAATTTCTCCTGTATAGATTTGTCGCAATTGCTCAAAGGTAATCCTGCCCTGTAAAGCATTAGGAAGACTGTTGTTGCGCTGGGCATAACTAAACGCAACAAATATGGTCAAACCATCATAGGCAATATCTTGAGTAATGAAGTTACCGCCCGAATTGCTAATCACACTAGAAATACCAAAATCTGCTTGATTCGATCGCAGTTGGTTGATTAATGATTGCTCATCACTCACAGGTTTATAGGTAAGTTTTAGTTTTGGCTGACTTTTTTGTAACTCCTCTTCCAGACTGGAACCTTTGGCAATTAAGTTCTTTTGCAAAAGTGTGTAGTTCCATGTGCTGTTCTTGCCAGATGTATAGATAAACTTCCCTTCTGGGATATCAGATATTTGACTAATACAACAGGGAAAATTCAGATTAGCAGGCTTCGGTGGCTGAGCGAACCAAGCATATAGTAAAAACGCTAAGATTAATAAAAGCAGTACTCCCGCCGAAATTGCGATCGTTTTTTTTGTTAACCACCACCATTTCTTCTTTTTTTCTGGTTCTACTTCCTCCTTTTGTTCGACAAATTGGATAACTGCTTCACGCTCAATGTTTATACGCATTAGGGCGCGACGGGCTATTTCTGCACTGGCATAGCTGGACTCGCCAAACCCAATCAAATTTTGAATAAATTTTTTTAGCCCAAAATTGACCTTATTATCCCAATGGTTTACATCATGAGGATTGAGGCAATATCGGTTTTCTAAATCAATCACACCACCTTGTAATAAGTAGAAAGCAATATATCCCAAGTCTTCGAGATCACGGCTAATTGAATAGGCTATTGGGCTATCTGTAACAGAAAAGAGATCTTCCCACAACGCTAAATCCTGTAAATAGACAGTAAATCCTTGAAAATTATTTCTAATCGAAATACTGTAAAAAGTTAAATTTCCGTGGGCTAGATCCGAAGCAATTACCCCAGAGCGTAATCGGTACTTCTGCGAATGTAAAGACTCAAGGGTTTGTAATACTTGATTGAGAAAGGATTTTACCTGCCAGCTATTCATTGCCCCATGAGTTGCCAAATAATCAGCGAGGGTAATCGAGTTATCTGTCTGGGGCAAAATCAAATAGCACCTTTCCTCTCGATTATCTGTGATCGCTTCGATGGGCGTAACTAGACGCGAATCCTGTACCCTCCCGTCTAACAATTTAAGCTCTGATGAAGCTTCAAAATTGCGCTTACATTCCCTTGTTTCTTGATCATTAAAATATTTTTTGGGAATTACATATTCCTTAAATAGAAAAGATTCACCATCGGATGTATTTGTAGAATTGTAAAGCCTCCCATTACCACGAATCCCAATATAATTATCAACTTGATAGACTCCTTTTCGCCCACGCACCGTTACTTCAGGCGCTAGCGCCGCAGGAAACTGACATTTTTTACAGTATTTATTATTGGGATTGTCTACAACTGTTTCATGGGGAAGCTCACAACGAAAGGGATTAGCTTCTTGACATTGATAGCGTAAAAATTGAGACTTAATTTGCCAAATCGTCCCCACACGCTGCTCAATGATAATCTCTTTTAGGATCTCCTTAGTTTCGATTTTTTCAGGAACACCAATACCTTTAAATTTCGAGATTGAAGGAATCCCAATCCCAACCTCTTTGAGAAAAGGCAGTAGAAATCGTAATGGGGGCGGAACTACTTTGTTTAAAAACGTAAAAATCTGAGTGCCGATCAAAGCATCGATCAAGCCAATAAACTTCCCCCAAATACCAGTAATTCGTTTCCACAGTCTTTGCCAAATATTTGGAGCCTTTGTTGCCATAAATAGCTTGCCTGATTCTGTAAGACCTAAAGAGTTTAGCCAAGTTAGGAGCAGAGGCACAAAGCTTTGCACCTCTTATATCATTATCTTTAAGTAGCTGAGCACAATTAACAAAACGGGGTCAAAATCTGTGACGCACGCGGAGCGTGCGCCACAGATTCTTTGGTTTTATATTTAATTGCGCCTAGCTACTTACAATCAAAAGAATGTCAAAAGAATATTTTTTGTTAAACTATTATCAATTATGCAGGTGTTATTTGGTGCAAGATTTATCTTGTTTAAACATTCTTCTCCAGATTGCACCCTAGTACTTTACTCCTAATTCTCCTCATCAACAGTTATGGCAACAGAACAAGTGGCCCGCCTTTATCGAGCAGCCCAATCCGATTCCCTACTCAAAGCAAAGCTAAATCAAGCACCTGATCTCGAAAGTTTTGTCCAACTAGCCCAATCTGAGGGTTATGACTTTACGATTGAGGAATGGCAGCAAATGACTAATTTTTCGGTTGAAGAATTAAAATGCCACCTTTCAGAAATTCCAGGTATTTGACGTTATGTTGTGAGAGTCCCGCCCATAGGGCGGGACTCTCACAACATAACTCTAAATTATTTCGGTTTATTGCTATATAGCAATAAACCGAAAAGATAAGTGGCGGAACAATGCGCCGCCACTTATCTTTTCGGTTTTTAAGACGACATCTCTATGGCTTTACAGGTTTTGGTTTAAGCCTTTCGATCGCGATCGGTTTGTTTATCAGCGCTTGGGTTTGATTAGGATTTAATTTCAGGGCTTGCTCAAAGGCAGCTAGCGCATCGGCATTGCTGCTGAGTGCTAATAGGGCTAATCCTCGACCTGTCCAATAGTCAGAGTTTTTGACATCGATCGCGATCGCTCGGCTGTAGGCCGTAGCAGCTTCGGCATAGCGCTCAATGGACATCAGCGCTAAGCCCAGATTGAACCAAGATGTGTCAGATTTTGGATTGATATTGATTGCCTGTTGACTAGCGACAATGGAATCACGGAAACGATTAAGTCGCCACAACAAAGCTGCTTTGTTTGTCCAAATATCTGCCAACAAGATTTGAGCACCAACATTAGCATCGCCTGCTATGGCATTGTCATAGGCTTTTAAAGCTTCGTCAGTGCGCCCTAGGGATGCAAGGATACGCCCGTGATTAAACCATGCAGTTGATGAATTTTGCTTGAGGGTGATCGCCTGATTGGTGGAAGAAAGGGCTAAGTCAAAACGTCCCAAAGCCCAGAGGGTCGCGGCACGATTGCCCCAAAAACTTGCATGGTCGGGTTTCAGTGCGATCGCTCGATTTGCCGAAGCTAGAGACTCCTCATATTTACCTAAACCAGCTAGAGCATTAGCACGCTGATCCCATGCCCAAGCCGCACCCAAATAGTCCCATTGCTGATCCCCTTCTTGAATTGCTGAGTTGCAAGCAGCAAGGGCTTCTTTATATTGGCGCAGTTGATTTAGAGCCGCGCAGGAATTGGCTAAAGCAAGAGAATATTTCTCCTTTGCCTTGAGCGCCCATTCCTGCGAAGCCAACGCCTCTGCATAGCGCCCCAATTGCCATAAAATCATTCCCTGCTCCGCCCAAGCCTGAGCATTTTTTGGATCGATCGCTACGGCTTTGTCATAGGCAAAAAGAGCATCGTCAAAGCGTTGTAATTGGTTCTGCACTTTGCCCTTATTTTTCCAAGCCAGTGCTGGTGTAGCTTTGCCCCAATTAGCATTTACCTTGATGGCGCGATCGCAGTCTTGTAACGCATCGGCAGCACGATCAAGGCTGATAAAAACTTCACAACGCTCGCTTAAGGCAAGGGAATAGTTAGGATTTGAGCGAATTGCTAAGCTGAGAGATTCTAGGGATTCAGCAAGTTTACCAGCGCGTTTGAGCAATAAACCTTGGATATACCAGACCATTGCAGGTGAGGCATCATCCCAGTTTTGATCCAATCTCAGCGCCAATTCACAGGAGGCGATCGTATCTTCGTAACGTTCTAATTCATTTAAAGCCCCACATCGCTTGGCTAAAGCCCCTGAATTATTCGGTTGCAACTTAATAAAGCGATCGTAGGAAACGACTGCTTCGGTATACATTGATAAGCCCACCATCGCATCGCCTCGTTCTAACCAAGCGATCGGCTCATTGGTATTTAGGGTGATCGCCTGATTGCAAGCCTCAACCGCGTCTTTATATTTACGCGACTTGACCAATGAACTACATAGCGAAGCCCAATAGTCAAAATCCTGTAACTTTTCTTGGGCGATCGCTACAGGTGCGATGGGCAAATTTAGCAGCACTACCATGAGCAACCAAAACCGCTTGCCTTGTTTGGCTGACTGAAAAAAAGAACACAAATTCATTGGTAATCCCAATTTTTCAACCACAGGTATAGCAAAATTTGTCACCAAATACATCGCGTAATGTAATGACAAATTTTCATATCCACATTAATTTATCATTATGACTGACGAAGTAGGTAGTTGTATCGTGGGCAAACCGTACGATACAACTACCATAGGATGCTTTTACTCAATCGGGGTCTAAAAATGAGCATTTTGGCTAGGGTGTTATTTTCGGGATTTTTTACAACGATCGCGATCGCTTTGCCCTTGAGCGCTTTTGCTGACCCTAGCAGCGATCGTATCCAAGCGGCAAATCGTCAACGCTTGATCGAGACCAATCGCTGTCAGGGATGTAATTTACAAAATACAGACTTGAATGGGCTGAAACTAATTGGTGCAGATTTAAATAAAGCTAATCTCCAAGGGGCAAATCTGCGTAGTGTCGATCTGCGGGGCGCAAATTTGCAAGGAACAAATCTTACCTATGCTGATCTGAGTTATGCCGATTTGCGGCTTACTAATTTTGGTCAGGCTAATTTGACGGGGGCAAATCTGAGCAATACCCATTTATTAGAAGCATCCTTTCGCAAGAGCAATCTCCAAGAGGCTAATCTGACTGATACCTATGCCAATGGCAATGTCGATGTGTTTACGTCTGTGCGTCAATTTGTCGATCTTGAAGGAGCAAATTTACTTAGAGCCAATCTGACTAATGCCAAGCTAGGTTTTGCCAATCTCGCAGGGGCAAATCTCAGCGAAGTAAATTTAGTTGATGCTTATCTCGAAAATGCTTCGTTAATTAACACAAATTTAACAAAAGCCAAGTTATGTAACACGACCCTGCAAGATGGAGCAGTAAATAATCAAAATTGTCGTTAGAAAAGTTTAGAAAAATTTTGCAGTAAGAATATGCATCTTGATTAAAGTATGAGAAGATATCCTCAAGCAAATATATGCAGTTTAGTCGGCAGCAAATTTAGAGGGTAATGATATGAAGCGCAGTTACGAAAAGTCTTCTCAACCTGTAACTTCTGTAAAACCCACCACTCTAAATCTGCAAACCAGAGGTTTTGCGCCGATACAATCAGATTCATCTCAAGTTAACGAACAACCTGAAAATTCCCTGAGTGAATCCAACAAATCTTCATCAAACAATTTACTAGAGAAATTAACCTCTACATCCTCCTCTTCAACTCCTCCTAATAATCCAATTCAAAGAAAACTACAGTATCGCTTTCCAGTTCAAGCCAAGATGAATATTGGCGAACCAAACGATAAGTACGAAAAAGAAGCAGATGCTACTGCGTCTCAAGTTGTTCAGCAGATAAATTCCCCAACTCAGGAGCAATCTGTCCAACGGGAAGCGGCGATGGAAGAGGAGGAAGAATTACAAATGAAACCTATGTCTTCGATCCAACGAGAAGCAATGGAAGAGGAGGAAGAATTGCAAATGAAGTCTTTGGTGCAGAGACGTGAAAATATTGGCGGGGGAGAAGCATCAACGGATTTAGAGTCGTCAATTCAAAGTGCAAGGGGTGGTGGGCAGTCGCTAGATGCAAATTTGCAACAGTCGATGGGGCAAGCGATGGGGGCAGATTTTAGTAGCGTAAAGGTACATACAGATTCAAAATCTGACCAATTAAATAAATCAATTCAGGCAAAAGCTTTTACGACGGGGCAAGATCTGTTCTTTCGGCAAGGAGCCTATGAGCCGAGCAGTCGAGGTGGGCAAGAGTTGATCGCCCATGAGTTGACCCATGTGGTGCAGCAGGGAGCAGCAGCACCATTACAGCGTAAGTTTAACTACACTCTACCTAAACTTCAAAGTAAGAACGATCAAAATGTAGCCCGCAAGATCGCTCATTCAAATAAATTAAGACCTCAGAGAGCTTGGGAAGCACAGTTAGAAACAACTACAAACTCAGCGACTGCTGGAAACCTCCAACTCAAACCTAGAGGATTATCTGGTGAACTTCTCTCTCCTGAAGTAAGTCCCGTTAGAGCAAATCTACAAACTAAGCATAATGGTCTTCAGGCAAAGTCTTTACAAGAACAGCCAGAATCTCTAGCTAATCAGCAAGTTAACAAATTTAGTGCGAGCGATCGCGCTATTCAATCAAAACCACTCATATCAAAACAATCAGCAGATATTGTCCAAAGAGAACTTACTGCAGGCAGTTTTCTTAAGGGAGAAGATCCTGAAGGAGCAGTTGCAAAAGGTGCTTTAGGTGTTGGAGAAGGATTGGTGAATGCTTTTGCAGCTCCGATTAATCCACGGTTTTGGGCGAAATGGAAAGACGATTTTAAAGAGATCTCTAGACCTACTAAAGAAGATAAAGAATTGAAGTATGGTAAAGGTAATCTAGGTACAGCAATGCAGGTTCTAGATGGAATTGCGCTTACTTGTGGAAATGTAGGTACGCTCGCAGGTGTGGTCGCGACAATTACGGGTATTGCAGGTACTGCTTTGGCTGCTGTTGGTGGTGCAGGCGCACCTCTCTTGGCTGCCTCTGCCATAGCTACAATAATTGGATTGTCAATGAGTACAACTGTAGCGGTACTCAAGCTCATTTTAGTTGCTAATAATGCCAGAAGATTGAGTCAATATGCGCAAGGCTCAGCCGAAAGAGCTCAGCTCAAAGCTAAACTTTGGAGCGATGCTGGGGCTGCTTTCGGTGCTTTACTTGGTGTGGCTTCTGGTGGTTTGGGTGTTGGAGGTGTTGCTATGGGAGGTGGTGCAACGGCTATGGGACAAACAATGGCAGCAACTGCAGGAGGACAAGCCTTTGGAACGGGTGCTGATATTGTCGGTTCTATTACAGGTGCAATGGCAGATCAAAATGAAGAAGCAGCAAAAGCATCTGCTGCACCGACAGTTGCTGCACCGACAACAGATGCTGCTGCACCGACAACAGCTGCTGCTGATGCAGCTGCTGCAAAAACAATCACCGCAGAAGTTAAGGCTATGTCAGTAAAAGATCAAGCTGAGTCTAAGGCTGAAGTAGCCGAAGTCACTG
The DNA here is from genome assembly GCA_943371975.1 of Pseudanabaena sp. UWO311. GTDB lineage: Bacteria > Cyanobacteriota > Cyanobacteriia > Pseudanabaenales > Pseudanabaenaceae > Pseudanabaena. The sequence goes on along the minus strand of CALRWX020000100.1, from coordinate 2,944 downwards.
ATGCATCAAATGCCATAGTAGAAACCAAGTCTGAAGTAGAAACAAAGTTGCTGCCCGAAGTTGGCAAATCTGCTCAAGATTCAGAAAAAATGAAGCAAGATGTTACAACAGCCGAAGGAGGTACTAAGGACAAAGAAGGTGCAGCAAGTGAATCAGCAAGTGAATCAGCAAGCGAAAGTAAATTAAAAAAAGCCGATCAGGAACTTAGCAAGGCCGAACAGAAATTGGGTATACCAAAGACGGAAGAACCTAAAAAGGGTCTGTTTTCTCGATTTAAAGATTGGGTAAAATCTGGTTTTTCGAGTGTTTATAAGCGTATTCGAAAAGTTGTGGCAAGTGTAAAAGCCAAAGTTATGAACATGGTATTAGAAATGGTAGGAGCAAAAGCTCCAATAGAGGAAGTAAAAAATCAGTTGATTGCGACAAAAGCTCAAGTTCCAGGTTCAATTAAAGCTGAGCAAGCTGTCAGTCAGCAAGCAGCTGCTACCGCTGGGCTTGCTGATGAGGTTAAAGCGAAAGCTTAGAAATATTTGATTTTTCTAAATAGTTCAGATCATTTAAGCTTAATTCAGAAGAGCATTTAGCATGTTGCAAATTATAAAATCGGGTTTCTATCAAGCGATTGTTCTAGGCTTTGTTGGCCTATTGACTGGCGTAGCGGCTGGTTGGAGCGGTTTATGGTTTGGTGGCAATAGCATTACAGCACTCGCCTCTGTAGCTGCCAATATTTATTTATCGCTTGTAATAATCTTGCCAATTACTTTGATAGTCTCAACTCGGATAAATCTAAAATCAAAAGTGCGATCGCTTTATATTAATTTAGCTGACGCTTTGGTTTTGATGCTGGTAACTGGAGGATTAGGCGCTTTATTTGCAACTTTTATCTTCTTTGTTCCAGCCACAAATATTCCAACCATCTTTGGTGGCAAAGTCGTAACTGAAGTTAATTCAGCCTTGATCAAACAGTTGCTTTGGTCAAAGTTTGTTATTGTTCTTTTGCCGACAATGGCTGCTTCTCTAGGCACAGCCATATGGGGACACATAGGAGCAAAAGGAAAATCCGTTGATGTCTGATTTTAAAATACCAAATACTTACACTGTGCTAAGCAATTTAACTTTCTTTTCTCCGCAACAAGTTCCTCTTGGCTTGAAAATATTAGATCTAAACTTAAATCAACAAGAAAAAGAATTATTGGAATGCAACCTAATTCTTCAAGCTAGTCCAGAAGTCTATCAAGTTATCGATGAAAGCGCTTTATTTAATCTTAATTCTGAATTTCGCATTCCCCTATCTCAAAAATCAATAAATACTAATCAGGATACTATCCTTAAAGTCAGCTTACAGCCAGAATTACTACTTGAGTTGGGTACAAAAATATCTTCGATAGAAGAACTTGTCAGCTTTTTGGAGCAACTTAGTCAGAATGAACCCAATAGCCCTTTTCTATCCACTGAAAATTGGATGGGTTTGTCTGTGACGCAAGGCTTAGAACCTGATATCTATGGTTATCGTAGCGTTTGGGCATACATCAAGCCCTCAGACATGAATGAAGAAGCGCTCAGCAATGGACGCATGTCTGAAATTATGAACCAGTTTATTGAAGAGCAAATCAAGACAAATTTTGCACAAATTCCTTTAGGTGGCAATAATCAAGTCCAAGCTGAAGTTATGGAACTTGTGAAGCAGCTAGTTAATCAGGGGTCGTCTCCTCAATCCCTGATTAATTCGACAAAATCCAAGAAATCGAAAAGCTCAAGAAAGCTTGACAACTTAATCTCTAGCACTTCTATTCAAGCAAGTAGTTCAGATTTTCAGGCGGAAATCACAGATTTAATCAAACAATTAGTTGATGTTAGTTCACCTTTAGAAGAGGAAATAAATCCCTCATCGCAGCAGTTATTTGAAGTATTAGTAGACTTCTTCCAGCAAGATCAATGGGATTTTATTCAGCCAAAGGGAGAAACTGTTCTTCGCTCCATGTTTCAAGGTGAAAATGGTCAGTGGACTTGCTATGCATGGGTTATAGAAGAAAAGAAGCGTGTAGCATTTTATTCTATCTGTCCTGTCAATGTTCCTGAAGAGCGCAGGAACCTTCTCTCAGAATTGGTGACCCGTGCTAACTACTGTTTGTTGATGGGTAATTTTGAGATGGACTATTCGGATGGAGAGATTCGCTTTAAAACCAGTATTGATGTCAGTGGCGATCGCATTACATTTGCATTGTTAAGGCAATTAATCTATACCAACGTTTTAACGATGGATCAATACCTCCCATCAATTATGGCGGTAATTTATGGTAACGCTACTCCCGAAGAGGCGATCGCTCAAATCGAGAATTAGTGCGATCGCCTCTTGCCATGAGTTGGATCAAAGCACAAAACTCAATGACAATAAAACTTGTATGCAATGCGATCTCCGATCTAGCGATCGCGTAAATTTGAGTTAAAGAATGAAACTCAATCTACTCTCTACAATTTCTAAGAAGCGATCAAAGTAAATTTAGTTGATGCTTATCTCGACAATGCTTCGTTAATCAATGCAAATTTAACAAAAGCGAAGTTATGTAACACGACTCTGCAAGATATAGCAATCCGAAATGAGTTGAGACAGGCTTCGGCTTCGCTCAGCCAGCGTGGACTAATGGCTGAGCGAAGCCGAAACCACAAATGACTTAGGATTGCTATAGCTCGGTAAATAATCAAAATTGTCGTTGGAAAAGTTTAGAAAAAGTTTGTAGTATGAATATACATCTTGATTTAAGTATGAGAAAATATCCTCACGCAAATATATACAGTTTAGTTGGCAGCGAATTTAGAGCTTAATGATATGAAGCGCACTTACGAAAAGTCTTCTAAACCTGTAAATTCTGTTGTAAAACCCACCACTCTAAATCTGCAAACTAGAGGCTTTGCACCACCTCAGACTGATTTGGATGAAGAAATC
>CALRWX020000099.1:0-13325 GCA_943371975.1 Pseudanabaena sp. UWO311 | reverse complement strand
CCCCCCCCAACTCACTTATTGTTCTTTGTCTATTACAAATAAATTTCTAAAAGGCTTGTTTCACAAGCTTTTTAGAAATTTATCTAGGTTTTAAGAAAGCGCAAAGTGCTGTATTGGGTTTTGATGTTAACAAGACTGTCTGTCGATTGCTATAGTGATACTTATAGCAATCTGAAATGAGTCGAAGCCATAAATGATTTCGAGTTGCTATAGAAGCTAAATGAAAGATTGCTACACTATATGCAATAAACTATTGCTTATTTCCCTTTCCAGCATCTAGATTGCCATTTCCATGTCAGATATTAATATTTCGATTCATCCCCGCGCTATCGTCCATCCTAATGCCAGAATTGGTGAAGGAACATCTATCGGAGCCGATGCCATTGTTGATGAGTTTGTGGAAATTGGCGATCACTGCGAGATTAGGGCTAGGGCAATCATTACGGGACATACTCAGATCGGCAATGACAACCAAATTGGTTATGGAGCGATCATTGGATCTGAGCCGCAGGATACCTCCTATAAGGGGGCAGTTAGTTTCGTAAAAATTGGCGATCGCAATGTATTGCGCGAATATGTCACTGTCAATCGTGGCACGAAAGAAGGCTCGGCAACGACCATCGGTAATGATAATTTGCTGTTTACAGGTGCACATATTGCCCATAACTGCACGATCAGCGATCGCGTGATTTTAGTAAACAATGTTTTGCTGGCGGGATATGTAGAAGTACATAACAATGCCTTTATGGGGGGTGACTCGGTGGTGCATCAGTTTACGCGCATCGGTTCCTATGCCATGATTCGCGGACAAACTCGCCTCGGAATGGATGTGCCTCCCTACTGTATGGCAGTAGATACCAATATGGTCTTTGGCTTAAATCGTCTTGGCTTACGGCGCAATGGCTTTAGTCACGAGCGTCGCCGAACAATTCTCACTGCCTATGATGTCTTGTACAAATCCGATCGCAATCGTACCCAAGCGATCGAATTTCTAGGGTCAGACCCCGAATTTGCCGATAACCCTGATATTCAATTATTTTGTGATTTTATTAAACTGAGTCGTCGCGGTATCTGCAAACTGTATGAAAGGGGAGCAAGTCGCGTTGAATAAGATTAAAACCCGTCAAATTTATTACTGTAAGTGTTTTTTGTAGCGCGGCTAAGCCGCGCTACAAAAATTGGTTCTTTATTTTATTGCGAGTTCCTCATGGGAATTATTACCAAACGTTCGTCTAAAAAAGTTCGAGCTAACGAAATCTTAATCAGGCTAAAACGGTTATATCCCGATGCAATCTGCTCCCTAGATTATGAAACTCCTGTGCAGCTTTTGGTCGCGGTAATTCTGTCGGCTCAATGTACCGATGAGAGGGTAAATATGGTTACGCCAAAACTATTTGCGCGGTTTCCCGATGCGATCGCTTTAGCCAATGCTGATCTAGATGAACTAATGGAATTAGTTCACTCCACAGGCTTTTATCGCAATAAAGCTAAAAATATTAGAAGTGCTTGCGAAATGATTGTGCGAGACTTTGATGTCAAAGTCCCAAATACGATGGAAAGTCTGCTCAAGTTAGCGGGTGTAGCTCGTAAAACTGCAAATGTTGTTTTAGCCCATGCCTATGGCATTAATGCGGGTGTGACTGTTGATACTCATGTAAAGCGATTAACTAAAAGACTAGGGCTAACTAAATTTGTTGAGCCGATTAAAGTTGAACGTGATTTGATGTCACTTTTGCCCCAACGCGATTGGGAAAACTGGTCAATCAGAATTATTTATCACGGTCGCTCTGTGTGTAATGCGCGTAAACCTGCTTGCGATCGCTGTGAACTCGCTGATTTATGTCCATCAGTAACTGTTAGCCAAATTCCATAAGAGGGGTGCGATACACCTCCATCCTATTCTGGGGTTTGATTTTTACTAGAGGTTGTGAAGTTTTCTAAAGATACTTACCCTTTATGCAGTGACATCAGCGCTTATTCCCTAAAATGAAGACAAAATTCTCCCTGCAATCTTTACTTAATAAAGACTTATGACAGATTTTGTAAAACCTTTCAAAAACGATCCCCAGCTAGGCAATTTGTCAACTCCCATCAGCGATTCAGTCGTTGTGAGAGCTTTTGTTGGTAATCTTCCTGCTTACCGTGCTGGCTTGTCTCCTAGCCGTCGTGGTTTAGAAATTGGCTTGGCACATGGTTATTTTATCTATGGACCTTTTGCATTGCTTGGTCCTCTGAGAAATACTGAATTGGGTAGCCTTGCTGGTTTATTGGCAACTGTTGCTGCGGTAGTACTATTGACTCTTGGCTTATCCTTACATGGACAAACTGTAACTAAGTTACAGTCTAGCTCGGCATTAGAAGCTCCTGCTGAGTTAGGGAATTCTGCTGGCTGGAGTGAATTCGCAAGTAGCTTCTTGCTTGGTGGTGCTGGTGGTGCTGCATTTGCGTACTTCCTCAACTATCTAGAGCCATTCAACAAGTTCCTTGGTTTACTTTGGGCTTAAGTTAGTTTTTGGTGTTGTTAATATTTTTCAACCCAAAATCTCATTGATTTTAGCCAGATTAAATCCTATAAACAATTTTTAGATTTTATTCAAGGAAACTAACAACCATGACTGGATACTACGCACATTACTACGTTTCTTATATTTTCGTGCCTCTTATTGGCGTAATCCTCCCGATCGCCACTTTTGGTTTGCTATTTAACTACATTGAGAACTAAAGGGTTTGCAATAAAATAAAGAACCAGATTTTTTGTGGTACAGTTTTGCCGCGCCACAAAAAATTGGTTCTTTATTTTATTTAAGAATATTTTTCAAAGTGCTAACGACTCGTTCTTGCTGCTCTGTACTTAGTTCGGGGAACATAGGCAAAGATAAAACGTGATCGCAAATATTTTCAGTGACAGGAAAATCTCCCTTGGTGTAGCCTAAATCTTTGTAAACTGCCTGTAAATGCAGGGGCAAAGGATAATAAATCATCGTAATGATATTTTGTTCGCGCAATTGCGCCTGTACATCATTCCGTTTACCGCCACCAATGCAAACCGTATATTGATTCCAAACGCTTTCAGGACAGTGATCTGGAGAAGTGAGATTAGGGATATTCGCTTCTTGTAGTAGTTGAGTATAGCGATCGCTAATTTCACGACGTTGAGCATTCCACTTATCGAGATAGGGTAGTTTTACCTGCAATAAAGCTGCCTGTAAACAATCAAGGCGTGAGTTCATCCCAATATATTCATGGTAGTAGCGCTGAGGACTACCATGCTCACGCAAGATTCTGAGTTTTTTGTCAAGTTCTGGATTGTTAGTGGTCATCATGCCACCATCCCCGCAACCACCCAAGTTTTTAGTAGGGTAAAAGCTAAAACAGCCTATATCGCCAATATTACCAACTTTTTCTCCATTAGAAGTTGCTCCTGTTGCTTGAGCGCAATCTTCGATCACGTAGAGGTTATGCTTTTTAGCGATCGCCATGAGTTTGGGTATATCGACGGAACGACCAAACAAATGCACAGGCATGATCGCCTTCGTGCGATCAGTAATTGCTGACTCCAACAAATCCAGATTGATATTAAAGCTATGGGCTTCAATATCCACAAATACAGGTTTTGCCCCCGCCATGCTGACAGTTTCAGCGCTGGCAAAAAACGTAAATGGTGCAGTGATTACTTCGTCACCCTCCCCAATATCTAAGGCTCGCAATGCTAAGTACAAAGCATCCGTACCTGAGTTACAGGCAATTCCGTGGGTTGAACCAATGTATTTGGCAAATTCATTCTCAAACTGGCTTACAGTTTGTCCACCAATGTATTGTCCTGATGCGAGTACGTCTAAGGCAGCCTGATTTAAGCGATCGCCAATTTGCTGATACTGTTTTGATACATCAAAGGGAGGAATTTTATTCACGTTGAAACGATTCTAGATTGCCTCAACTATTTTAAACGGTATCGACATTGCTTCTTATCAAAAAGCGAAAAGCACTAGCAGCTTTTCGTAAGGACATCTCCTCGCCGAAGGTGGGGAGATATCCTTAATTACAGATCATTTTTTATCGAGCCTTGTTTCGTGTCTTGCATAGTCATCTTGAAAGCGAATAATGTCATCTTCACCCAGATATTCACCATTTTGGACTTCAATGAGGATGAGGGGAATGATGCCGGGGTTTTCGAGACGATGAGAGGTGCATTTCGGGACATAGGTGGACTGGTTGGTACTGATCATAGTTTCTTTGTCCCCACAGGTTACTTTAGCAGTACCCGAAACTACGATCCAATGTTCGCTGCGATGGTGGTGCATTTGAAGGCTAAGTCGATGCCCCGGTTTCACCTCAATGCGCTTAATTTTATAACCTCGTCCTTCTTCTAAAGTGGTAAATGCTCCCCAAGGGCGCTCAACTGTTGCATGGGGAGCCCCCCCATTAAAACTTGCTAGACTAGCGATCGCCGTAGAAACTTCTTTTACTGGTGACATAAGTACTATTTAGAAAAGCTAATTGCTCACTAGGATAACATTAGGTTTCTGCGATTTAATACAGAACTGATTTTTAGTAGCACGGCTTCACCTCGTCACAGATTAAGGAGGTGTGCTACGCCGCCTTAATCTTAAAATAAGTTTTATTTTGGTTAACTGGACTATGACGGAATTCTTACGGGTAGGAAATCCTGCTCCAGATTTTGAAGCGGATGCGGTTGTTGATCAAGAATTTACGAAAATTAAATTATCCAGTTATAAACAAAACAAGTATGTTGTTTTGTTTTTTTATCCCCTTGACTTTACCTTTGTCTGTCCTACTGAAGTTATTGCCTTTAGCGATCGCTATGAAGAATTTGCCAAATTAAATACTGAAGTAATTGGTGTTTCTGTAGATAGTAAATATGCTCATCTCGCTTGGATTCAAACTCCATTAGCTGATGGTGGATTGGGCGGAGATATTAAATGTCCTCTTGTTTCTGATCTCACCAAAGCGATCGCTACGAATTTTAATGTGCTTGACCCTGTTGCAGGTGTAGCGCTGCGGGGCTTATTTATTATTGATAAAGTAGGAATTGTCCAACACGCCACCATTAATAATCTTGCCTTTGGTCGCAGCATTGATGAGGCTCTTCGTACTCTAAAGGCAATTCAACATACTCAAATCCATGAAAATGAGGTTTGTCCTGTGGACTGGCAAGAAGGCATGACAACAATCAAAATTTAGTTATAGATATGTGAGTGTCCCGTAGGGGACACTCACATATCTATTTAGTTAACTACGGTACAAAATGAATATGCTAGATCGGTTAGAGTAAGCCAAATCAAAATTTTAAAGTTGTTAACTCATTTTTATGGGGCAAACAAATAAGGCATATGGCTGAGCAAAAAAAAGCTGTTTTAATGATTCACATCGACCAAGAGCAAGGGCAATTGTGGCAGGCAGCTTTGGAAACTCAGCAATTGGTCGTAGCTTGGGAAAAAAGTACAACTAACTTAGTTCAATATTTAGAAACCTGCGATCGCCAAAATCTTCCTAATCTCTTGTTAATGGATATGGCGCTCAAAAGCCATAATTCAGAAAGCTTACAGTCATCATCGGTATGTCAATGGATAAATAAGCAACAGGTTCCCGTAAAAGTTGTATTGTTTAACCCGAGACAAGAGCACATCAAGGATATTGAACATAGTTGGGCTTTAAGACGTGGGGCTGCTGATGTGCTGCCACGACTATCGCGAGAAAACTTAATGGCTGAAGTGGCTAGATTAACTGCACTAATCGGCTGCCCGTTAATTTCCCAACCATTAGAAAAAATAGCGAATGCTTTAGATTCTTTCTCTGGTGCTACGCAAATCCAAGAGAGCAGCTTAACAGCAGTACCTGATGTTGAGATGATTAATGTAAACTTAGAAACTGAAATTAAAAATAAACCTATAACTGAGCGCAAGTCTGATAATACTGTAATGTATCGAGGGGTTAGGATTAGACGGTAGAGATGCTCATTGATATACAAAATGTCCAGCAATCCACGGCAGCCATTATCCTCTGAAGATCAAGATTTTATTTTATTTGCACAGCATGGATGGGCAGACACGCATCACGATATTAGTTACTTGGCGCGATCGCTTGTTGCTTCCCCATCAACAAAATCAAATATACTTTTATATACCCCTGACCTTGGCTGGATTAATACTTGGTTGACGATTGCGCCATTAATTTCCCAAGTTGAAAAAATTGCCACCGATGCGATCGCTACATATCCAGATCTGCCATTAAGGATTATTGGGCATTCGATGGGCGGTTTAATTTGGCTCGAAATTTTAGATCGTCATCGGGAATGGTGGGGTAAAGTCCATAGTTTAGTTCTTGTTGGTTCGCCCGTTGGTGGTTCTGATTTAGGGAGATTATTTGATCCATTGCGTCTATTTCCTTTGATTGCTCGCGATCTTGGCACAAATCGCCGTCCCATCGCTGAAGCGATCGCTGCCCAAATTCCAACCCTATCTATAGTGGGAGATCTTGGCAACCATAGCGATGGCACTGTCCCCATAGGCTCTTCTCAGTTTGACCATGCGAGTTTTGTGTGGCTTGACAACATAAATCATCCCACCCTCAAAAATCATCCCAGAGTCGCCTATGCAGTCCGTCATTTCTGGCAACAACCAAAAATTGCTCCTATTCATAACGATACCGCTTCACAATTAATCGCCCAACTTAGAGCGATTGACCTTACTGAAACTAATAATCAAAATTTTTCATATGCCAAAGTGATCAGAACATACCCAGATGGGACAAAGCTCTGGATATGGAAAAATTCACTACAAGTAGATCATCTGTTTGTCAGCAAAAATGTCACCTCTGCTCAAGGTTCAGTGAATCAGTGCATTTACAGTGCCTACATGGGTTGGAAAGATAAATACAAATTAGCCAACATAATCCAAGATTAAAGGTCATATAGAGCAAAGTGCTATACAGCAACCCGAGATCAGTTGATACAGGCTTCGGCTTCGCTCAGCTATCAGTCCACGCTTCCTGAGCGAAGCCACAAATGACTTAGGATTGCTATATGACCTTTAATGTTGGATTATTCAGTCGCGCATTTCATTTAATAACTTCATGATGATTTGACTATCTTCAGCATAGGGAATTTGTTGTAAATAATTTTCCAGATCGATTCGAGCTTCCGTATAACGATCAAGTTGATAGCAAATTAAACCCCGATCGCGCCATTGGGTAGGGACATTAGGATTTAGCATTAGCGATCGCTCAATTACGGCTAAAGCTTTTGCTGGTTCGCGTTGGCGCAAATAAATTAGTTTCAAATTATTTAATAGACGATCTAGGATGCGGCGAATGGATACTGGTTCCAGATATTCTGGCTGAAGAGGAATTCGCTGACCATATAGTTGTTCTAGCTTAGTAGCGCAGTCTTCAGGAAATAAGATTTCACCTTTATTGTAAGGATCTATAAAAATTTCCAAATCGGGATGTTGAGGTCGAACAATGAAATGCCCCGGAAAACTAATTCCTTCAATGGGAAAGCCAAGGCGATCTCCAATGATCATATAAATGATTGATAGCGACAGGGGAATCCCCAATCGTCGATCTAAAACGTCATTAATCAAGCTATTGCGCGCATTGTAATAGTCGTGATCATTGCCACTAAAATTTTGCTCAACAAATAAATATTGGTTAAGCTCTTGGACAATTTTGAGAGGATACGGGATTTTGGCAATACGGGGCTGTAAATCATCAGCCATACGATCAAATATTTCGCGATAATGTCCGAGATCCATCTTGGGATATTCTTCCCAAGCGATCGCCAATGCTCCTTCGAGCAAATGATTAATTGACATGTCACGATCAGAGGTATGGGCAATTTGCCAAAACTTTTGCCTCGCGGGGGAAAGACTTAGCACGATAATTAATTCAATGTATATACTTGACCGCTAAAGAGAATACGGGTAATGCCTTTCTGTACAAGCTTGGGGCGCGTAATATGGATTAGGTCACTAGGGAACTTGATTACACGCTGATTGTGTTGGGAAAACCGCCGCGCTACGCGATGATTATCAAAAATTGGAATGGTTTTGGATAATGTCTCTTCAGGAGGGATAGCACCTAGATCTTTGAAATCTTTGAGAGGGCGCGTGATGATCTCGGCAATGCGATCGACGACTATGTAACAAATCACGGGTAAATCAGCTTCATCTAATGGCAAGATTTCAAGGTGATCGCTGGCACTATGAGTACCATGCAAATCCGCAAACATTGTTAGGCTAGAGTCAGCATCTTCCTCTGAAAAATCTAGCTCATCTTCATCGAGATCGAGATTATCTTCATCAACTAGATCATCTTCAGATTCATCGTCATCATCCTCTAGATCTGCATCTTCTAGATCCTCATCCTGTAGATCTGCATCTTCAAAGTTACCTTCTGTCATATTTAGATTGTCGTTTAGCTGCTGGTCATCCATTGCGATCGCCGTTTCGTCACCTTTATCAAAGTTATTAATCTCATCGGGCATAATTGACAAATCATCGGAAATCAATGCAAGCTGATTTACCTGAAAATTGCCAAGATCGTGATTTAATCGCGATCCTCTTTTCCCTTTTGCCTGTTTTAGGCTTACTAATTGTCTATATTCCTCAGCAGTCAGTAGTTCTTGTAGCAGTCGCGAAACTGTACTCGTACTAATGCCAAACTGCTTCGCTAAGTTAACCGTCGTCGCGTCAGAGTCGCGATAAAGGCGAAGTATTTCTTGTTTTTCATCCAGCGCAAGTTTAACAGCCATTGATTTGGGAAACCCAGAAACCGCATCTACGAACCAATCAATATCTTAACGCTTGAGCGTATGGATTAGAGTTCTAATATGTAACGCATTGAGCAGAAAACTACTAGAGCTTACTAAATCTTAAATATTTCATTTTTGGATTGTATTTGGTTGTTATAGATTGGGGGAACTCATAAGAGAATTGCTGAGGTCAAAATTTCTTGTCTGACGGTATAGTGCAGGGCTGTGCTAAGGACAATATCGACGACATAATTCAGCAATTCTCGTAACGATCCGCGTAAGCGAATTACATCAAACAAATCTTGTTCTGGATCTGGATCAATTAAAAAGTCAATATCACTATTTTCTGTATTTTCATTTTTGCCAACATAACCAAACACTCTAACGTTATGAGAATGATACTGTTTTGCTAATTCATTTATCTTTAATCGATATTGCTGCAACTCTTTCAAGTCCATACTCTAATATTATTTCCAACTAATTAAGTCAGTTTGTAACATTGACAATAAATCATAGTTCATTTCCAATAAGTATTTTCGATATAATCTGAGATAAATAAACGTACAGAGAAAACATAAAGTACTGCTGCCATACAATTTTCAAAAAAAGTACATTGATCGGTTTAATGTACTTGTAGAACAAGGAGAAAAAATCACTGTAAAGAATAACGAAAATATAGCTAAAGACAAAGGAATATTGGCTATTTCCCCCTTGGCTAAGCAATGGCAAACAAATTGCATAACTCTGCTGAGTCAGGTTTTACAAGGAAGTAATACGCATAGTCAATTGATTGAAGAATTTCATATCGTAAGGCTTTCTACTTTCAACCTTAATAACAACATTCACATTTCAGAGGCAGTTGGCAAGTTAAAAGCGATCAAAGATGATTTTGAAAACGGTTTTCTAGCTAATTTATCAATGCAAATCGAGGCTGAGATTGCTGCCGATTATATGGGACAAGCAGAAAAATTACTTGATGAATGTAAAAATGATACATATGACCATATTCCAGCAGCAGTTTTAACAGGAGCAGTGTTAGAAAAATCTTTACGCACACTCTGCGATCAACAAAACCCACCTATTCTTACTTTTAAAACAACTACAAAGGGAAAATCAGAACCACTTACACTAAATCCTCTCATTGACGAGCTGAAGAAGGCGGCAGTGTTTAATGAATTAAAGGCTAAACAGTTACGTTTTTGGGCAGATATTCGCAATGCCGCAGCACATGGTGAATTTGATAAATTTTCTCGTTCCGATGTTGAACAAATGATAGAAGGCGTAAAAAACTTTTTGGCGACCTATATGCTCTAAACGACCCATCTGAAAATTTGTCTCTGGACTATCTCAAAACTTTGACTCAGAGTGAGAAGAGGTAGATGTCCTTAGCTTTAAATAGTAATTTATTGAATGAGTCCTAGAATGCAAGATATTTCCAAACAAAATATAACTCAAGGTAAAGTTTTTATAGTTGGTGCAGGAATTGGGGGCGTGGAGTTTTTGACGGTTCGCGCTAGGGATTTGATATGTGCCGCTGAAGTAATTATTAGCGATGCACTGGTCGATCGCACTTTATTAGATCTTGCGCCGCCACAATGTAATTGCATTATTGCGGGTAAACGAGGCGGACAGGAAAGCATCAAGCAAGCAGAAATTAATCAAATGCTGGTGGATTATTGCTTGCAGGGTAAGCGAGTGGTGCGCCTCAAAAGTGGTGATCCTTGGATATTTGGACGATCGCTACCTGAGATATCAGCATTGCAAGCTGCCAACTGTGTATGGGAAGTAGTGGCAGGTATTTCTAGTGCGATCGCCGCGCCGATGCTTTCAGGGATACCGCTTACGGAAGTGGAGGCGAGTTCTTGTTTTGCGGTGATGACGGGGCATGATTTGGATCGGTTGCCTTGGGATGCGATCGCCCAAATTCCGACGCTGGTAATTTTGATGGGGACAAATAATCTGTCGGGATTGTTGGCAAAATTGCAACAGGGAAAATCTGGAGAAACAAAAATTGCGATCATTCGTTGGTGTGGACGACCTGAGCAGCAGGTATGGACAGGAACTTTGACAGATATTCAATCAAAATTGCCTAAAGGATCGCTATCGCCATCGGTGATGATTATTGGGGAAGTCGTAAAGTTTCATGAGCAATTTTCCTGTCCTGATAGGAAATTATTAGAAAATTATGTTCTCCAAGACTTGGCATCAAGTCCTGTAAAAAGTACGTTGGCTTCGACATCGCTCAGCCAACGTTGGCTGAGCGATGTCGAAACCAGTGTTGATTTAGAAAAGGAAAAATTACCATTGCAGGGCAAACGGATTTTAGTAACAAGGGCAGCGACACAGGCGAGCCAATTTACAGATTTACTCACCAGTCAAGGATTTGAAGTAATCGAGATGCCAACTTTGGCGATCGTCCCGCCTAGCAGTTGGGAAATGTTAGATCAGGCGATCGCCAATCTTGTTAATTACGATTGGTTGATTTTGACTTCTGCAAATGCGGTTGATAGCTTTTTCGGACGGTTGCGAGAATCTGGGCAAGATAGTCGCGCTTTGCATTCCCTTAAAGTTGCCGTAGTGGGGCGCAAAACATCGGAATTATTGGCTAATTATGGAATTTTACCCGATTTATTGCCGACAGATTTTATTGCCGATGCTTTAGTAGATGCGTTCCTAGATAGCAATCATGTTTTAATTGGCAAAAAGTTGTTATTCCCGCGTGTTGAATCTGGTGGGCGCGAGGTTTTAGTAGAACAGTTGCAGCAACATGGTGCGAGTGTTGATGCTATTCCTGCCTATGAGTCAGGCTGTCCTGAAGCGATCGATCCTGTGGCGTTAGCAGCAATTCAAGATCAAAAACTCAATGCGATCGCCTTTGCTAGCTCTAAAACCGTAAAATATTTTTGCCAATTGCTAGATCTTGTGGCGACTAAAGAAACTTGGCATTCATGGATTGCAACCGTAAAAATCGCCTCAATTGGTCCTCAGACTTCCAAGACTTGCAATGAGTTATTGGGGCGTGTTGATTGTGAGGCTTTGGAATATACCTTAGATGGCTTAGCAGAAGCAATTAGTCAAATTCTTGTATGAGGGGGGACAGAAATTTATCTATGGCAACCCTAAATGATGTGTGAGAGGTTTCGGCTTCGTTCAGCCAACGTATCCTGATGACTGAGCAAAGCCGAAGCCCTGTTTTTTATAAATGATTTAGGACTGCTATATAGCCAGTTTTGCTAATACACTACAAAAACAAGCAATTTCTGACATTTGTCAGTTTTTTTACTACAATAAACTATAGGCTCTTCATCGAAATCATATTTCCCCACGAACACAAAAGAGCCAATTGCTTAGCCTAGTGGCACTTTTTATAGAGGCTGAATTATATGGAACTTGTTGCTTATCTTCACAGTGAAATGATGTCTGAGCGCCTCCAAAATGGCGAATCTCTTGATCAAACTTTGGACTGCCAATTACTAGAAACGATCACCCAGTCTTCGCGTCATGCCAAGTCGGTCGTATGTGTTGGTCTGGTGGCAGGGACCATTGCAATTAATGCTATGCCGATTGCCGCTTTTGCTTATACCCCTAAAATAGCTAGTATTCAACAGTTATTAGCAAGACGTGGCTTTACCCCTGGGGCAATTGATGGGATCACAGGACCCGCAACTAGAGAAGCAATTATTGCTGCCCAAACATTTTACAAATTGGAAGCAGATGGCATAATTGGGGCAAAAACCCTCGCCGCCTTGCAAGAAGACACCTACGAAGTTGGAGATTCTACTTCTCCCCAAGCAACCCCAATTAGTTATTTCTTGTCCAGCGATGTCGCCTCTGTGCAGCAATTGCTGAAAGATCGTGGTTTTTATAATGGCGCGATCGATGGCATTAAGGGAGCCATAACTACGGATGCAATTATTACTGCCCAAACATTTTACAAATTAGGTGTTGATGGTGTCGCTGGTCCTCAAACCATTGGGGCTTTGCAATCCGATTCGTTTGTCTCAAATGGCTCTCCCAAATTTGTTGTGAATGACTCTGGTTCCAAATCATCCAACTCTGTCAAAAATCTCCAGCAACTGCTGAGCGATCGCGGTTTTTATGGTGGCGCAATTGATGGCATTAATGGTGCAATGACTGAAGAGGCTATAATTCTTGCCCAGAAAACCTATGGCTTAATTGCTGATGGTGTGCCGAGTTCTGTAACTATTGCGGCATTGGACGCAGATCCTAGTAGTTATGTTCAACCTGTTGTAACACCAAGAAATAACTCTGTTGCTGATGGTTCTATAAAACAAGGTCAAACCCTTTTAAGTAATTTAGGTTTTTATAATGGGGCGATCGATGGAATAAAAGGCTCCCAGACTACAGATGCTATCAAAAAAGCACAAGCATCTTTTGGCTTGCCTGTAGATGGAGTTCTCAGCTCGTCAACTTTAGCAGCATTGCAATCTTAGAATTAAGAAGCCGCGTAAAGCGCGGCTTCTTAATTCTGTGGATAATACAGCGTAGAGATTTTATAATTCCAAAATCCCAAAAAGAGTTGCGGCGCTTTGCG